>JBCBSL010000474.1:0-4281 GCA_039819145.1 Cyanobacteria bacterium J06638_22
ACCATTCTCAATAGTAGGGTGATAGGTAATTGACTGCTGCCTGATTCCAGCTTCTGTCTCCATCTTTCACTGGGTTTTCGTCCCCTTGCGGGGAATTAATTAGAAAAATGACTTGGCTACCCATTGAGCAAGAAGTGTTTGAGTTTTCATCCCCTTACGGGGAATTGGTTGGGAAAGACCCGGATGTATTGATTAGTCACATTTACGGCGCACAGTTTCCGTCCCCTTACGGGGAATTGGTTGGGAAAGGATTCTGAGGGCTCAGTTGAAAGACACTGAGATTAGAGTTTCCGTCCCCTTACGGGGAATTGGTTGGGAAAGAACATTGACCAGGTGGTGTCAGATCTGGTAACAGTGGCTATCGTTTCCGTCCCCTTACGGGGAATTGGTTGGGAAAGGCCCTATCTGTGGGTAAAAATCAAATATAATCAACCCCACGGGTTTCCGTCCCCTTACGGGGAATTGGTTGGGAAAGGCGGAACTGTTTCCGCTGGCGGAAGAAATTGAGTTCGAGTTTCCGTCCCCTTACGGGGAATTGGTTGGGAAAGGACATCTGATTGGATGCAGGAACTCATTTCTGCCTATCAAGGTTTCCGTCCCCTTACGGGGAATTGGTTGGGAAAGGATATGCGCGCTACAATCGAGCTCGACAGCCAGCTGATCGAGTTTCCGTCCCCTTACGGGGAATTGGTTGGGAAAGTTGCGTGGCTTAAGGAACATGAAAATTTTGAGCCTCCAAGGTTTCCGTCCCCTTACGGGGAATTGGTTGGGAAAGTTTAGTGCCTTACTGGAGCAAGGCAATAAAAATGGCCATAGTTTCCGTCCCCTTACGGGGAATTGGTTGGGAAAGCATTATTCAGGAGATGTGATTGTTGGACAAACTGTGCATTATTTCCGTCCCCTTACGGGGAATTGGTTGGGAAAGGGCTTGTCTGACAGCCCTTACGAGCAACGGATTCAGGCTCCAAATCGACGCATTAGAAAATTACCTTAGATTTGAGGCAAAAATCAACCGATTTTAGAAAACTTTAGGGGGTCGAATACGGCTCTGGGAGCAGCATCGACGCATTAGAACGAGGTTATGCGGTTTTCAAGGTTCCGCGCTGATGCGTCGATAGTAGCGCAATTAGCTGAATATGGCGATCGCCTTCCATATTTTTTCATCAGTCATTGCGCGGCTCAACCCCAGGTTGGTGGGTGGTTGTTAATCAGGATAATGCTGACGCTCCTCTTGGGCTTCTGCGGCCATTTGCTGCCGCAAGGCCAGGGGAGCGATCACCTCTCCTTGGGGTCGCCAATCTCGCAGGCGCATGGTGACATTGATATCGCCGACCCGGATCCACCCGGCGTAGTAGCGATCGCTGGGCGATCGCGCTGCAATCACCTGTTCGATGGCGGCTTGCTCAGAGCGGGGCACATGGCGATGGAGGGTGGGGATCAACTGATCGTAGGGGATAGGGGTGAAGGTGGGGTGGCGTTCGGTATCCTCCACATACCAGCGGGCAAACCAGGGAGAAAAGCGCATGAGCAACCAGGCTTTTGGGAGATAGAAATTGAACCCCCAGGCCTCCTCCAGTTGCTCCTGTACCATTGTGGGCGTGGGCAGTTCGCCGCGATCGCGCCATTGCTTCAGCAAGGGGGGCACCTGTGGATCGCCCCAGGGCAATATCCGCAACCGCTTTGATGCGATGCGATCCATCCGATAGTTGTGCCAACCGATGGTGCCATCGGCATTGTGCCCATAGGCACTCAAATATTTAGCCCGCCGGACATAGTGCAAACACACGGGGTAAACCGTTACCTTTGCCTGCCGCTCCTCCTTGGGTAGCCAGGTATCAAATTGAATTACGCCGCCATCGGGTTGTTGCCACAGTTGCTCGATGTCGAGTTGATGGGTATCGACCTGCTCCTGCATCTCGGGTGACAGAATGTAGTCCAAATGCAGAAAAATCCGCCGCTCGGGTTCCCCTTGCCACTGCCGTTGTTGCACCGATGCCTGAGCCGTTTGCTCCCAGAGGCGATTGATGACTACATCCAGTTGGGGTTGCACAAAGGCAATGGATTCTAGTCCTCGCAATAGATCCCAGCGTTCGACCTCCGACAGTTCGGGCGAGGGCAGCACCGGAGTCTCTTGCAACAAACGGGGCCAATTCCCAGAGGAGAGGGTCACATAGTGCCCCCGCCGCACGTCGCGTAGCCACCCCTGCTCTACCAGCGCCTTCAAATCATCCCGAATGGAACGATGCACCACGGCAAAGGGAGCCTGTTCCAGCGCCCCTTCCCAAAACACCGCGTCTAAGCCAGTGTAATGCTCCATCTCTGCCATCCACCCATCGATGTCCATCTGCGGATCGGCAGCTCGCAGTAGCCTATGGAGCGATCGCTGACAGACGCAAAATTCTTTACTATTTTTTTTCTTTATACAGTTAGTCATCAGTAATTCTAGGGAAAGCTGATCCTGTTGACCATGGGAGGGTGCGTATAAACGCGATCGCACATCGCTATAGCGAAACGGTTGGGGCAGATCTTCACACCAGGGCTGGCTTCCGCCATAGAGCGATCGCAATAGCCACCACAGCCGAATGGCGCGCTGCCAGCGGTTTGCCAACTGTCCTGCACTCAACACCTGCAACACAGCGGGTTGAGGGCGATAGTCAAATCCCATCAGCGCGACCTCACAACGTCCGTTCTGGTCATTCCATCTGCTCGCTCCATCGGGGTGTCACCGCTTACAACGGCTCTAGCAAAGAACCGTTGGAAAGCCTTGATCCAGGGTGGATTTTGTGAGATCACCCTGGCTCATCAACAGGTTGAGGTTTTTCCTTAGAAGACCCCTCTTCAAAGGCAGTGTATTCTAAAAGCGTTGTACCGTTATGGGCCAGTTTGTGACTCGTAATACAGCTGATATCGAGGCTGAGGCAGGTGTCCCGGCACAGAGTATTGCCTTTCAGCTTGACCCCGATCTAGAAAGTGATGGGCTATCGTTCCAGCGGTTGGATATCATCCTCACCCGCCCCGATCGCCTGATCACCCCGGCTGACTTACCCACCCTCTCACTGCCAGAAGGCATTGACACCCAGCGGGGCGTCGTTATTTCTGGGCGGGCTCCCATTTGGCTCTATTCCTATCTGGTGCATGAACTGCACCCCACTGCCTGGGTGGCTTGCTACGATCCCCGGCTGGGGGCAGTGGTGGTTGCCACCCATTCGCGCCAAACCAAAGTAGGCCAAGTGATCCCCCTATCGCTATCCCAAGGGCGATCGCGCTTCGGCATGGGCTTGATGATTGTCGGCCCCCCCGACAGCGGCAAGTCTGTGCTCAGCCATGCCTTGTTCCAGTCGCTGCTGCCGAACTATCCCGACAGCTTTTTGCAACGGGCACAGTGGGATGGCGAAGGCAACTGGATTCTAGAACTCGCGGACGATGCCACCGATGACGATCGGGAAACCTTCAAGCTGGCCTACAAAGGAGGACTCACCGACCAGTTTTATCCCCATCACGCCGATGCCATCCTGCGCCTGCGTCGGGAAAAACCTTTGGTGTTGGTCGATGTGGGGGGCAAGGTGCAAAGCGAAAAAGTGCCCGTGTTGGAAGCCTGTTCCCATTACTTGATCATCAGTCGCGATCGCCAAGCGGTTCCAAAATGGCACGAATTCTGTGGAAAGCGAGGCAATTTGCGCCCCCTCGCGGTCATCCACAGCACCCTAGAGCGAACCGCAACAATTCATCAACACGCACCATTTCTAGAGATGACCTGTGGCCCCTGGGTGCAGGGACAGGCGATCGAGGTTCCACAGGTTTTGCTCGAACATATTACAGCTCAATTACCGTCAGGGTAACTCATGCTTTATTCGTCTGACGCCGTTCAATGTGTCTACTCCAGAGACGTTAGTAGGCAAACCTTCTGTCTGTAATATGGCTATCCCAGTATTTGAGTGGTTAGATTCTCAGAAATTAAGGCAACAGCTTGCAATATGGATATGCAAACATGACTAAGGATAAAGATCAGGAATTAATAGAGATAGCGATCGCCTGGTGCTTGGCTTGGGGAGAAGATTTAGAACCTCAAACCGACCTTGAAACCCTGAGCCAGATGCAAGAAGCGATGTCCAAACAAGGGCAAATACCTGATACCGTGCGCTCTTATGTTGAAAATGCTCAGACCCTTAATCAGCTCCCTTACCCTCAAACTTTAGAAGCACTAGCAGACATTGCCCAAAAGCATTCAACCCTGTGGGAATCCAAAATTGGGTTGGTCTACGGAGGGGCAACCAAGATTAA
>JBCBSL010000475.1:0-4265 GCA_039819145.1 Cyanobacteria bacterium J06638_22
AAAACAAAGCAGTGTGATGATTTCTGGGGTGCACTGCACCCCAGAAATCATCACACTGCTTTGTTTTTTCGTGTCCAATGCGTACGTCCTAATGAAGTGATCCTGGAACAGCATTACCCTATTCATGCAGCCAATCCTGAAGTTCCTGCACCAGCCAGATGCATTCCATTTCCGACAGTCCCCACCCCAAGTAAATGGTTTCATGCTGGAGACGGATACCAATCCGATTGCGCTCTGAAATCCGCTGCAAAAAAATGCTGAGAATGCTTGGACGAGACAGTTTGCGCTGATTGGAATAGACCCCAAACAACGATGCGCGCTGGAGGAGAAAGCTATTGCCCTCCAGTTCAATCTGCGTTTTTTCAGTCAGCTTCATGATCAAGCTGCCGAAGACACCTAAAAATATGAGGTTGAAGATCAGTAAACCGATTGTGTTGCTCCCAAAAAAGAGCATCCAGAGAGCACCAAGCGATAAAAGCAGAACCCCAAGCATCACGCCTGCCAGTACAACTCCAGCAATAAAGCCAGACAAGCTAGATTGGATCCGTGGCGGAATAAGAATTGAACAGCGATCGGAGCGGCGCTGCAAGCGAATACGAGAGCCTTTGGGTTTCTGAAGCCGCTCATTTGGAACGTCCGCAGAGGGAAAGTGCTCTTGCTCAAGACTTTGCAGGGCTTGCTTCGTACTGGCAAACCGTTTCTCCTGTATAGGTTCCACCAATTTCTCAATCCAGGCTTTGAAAAATGGCTGAATCGTTACATTGTCTGGTAAATGCAGGTAGCCATTGCTCTGGGGCAAATCGGCAGGGGGAATGCCCGAGAGTAAGTGCATTAGGGTCGCCCCTAGAGCGTAGAGATCGGAACTGGGCACAGCGCGCCCCCAAAACTGCTCCAGTGGGGCATAGCCACAGGAGCCAACGACGGTGAATGTTACGCCTGTGAGCGCCGCCTGGGTTTGCACCGCACCAAAGTCAATGAGATAAATTTCGTTGTCGTCGCCCCACAGAATGTTGCTGGGTTTGATGTCCCGATGCAGTACGGGTGGCACCCGAGCATGGAGGTGGCAAAGGATCGTCAGCACGCGGGTAGCCAGCCACCGGACATCTTCTTCGGTGAAGGGTTGGCCTTGCTCCAGACGGGCTTGCAGCGATTTACCGGGGATATAATCCTGCACCAACCCAAACCACAGAACATCGCGCTCGTCTGAAAAGTAGTCGCGATAGTCGGGAATCCGGGGATGGTTGAGGGTTTGAAGTACCTCTGCTTCGCGCTCAAACAGTTTTAGCTCTTCCATCTGCATGTGGGGATGGAAGGCGAGGAGTTTCAGGACGATGGGGTCATTGTGTTGATGGGTGTCGAGAGCCAGCCAGGTTTGGCGGCTGGTAGCTGTATGGCCCAGGCGGTTTTGTAGGCGGTAGCGATCGCCCAACACCTGTCCTGCTTGGAGCGCCGGGTGGTTATCTTGAGAAGCAATCATGATGGGGGCCGTACGGGGCAGTACAACGCGAAACAGCAATCGATCTACGCAGTCATCCGCTGTTTTTAATTCAAGCTAACCCAGGACAATTTCGTAGAGTTTGCCCTGCAAGACGATGAAATTCTGATCGAGGCAGTTGCGATCGCGCCTATTTCGGTAGCTGAAGGCATTGGTTTAAATGGCGATCGCCGTCATCACCACATCGACGAGCGCGTTTTGATTCCGCAAGTCACCAAGAAGCTGTTCCACCGCGACGGTATGCCCTTTGAGCAAGACAGTGCTTTCTTCCTCGTGGGTGGAAATGATCTCGGATTGCACCCCCTCCTGGACGTTTTCCTGGAGCAAGGGCAGGGCAGAATTTTGGAGACGGGTCGTGGCGATCGCCCTCAAATTTGGAGCGTCATAGGGATAGGCATCGACTGTAACCACCGCCCTCAGCCGTTCCAGGGCACGGCGCAGCACCTCTTTTTTGGCTGCTGTCGCCTGAAAGCTAATGAGCAAGCGAGCATCCTGGGTCGAATTGGAATCGATGCCGCTGCCGAGGACACCTTCTAGGGAAACGCCCCGATTGGAAAAGACCGAAGCGGCAGAGGTCAGCGCACCGGGACGATCGAGCGATCGCACGACAAAAACCCATCGTTGTTCATCCACGCTGCAAATCCTCCTGAATCCGCTGCTGCAATCCGTTGGCAATCCGTTGCAGAAGCCGAGCTTCTTCTTCCCATAGCTGCAATGACACCACCTGGGTCCAGCCAAAGGGCGTGACGACAATGGGAACCCCCATCGGCGTACGAATGCCATAGAACTCTCCATCCAACTGCACTTGCCCGGATACCACCACCTCTCGACCCTCCAACAGCGTCCGCACCAGCTCCACCGTGACATTGGCTGTCGCCGAAATGGTCTTGGCTCCCGAAAGGTGCGTCACAAAGGGCTTGATCACAACCCGCAAATCGGGGGAGAGCTGGCTGACAGCATCGTATGCCTTCGCAATGCGTTGCTCGCGTAAATCAGCCATCACCGCCTTCTTTTCCCGCTCCACATTGGTCGGGAAGTCAGAAACCGACTGTCCTTGCCGTAACCGCTGCACGGCGCGTTGCAGCTCTTCGGGATCCATGCCCTGAATGCGCACACTACTCCAGAGGGGCAACATATTTTCCCCATGTTCCCCCAACACAAACCCCTGCACGAGCTGGCGACGGACACCCAAATCGACCGCAATCTCTCGCCGAAATCGCAGTGAATCGGAATAGGCGCCGATGCCAACCACCCGATGCCGCCCTAGGTGGCGGCTGAACACCTCCACGGCTAGCTCCTGGGGATTCGTGACAATCAGTACAATTTCGTGCCCACTGCCGTAATGGGCGATCGCTTTAGCATATTGCTCAAAGACGGGCAGGTTCACCGCCGACAGATCAGAGCGGGACTTAATTTCTCCCTGCACCGTGGCTCCTGCGGCCATCACAATGACATCGGCGACGATCTCATCGGGACGCAGCGCCACATCCAGTTCCGGTGCCATCTCAGCATAGGCATCTTCGAGATCGACACACATTCCCTGCAAAACCTTGGCACTGCGCCCCTGCTCTCGCCCGACCAGTTGCAGGCGCTCTGTCGGAGCCAGCGCTCGAATCCCAATTAACTGGGTGACGATTTCTCGCCCACAATCACCACTTGCACCAATGATGGAGACATCCATACACTCTGCCGCCATTTATGAGGATTTAAGCAGAGGCGGAGTGCTGGCCGTTTTCCAGCGATCGCCCCCTGCTATCCTAGCTAGCATAGGGGCGCTGTGAATGGACGTGCTGTGCGATAGATGGCGATCGGGTTCGGAAAAGCGTATCTTTCTCGCTAGAGGCGATTGTAAGAATGCTTTAGCATGAAGAATAGTTAAGCAACACGCATCCATAAGCAACACGCATCCATCTGTATCGGGGCGAAGGTTTCAGCTCGCTTGTGCTGGCGATCGCCCCTTGCATCGATCTCATGGCTTGACTCTCGTACCATGGAATTGGCTGCATAAACGTTTCCATCTTCATCAACAACCCATTTGCAGGACGACAAACACGCACCTATGGTTTTATTTGGATTTGGCAAGAAAAAATTGATGCCGACCTCCGAGGAGGCATTGCCCGGACGGACAGAGCCGATGCCTGTCACTAACCGTCACTTTGTAAACGGCAACCCCCTGCAACCGCCCTTCCCCCAGGGAATGGAAACGGCCATGTTTGGGCTGGGTTGCTTTTGGGGAGCCGAGCGTCGTTTCTGGCAGCAGGACGGCGTGTATTCCACCGCCGTTGGCTATGCCGCTGGCTTGACCCCCAATCCAAACTACCGCGAAGTCTGCACCGGCATGACCGGACACAACGAAGTCGTGCTGGTGGTCTACGACCCCGAGAAAATCAGCTACTCCGATTTACTCAAGGTCTTCTGGGAAAGCCACAATCCCACCCAGGGAATGCGTCAAGGGAATGATGTCGGCACACAATATCGCTCGGGCATCTACGCCTACAACGACACGCAACGGAAGCTAGCCGAGGAATCGCGCGATCGCTATCAGTCTGCCCTCAAAGGTGCAGGCATGACCGAAATCACCACCGAAATTATCGACGCGCCAGAGTTCTACTACGCCGAAGATTATCACCAGCAATACCTGGCGAAGAATCCCGGTGGCTACTGTGGCCTGGGCGGCACCAACGTCTGCTACCCCGAAACCGCCAACGCCTAAAATCTAAGTCCGGTTGAAGACCCCCAATATTGTTTGCGCCCGCTGCTTTGCAGCGGG
>JBCBSL010000476.1:0-4253 GCA_039819145.1 Cyanobacteria bacterium J06638_22
CCCAAATATCGTTTGTGCCCGCTGCAAAGCAGCGGGCCCAAACGATATCTGGGCTTTTCAATCAGATTTGATATTAGATGCTGCAACCCGAGCGTTGCTAATGGACGGGAAAGGGGATAGCACTACCCCGTTGAGATTTCTGATTTCCCTATTAGTCGCAACAGAATCGCAGGGAAACCACGGATAACTTAGCAAACGCCTGCGTGTAACCTAAGCTTACTTCTCACATCTCAAGCCGTTGTCTCCGAGCGGCACTCAAGACCGAAACATAAGCATCAGAGACAACGATTCACTCCGATAGTTTTGAACCCCCGTTACCCTACCGAGCGAATGTACCCCAATCCTTTCCCTTCCTTGGTTTATCCATGGCATTGCGGCTATAGAACAACTGCCAGGCCATAATTGGCGATCGCCCCACCCACAGCAGATTTTGCCGTTTGGGAACAGAGGCAAGGAAACCCAGGCACCTGTTCTTTGCCATGCCATCCATGTCGTGTTTGATCTGCCGTGCCAATAGCCATGACGAATTTCTCCTCTGCGCCTGCCCAGATGTACCTGACTTCTCAACTGCCTACCGCAAACCCATCAGAACACTGCCTCGCCGACTTGAATCAAGCCTTGATGCAGTGTCAGCAGAACGAGCAAAGTGCTGGTTCTGTTCTTGAGGCTCTGCTCGCGCAGGTTAGCCAAGTCCTCTCGATCCATGTTGGCGTGGTGTTGTCGGTCGATCGTCACGGCAGACTGTTAGAAGGCATTCGTTGGCAAGATGGCGGCATAGACGCCGTTCCCCAAGACTGGCATGTGCTTCTGCAACTGCTCCGGCATCCCAGACTATCCCTTGCCTCAGAGTTGGACAAACCTATCCCTATCTCTCTCCAAGACTGGCTGAGAGACGATGGTGATTCACAGTCAGACCAGCTTATAACGGTCTTGGCATCTTCTCAGGCCAGAGAGGATGGAACCAGTGAGGATGCAGCAACAACATTACCGCAGGATTCCCTAACCGATTTCCAGTCCGTTCTCATGGTGCCCCTCCGATGCCAGGGAACCATTAATGGCCTCCTGGTGATGCTATCGCCCTGTTCCCACAACTGGTTGGCTGGGGAAATTTCTGCCGTACAACTCGCCGCCCACCATATAGCGATCGCCATCTCGCAGGTACAGCTCCAAGTCGAGATCGAGCGGCACCAGCACCACCAGGCATTACTGACCCGGTTTACTGAAGCGGTGCGTGATGGGATGAACCTGGACGAACTTTATGCGATCGCCATCAACGGACTGGTAACCGTACTCCAGGTGAGTCAGGGCGTAATGTTGTCTTTCAAATATGCAAATCCACAAGTCAAAGGACGAGTGGGAGTCGGGCAGTCAGGGGTTCGGGCGACCGTGGAGTATGCCTACAGCCAAACCCCGGAAGGTTTGATGCCCCCAGCGTTCCACCAAGCACTCTCACCCTCGTCTAACGTTCCATACGGGTTTCAAATCAGCAACTCTGCCGTTGGGCAATCCATCCTCCAACTGACGGATTCTCCGCTACTCGTCCCGACTCAGGAAGACACTATCTCTACACATTCCTCACCGGGTTCTCTCGCAGATCTATCAAGATTGGAAGGAGTTATTCAGGATGCGATCGCGTCCCTCTTCAACTTCGCTGTTCTACCCTCCCTGTTGGCAATGCCATTGACCCATCAGGGAATCGGGCTCGGTTGTTTGGTGCTACAGCATCAAGAGCACCGCCCCTGGCAGCTCGATGAGGTGAACCTCGTCCAGCGTATTGCTACGCATCTGAGTAGTGCCCTGATGCAAGCCAACACCCTCCGTAAAGTACAGGCGTTGGTCGAAGAGCGCACGGCACAACTCCGTCACAGTCTGGACGTGCAAGCAAAACTCTACGACAGTAGCCGGCAGCAGGTTGAGCAACTCAAGCAGATGAACCAGACTATGGAGGAGCTGCTGAGTACCGTGAGCCATGAATTGCTCACGCCTTTGACCAGCATGAAAATGGCGATCAAAATGCTGCGGGAAGCGCCGCTGAATGATGAACAGCGCGATCGCTACCTGCAGATTCTGGAGCATCAGTGCAGCCACGAAACACGCCTCATTCGTGATTTACTCGCATTGCAGACCATCGAAGCCCACACCCCAGATTTACATGTGCAACGCGTCGATATGCACGCCCTCGTAGCAGAACTCCATACCATTTGGCAGGATGGCTTAAAGGAATGTAATTTGACCCTCGTTCCCAAATTGCCTGAGCGTAACGTTCTGGTGCAGACTGACGCCGAAAGCCTTTACCGAATCTTGACAGAGTTATTGACTAACGCGAAGAAATATAGCGCTCCGGGGCATTCTATTGATATCCAGCTTGATGTAAAGTCAGGACAGAAAACGCCCCACATTCTGTTAAGCATTCAGAATACCGGGTTGGGGGTTCTCCCAGAAGAGCTTCCTGTCATTTTTGACAAATTTCGCCGAGGGCAGCAAGCGATTCAGCGAACTATTCCAGGCATTGGCTTGGGGCTAACGCTAGCGAAGGGGCTGACCTCTCATCTGAGGGGGGCACTGGTCGCAACTAGTACGCCTATTGCCGAAACCGAACACTGGTTGACCCGCTTTACCCTCACGTTGCCACTTTTGCCCGACTTCGCCCATTAACCTGACTTCGCCCATTAGGAACCGCTACTTTTTATTCATTCGTCCTGTCTAACTATTCGTCCCGTCTATCCATTTTTCCTATGGCTGACAAGCCCGACCTTCAAGACATCCAATCGTCGTCTCAACTGGCTAACGAAGTCGCCTTTGGGGCACAACAGGGTGATGCAAGTACCAACGTCATCTGCCTTGACGGAGTCGATATCCAGTCGGAACACCTAGACGGGCGGCGGCGACGGATCTCGGCATCGGTCAATATCTCTCATCCCATGGAACAGATTTGGCAGATCCTAACGGACTACGACCACTTGGCCGATTTTATCCCTAACCTTGCCGAAAGCCGACGAATCGAGCATCCCGAGGGCGGGATCCGCCTGGAGCAGGTGGGCACCGAGTCCCTAATGAAGCTGAAGGTTTGCCTGCGGGTTGTGCTGGATATGGTAGAGCGCTTCCCAAATGCCATCGAGTTCACCATGGTCGAGGGAGACTTTCGTCAATTTATCGGTGCGTGGGAACTGGAGCCACTGGAGCAAGCAACCGTCACTCGTTTGCGCTATGTGGTCACTGTGCTCCCTGGGCGCACAATGCCCATGGCTTTGATAGAGCGCAACCTACGCCGCAACCTGGTGCGCAATCTCATCGCCATCCAACAATATGCCGATCAGCGGTTCGGGGCTGCCACACCTTAATCGAATCCTTAATGAACAAAAGAACGCCCCATCCGATGGGGCGTTCTTTTGTTCAATCATTGGTTTTGCGCAACAGCTTCAAAAGCGGTGCCCCAGACCAAACTGGACGCGAATAGGATCCTGGTCGCCAACGTTGGTGGGATGCAGGCGAACGTTTCCATACAGAATCACCCGCTGATTAATCGATGCTTCCACACCCGTTGTTAGGACAACGCCATCGCGATCGCCCAACACCGTTTGCGACCCAGGGCGAACAATAACGTACCCCGCTCCGGCATAAATATTGGCATCATTCCCAACCGGAAGATCGTAAGTCACTCCAGGCATGACAGCTTCAATCTCGTCGCCCAAGACAACCTCACCTCGGAGGGAAATCGGTAAGTCCTCAACATCAATGCGGGTCTGAAAGTTGCGCTGCCCTGAATCATTCCCATCCGCTGCATCGTCCTCTGAGAGCGTTTCTTCGTACACCCATTCCCGACCACTGCCAATCCCTAAGAGGGTCAGGATGCCATCTTCGACGTTGCGGCCATCGACAGTTGCACCCAGGTAACTGCCTTCCAGGCCACTAGGACGGGCGATCGCCCCGTCTGCCATTCCTCCCAGCAATCCCAATCCAATCAAACCACCCATCCACCAACGTTGGAGACTCATCATGTTTTATTTATGCCTTGCTTATCAACGAGTGAATCAATACATCATCCGCAGATTAGTGCGGAGCAAAAATGCGGAACAAAAACATGGAACAAAAGAATATTACGAACGTCATAGAGGGTCTTCCGGGGAATTTCGCAGCAAGGTTCCATCAGGATCTTGCTGCGAAATTCCCTCGCTGAATGGGGGAAGGCATTAAGGAGGGTAGGAACTGGAACGAAGTTCCCAAGTTCCTACCCCCATTCAGCAACGGCCATG
>JBCBSL010000477.1:0-4233 GCA_039819145.1 Cyanobacteria bacterium J06638_22
AGCGAACCTCGTGAATTTCTTTGAGACTATTGCGAACTTCAAGCCGGACAGGCGGTGTGTCCAGGAATCCACTTGAATTATCCCCTTTGAGAAAGCAATCCATAAAGCGTCGGGTCAGCTCTTGTACCTCGGGAGAGTAGTAGGCGTCCCACTTGCCCGTGCGATGGGTATAGAGCCATTTATGCTGCGATCGCGCCTTCATAAAGGCTCGAAAGCTCCCCATGGTGTGCAGTCCATGATCAGAAAAAGACCCACACACCAACATCGGTACTGTGATTTCTTCGAGCTTCGCCGCTTTCTCTTGCCAGAAATCGTCGTAAAAAGGATGCTTTTCGACAAAATTAGTGGGAATTGCACCTTCAACGTTTATCAAGTCTTCGGGGGTGCCATTAATTGCGGTTTTGACTTCGGTGATCCACCAAAAGGCGGGAAAACCCAGCTCAGTAAGTCCACTACGAGTAAACGTATCGTGATAGGGGTCTGTAAGCCCTTCCCACGGAGAAATGCAGCATAAGGACGGTGGCGGTCCACCATAAGCCTGACAGGCCGCCACATGATATTGCGTAATGGCCAAAAAGCTGACCCCATTAAGCCCCACTTTGCCCGTACACCAGGATTGCTGGGCCACCCATTCGATCGCTTCGTAATAGCATTTGCCCTGATGCTCAGAAAATACGGAAGGATGTCCACCGCTGTTGGCATAGCCTGGTAGATTCACGTTGACGACGGCATAGCCTGCGGGCACCCAAAAGTTGGGGTCAGGGGATTCCCAACTGGTCAGCTTAGAAAATTGGGGTTTCCCGGCTTGGGGAATCAGGCGATATTGCTGCGGGGCACCCCCAAGTGGGGTTTTGCCCAGGGCGGGGGTAATGTGATTGTCGTAAGGATGAGCACACATCACCACGGGGACAGGTTCGTTCTTTTCAGCCGCCTGCTTTGAGCGGTAGATATTGGCTGTTAGGCTAAACCCCTCACTCATGGGGATTTCCACATCGTACTCGCACAAAATATCGGGGGCTGCGTCAGTCAGTTCACATTGGGGGTTGAACAACTGGCCGCTTTTGAGAGCATTCATGACGATTGGAGCAAGGGCCTTGATGGTGTTGATGATGTCCATAGTTAGATCTTTCATCAGATAAATTAGGATTAAAGACTTTGCTTCCAATACATGACACGCTAAGCATCAGATCGCACTTCTTTTGAAAAGGGTGATTCCAGCCATCGCCAGCAACGAAAGTATATGTTTGGGACTGCGCCAAACTGCTAGAACACCTACCTACCAAACCAGAGCTGTCTGGCTATTTAGTATTGGGCGGCAACCAATCGGCGACCCACTCAGAGGGCGGATAGCCTCCTGGCCAATGACGAACTGCATATTTCATGGAGTCTAGAGCGTATCCGGCCTCGGCATAGCGATTAATGTGAGCAAGTTCCGGCTTGTCCTGCCAGAGCCAGCCGTAGCCTAGGAACTCTAGACGGAACAGACTCACAATCCAGAAAATGTCAGCCAGGGTGAGGCGCTCTCCCAAACACCAAGAACCGCTGCTAGCAGCCAAAGTTTCTCCAAATTCAGTAATCAACCGTTCCGTTTCAACAATGGTTGCCCGCATGCGTTCCGGAGTACCGACAAAGGTTTCCCCAGCTGTTTCTCTCGCGATTTTAGCTTCGTAGGCAGCATCTAGCTTAGAGCCTTCACCGCGCACCGAATCCCAAGCTGCATTTAAGGCTGCGATTTTCAGGTCATGGACAGAACCCATGGCCTGTCGCAGCATCGGGGGGCGGCGATCTCTATCGGGGTTCGCTCCATAAAGCAGAGCTACGTGGGGAAAGAGGTCGACTGTATCCAATTGCGCCAAGATCGGTTCCCGGATATCTGCAGGCAGAAGATCATCACCATCCACTTCATCACAGAGATAGAGACAAATCAGGCGGGAGTCGGCAATGATAGCCGTTTTTTCCACATCCACGAGGGTTGGTACCACGAGCGCATCAAAGCCGACTTCCTGCACTCCGCTGCCGCCGGAATATCCTGTGGCCAAGTCAGTCGTTTGGGCAATGTCGGATGCTAACCGCAAGCGTACATAGGCAGGATTATAGTTCTCTTGCGCTGGATACTTGATATCCACTTCATGGGAGATGCACGGCAATCCTTTGTGAGCCATTGTCATGTGCACTTTGTTAGAGCAAATAGACATCCCGGCGTTGTAGAGTTCAAATCGCGGGTTGTCTTCGGGGGTTGCCGGTTGCGTTGGTAAAGGGTGAACGTTCGTGATGAAAGTACGTCGCTCCGGCGGAACAACCGTCTCGCGGGCAGTGCTGATGACGGAAGAAAAATCAAGTTTGGAATCTTGCATGTAGGCTCTCCAATTACTGGACTAGCTAGCTATTGAAACGTATTCTGTTTTCGAGTCTTTCGAGCAGCTCAGCAAGAGCAGGGTGGGCCGATAGCAAAATCGGCAGCACTATTTAATGGATTAACCGCAAAACTATCATTTCGATTTCCATGCTTTTGTCTTTTATTCTCCTTCCCTGCCCCAACGAGGCTGATTACTGGGTTGTAGTGTTGTGTCAGCCTCACAATTCAAACTAGTGTCGATGGTTGACGCTTAAAGTAGGCATAAAAACTGAGTACGATCGCCGTGGCTGAGATGATTGTCATCACGGTTCCGGGGACAAAATTGTTGTAGCTGCCGAGGTCGATAAAGATGAAATATCCGAGATCCAGCAGACCGCCAACTAAGGCTGTGACAAATATGGCGGCAACACTTTTGCGCCATATAAATACGCCGCCGATGATCGTAACGACGCCAGCCCAAAGCAAATTAAAACCGTGTTGATTGATGATGGCACCAACAGCATCTGGGTAATCCATCGCCAAGGTGGTAGGGTCTACGGCATCAGCAATGCCTGCGGCTGCGATCGCCGTGTCGCCAGAGATGGTCATAATCCCAGCAAAGGCATGAACCAAACCCCAAATCACCCAGAGGATAGCGGATACTTTCAGCAGCATGGATACAGTTCTTCGCGTAGAGTTTGTCATGGCAATCATTTAATCCTAGGGTAGATTCTGTTCTCTGATATCTGATTTAGAAAGCAAGATAAATCAGTATTTCACGATCGGACTACACTACTTCTGGCTCAGAGTTGAATAAAAAGATTGGGATGATAGACCAAATAATTAAGATCGCAAAATAACTAGTTTCAGGGATGAGGTTGAACCAGTTTGCGGCTAACAAGCCAGCAACCATGAAAACGTGAGCCAGAAACGCCCAAACAATACTTACAATCACTTGTTTTCCCACACCAGCAGTCTTTGCTAGTACGGCTCGATAGAAAATGATCGCAAGGGGCAAGAAAATCACAATAGCTGTCAGCAGTCCTGGATTATAAGCTTGCTTAGCTATCCCTAATATGATATGGCTTATACCATTGACGAGGGTAATTCCGGCCATCGCCAGAGATGAAAATAAATGTTCAGGGCTACGCCAAATCGCGAGAATCCCAACCAGCCAGACTAAAGATGTGTTGATCACATAAATAGATTCTGGACTCAATGGCATGATGGTTGAATTCTGGGAATTGAGCACGCCTAGAAGTAGTTGATTAACATCACTGTAAAAGGCATATTGTTCACCGAACAGATCCACCCAATGCTCCTCAAATTGGTGAATGATGTATGCCACTAAGAAGAGCACAGACATCAGCTTAGTGTCGGCCAAAACGAATACTGTTTTTTCAGTTCTAGTAGAAAAGAAGGCGAAGAGAAGCAATGGGGCAGCATAGGTGCCGATCTTCATCCAGTTCTGCACTAAGAAATCGTATTGCCCAAAAGGAGCCCAGAGCATAACGAACAAAATTAAAATGGTCACGAATGCGATTTTTGGATTGCTCATTCAGTCGCTTCATCCTCAATAGATGTACGTTTCCAAAGGGTGAAATACCTTCTATCGCATTAGCTTTCAATCATCGTTAGTATCTTCATTGGACAAGGCTATTCTGTGTCAGTTTTTGGGGTTTGGGAAATCAGTTGCAAATATAGTCCTGGCATTAACAAAAAAGCAATAAGTGTGGCAGGCTTCGCCGACGGATGGAAATTTCTACGTTTACTTCCATCGTATCAATAGCCGAACCGTTCAGACACACACACGACGTTAGTTGGGAGCATGTCACCTTTGCGCCCCAATCAGGCCATTGAGGTAAGCGCAGCGATGAGCCAAGACCTGAGGAACATTG
>JBCBSL010000478.1:0-4211 GCA_039819145.1 Cyanobacteria bacterium J06638_22
GGCTAAGCCCGCCGCCCCTCTCTCTGGGATTTTGGGGATTTTATTTTCACGCAAGTCCCTTAGCTGAGCTGGTAACTGAGGGTAAGGTATTACACACTCTAAATTCAGCCGCTCAAAGCTACTGAGATCTGATACCGTGTATCGCAAGCATCAGGAATTTTTCCAACAACGCTTCTTTCCGTCCAAATTTCAAACGTTTTAAGACGACAGTCAGGCGACATGGCACTCATCGTTCAAAAGTATGGTGGAACCTCCGTCGGGAGCGCAGAGCGAATTCAAGTTGTAGCACGGCGGATCGCCAAGACCGCCGCCGCAGGGCACTCGGTCGTCGTTGTTGTGTCGGCGATGGGCAAAACCACTGACACTTTGGTCAAGCTAGCCGGTGAAGTGTCGACCAATCCCTGTCGCCGGGAAATGGACATGCTGCTTTCCACCGGAGAGCAGGTCTCTATTGCGCTGTTGAGCATGGCGCTGCAAGAGTTGGGGCAACCCGCCATTTCCCTGACCGGGGCACAGGTGGGTATTGTGACTGAAGCGACCCATACCCGTGCCCGCATTCTCAGCATCGAAACCGATCGCCTCCATCGTCATCTCGTTAATGGCGAAGTCGTTGTGGTTGCTGGTTTCCAGGGTATTAGCAACCTAGCTGATTTGGAAATTACCACCTTGGGGCGGGGCGGCTCCGACACCTCAGCGGTCGCTTTGGCTGCCGCCCTGAAAGCGGATGCCTGCGAAATCTACACCGATGTTCCGGGTATTTTGACGGCCGATCCCCGCATCGTGCCGGACGCTCGGCTGATGACGGAGATTACGGCGGATGAAATGCTGGAACTGGCTAGCCTGGGAGCCAAGGTACTGCATCCCCGTGCGGTGGAAATTGCCCGCAACTATGGCGTCACACTGGTGGTGCGATCGAGTTGGTCGGATGCGCCGGGAACCCGTGTCGTATCGCCGACGCCTCAACCGCGATCGCTCGACGGACTCGAAATTGCCCAACCCGTCGATGGCGTTGCCTTTGACACCGATCAGGCCAAAGTGGCGATGCTGCGTGTGCCCGACCATCCTGGTATTGCCGCTCGCCTGTTCCGTGAAATTGCCCAGCAAGCCCTAAATGTTGACTTGATTATCCAATCGGTTCACGAAGGCAATCTGAACGACATTGCCTTTACCGTCACCAAACCGTCGCTGAATCGGGCGGAAGCGGTAGCAGCGGCGATCGCCCCAGCGCTACGTCATGACCCCGATCCCAACTCCGGCGAAGCTGAAGTGATGGTAGAACGGGACATGGCCAAGGTCAGTATTTCAGGGGCGGGGATGATTGGGCGTCCGGGGGTAGCGGCGCAAATGTTCTCCACCCTGGCCAGCGCGGGGGTGAATATTGAGATGATCTCTACCTCTGAGGTACAGGTCAGCTGTGCCATTGCCGAAGCCGACTGCGATCGCGCGATCGCATCCCTCTGCGACGCGTTCAAGGTCACCACCTCCCCCTCCAATCTAGGCAATGCCCATCTGGTGAAAGCCGCCGATACGCCTCCCGTGCGTGGGGCTGCCCTCGACCATAACCAAGCCCGCATCGCCATTCTCCAGGTTCCCGATCGCCCTGGTATGGCCGCCCGCATCTTCGCCCTCCTGGCCGAACATGCCGTCAGCGTCGATATGATCATCCAATCCCAGCGCTGTCGCTGGATTGAGGGCACCGTCACTCGCGATATTGCGTTCACCATTGCCCGCTCCGATGTGGATGTGGCCTACGAGTTGCTCAACAATGCCCGGATGGAATGGGGCTGTGGAGAAATTTTGGTGGATACGGCGATCGCCAAAGTCAGCATTGTTGGCATTGGCATGGTGCATCGCCCCGGGGTTGCCGCCCAGATGTTCGAAGCGATCGCCCAGCAAGGGATCAACATCCAGATGATCGCCACCTCCGAAATCAAAGTTAGTTGTCTGGTCTCCGAAGTCGATGGCGTAACCGCCCTACAATCGGTTCACGCTGTCTTCGGTCTCGCCGGAGACACCCGCATCGATGTTCCGGCCTAACTGCGATCAGCAGGAGAAAAATCCCCGAAACACAAGATTTTCGAGGATTTCAGAGAATGGCTGAATTTTGCCTAAGCGCGTAGCGCTATACCATCATGCAAAAATGCCAGAGCCAGCCGTAGGCAGATCCTGGGAAATCTCTACCCGTCGCCGTCGCGGGACAATTTGCTCTGGGTTAATCGTCACCGATACCTGGTCAAAAGGTTGGACACGAACCGTATTGTCCTTGAAAACATTGACCTGATAGACCGTCTGATTGGTATGGTCGTAGGCCGTCAACCATCCGCTGCGGGGATGATAGGCTCCGGTATCGATGCCAATCCAACCGACTCCCTTGGCGATCGCCCCCGGTGGTACATCGGGCAGCGTAAAGGTGATGGTGTGCCCGGTGATGATGAGCTTGTCTTCAAAATAGGGCTGCTTCATGCTGTGAAATTCATCACGGATCCAGCAATACTCATGAGGCGTTTGCTGTTCCAGGGTCAGCTTAGGGTGAACTCCAGCATGGGCCAACCAGATATCGCCCAAATCCAAAAACGTTGGCAGGGAACGAATCCACTCCAGGTGCTGGAGCAACAGATGATCGGCCTCCGTCTGGTAGCTCGTGACGGTGGTTTGGCCCCCGCTATAAAGCCACGCATGCAGGGCAGGCTGATCGATAAAAGAACCAGGAAAGGCATCCAGCAGCATTTGCTCGTGGTTTCCCAACAAACAGGGAAACTGATTCTCGCTCACGAATTTGACCACTGCTGCGCTATTGGGACCCCGATCAATTAAGTCTCCCAAAAAGTAGATTTGGTCGTCAGAGCTAAGGCCAATCACATCCAACAAGGTCATTAGACCTGCGTAGTGGCCATGTACGTCCCCAACAAAAATGCGACGACTATTGTTCACAAACAACCCCTTGAACGTGATGCCATCAACAGAATTCAACTCAGAAGCTTGTAATCCGGCTGCTTACGGTAAGCAAGTGTCTCGGGGGCAATAATAGAGACAAAATGCTACCGTATCCAGGATTTTTCGTTGTAGTTTTTAAGGAAGCCTGACAATCAACAATACCGTCCGGGCAGTCGCCTAGGCATTGTTTGCCAACAGAATCAACAAAACCAACGTACTCTGATACAAGCCCAGAAATTAAAGTTAAAGAGCCATAAACAAGCAGAGAAGGCAGCTTTGCTGAAACGGCTACAAAAAAATACGAAGCGTGACAAGCTTACGAAAAAAACAAGCTAAGATTGGCAGATGTCTCGGCAATGCATACATAGATCATTCCGAGTGTTACCAGGAATACTAACTATTATGCCCTGCCTACCCCAAGGAGAACTCCATGATTGGATGAATTCTCCTGCAAGGAATCATAAAGAATTACTGGTTTAGCGCCCGAATAAACCCTTGTAATCCCGATAGCAGACCCCGCCGGGCAGGTCTTGGTGCAGCGGCGGTTGGCTCCTTGCCTTGCGCACGCATTAAAATCTCATCCAGCGCATCCCCTACGGGTTTTTGCGGTTGGTCTGCAATCAATTTGTACGCTCCTTCCTGCTCAAACCATACCTGCCAAGCCGCTGGATAGTTCCGCAACAACGCCGCCCCTTCAATCGGACGCAAGTAATAGCAAGATTCCAGTTTGTTGAGGAAGCGATCGCGCAATTGTCGGCCTGCATAGCCGATCCCAATGGTCGCCACATCCTCCAGCCGTGGATTCAGGAAGATCACCGGGCGTTCCCCCGCTTCATCGCACAGGGCTTCGACCTGCTGCACTTCTACCGAGGATGGCTCAATGAAAATAAACAGCTTCTCCTCGGGCTGAATGGCTGCTTTTAGTTCCCCAATCCCGCGCATGGAGTACGGGACATCGCCCCAGTCACGACGGGCCAGGGCGGCAGAACCAGCGTCGGGGAAAAAGATGCGCAGCTCACGACCCAAATCAGCAAAGGATGACACAAACTGCTGAGCCAGGGGCATGATTTTAAGCTCGGGAAAGGCTAACTCCACTTGCAAACGGGTCAAGCCATCTTCTAGCGCCGCATGGGTTGCGTTGCAAGCCTGGGCGATCGCCTCATCCAAATTTTGAGGTAGGTTTGTCATCATTCAATGTGTTCGTTCAATTCATTAAAGGTGTTTTGCAAAAATCAAAAAAGTAGGATCCAGAAAAAGTGGGATCAAATTAAGCAAAA
>JBCBSL010000479.1:0-4197 GCA_039819145.1 Cyanobacteria bacterium J06638_22
GGGGACTGTCGCGTCTTACATTCCCGAACTGGCCAAGGCGAATCCAGACTGGTTCGGCATTTGCATTGCCACCACCGACGGGCGGGTATTCGAGGTGGGAGATACCCAGCAGAACTTCACTATCCAATCTATTTCCAAGGTGTTTGTGCATGGGCTAGCGCTGGAAGACCATGGACGGGAGGTACTGCTGAGCCGCGTCGGGGTAGAGCCAACGGGGGATGCCTTCAACGCCATTGTGCTGGATGAAGCCTCGAAGCGTCCCTACAACCCAATGGTGAATGCCGGGGCGATCGCCACCACCAGTTTGATCAAGGGAGCCGATCCGACGGAACGGTTAAATCGGTTGCTCTCCATGTTCCATCACTACATGGGGCATGAGGTTGTCATTGATGTGGCTAGCTACATATCGGAGCGCGCTACGGGCGATCGCAACCGGGCGATGGCCTACCTAATGCGCCATTTCGGTATGCTCCAGAGTGAGGTGGAAGAATCCCTCGACCTATACTTCCAGCAATGTGCCGTGATGGTCAATTGCCGTGACCTGGCGGTAATGGCCGCAACCCTGGCCAATCGGGGGATAAATCCCATGACGGGCGATCGCGCCGTCCATGCTCGTTACATCCGCGACATCCTTAGCGTCATGTCCAGTTGCGGCATGTACAACTTTGCTGGAGAGTGGGGCTACAGAATCGGTCTCCCCGCTAAAAGTGGCGTTTGCGGTGGCATCATTGCGGTTGTGCCCGACCAAATTGGGATTGCTGTGTTCTCTCCGCCGCTGGATGAGCGGGGCAACAGTGTCCGTGGGGTCAAGGTTTTTGAAACCATTTCCGACGCCTTTGGTTTGCATTTGTTTGACTCGTCTCGGGGCTGCAATCACTTTTTGGAGAGTTTGATGCAGGCGGAAGCATAGGGAAAGTCTGGAGTGGAACGCAGATGAATGCAGATAGGTGGTGGCGCGCGCAAGATAGTTGAGAATAGGAGTTTTGAAGTTGCGCGATCTGTTGTGGGAGCAATCCAACGCACCCCTACAGGTTCCTTTGTGGGAGCAAATCGTTTTACGATAGATAGGTTTGATAACTGCGCGTTTGGGGACGATCTCGATGGGTTTTGCGGAACAGCTAACGCTGATGGCGGAAGATGAGCTGACGGAATACAGCACAGAGGCTCGCAAAATCGAGAAGCTGCGCCGCAAATTTGGCTTGGCGGTTCCCTATCCCCAACAGAAGGCTGTGCGCGACCAAGTCGCGGCCGACATGCCACAAAATTTCATTGCCAAGCTGGTCGAAGAAAATCGCCAAACCGTCGCCTTGCCGTTTTGGGGTATCGGTGGCTTGGGGTTGCTGTTTGGCATTTCGGGGCAACAACCCCTCGATTTCATTGCTACGGCGATTGGCTTTTATCTCGCTATTCGCATTCAGCGCTGGGGCTGGAAGCTGGAAGCAAAACGATTAGTGATTAAAACTTTGGATGCGATCGCTAGAGATATCGAAGCAGAACGACAAAATGATAAGTGATTCTTACTCTTCAATGGCATCTACACAGATGCCAAAAATTTATTTCTCAAATCGTTAGTAACAATCACCAAAATGACTATAGATTTTCGATAAATTCCTCAATGGAAACACGTGCTTGTTTGAGAATACCTTTTAATGTCCCTATCTTTAATTCCCGGTGAACAGGAACGACACAACCATTTACCCCTTCATCTGTCGTCCGCTTCATTACAACGTGACTACCTGTTTAGCGAACCTGCACGAATCCAATACGCTCCAATGCCCGAATTTCTTCTCTGCTAGAAATCCGAGGCATTCTAGGCATAGCTTACCTCTATGGTGGTTACTAATCTGGGAGCGGTTTCAGGCAGAGGGAATTCCTCCAGGTAAAGACGCGTTGCCTCTTTTAAGCCTGCGATCGCTAACTCAACTGTTTCTCCTTGGTCAACAGTTCCTACCTCTGGGCACTCCGCGATATACACATCATCTTCCTTATGAAGGATTACAGTGAAGCTACGGGTTTTCATCTTGTTCTGCTAGCTCTTTTAATCCAAGCATAACAGCAACATTTGGAGAATTTATAGAGCAACCTCGTATGATTTAGCCAATTATCTATTTCTGCATTTATTAACATTTGTCTACACTCGTCTGGATTCTCTCTGTTTCCGCAAAACCTCTCTATGAAAAACTTTTTCTACCCCTTCCCGCCTCTTTTCCCTGGTGTGCTTCTTAAGCGTTACAAGCGATTTTTGGCTGATATTGAACTGGATAGTGGAGAGGTGATTACGGCACACTGTCCCAATACGGGGCCGATGACGGGTGTGAATTTGCCGGGGAATCGGGTACTGGTGTCGAAAAGTGACAATCCTAAGCGATCGCTCGCCTATACTTGGGAGCTGATCGAAATCCACGATACGCGTCCGACCTGGGTGGGTACCAACACGGCTCTTCCCAATCGGGTCATTAAGGCGGCTCTTGGAGCCCATGCAATTCCTGAACTGGGGGATTACACCAAAATCCGCAGTGAGGTGAAGTATGGGGTGGATAAGAAAAGCCGCATCGACTTTTTGCTGGAGGCAACGCAGGATGGTGCTCCCATCGAGGTTTATGTGGAAGTGAAAAATACCACCTGGACCAAAGAAACGCTGGCGTTGTTTCCCGATACTGTGACAACTCGGGGACAGAAGCACTTGCAAGAACTCATTGCCCTGCGACCCGCTGCACGCGCCGTTATGCTCTACTACATTAATCGGGATGATTGCACGGAGTTTGCGCCAGGGGATGCCGCAGATGCAACCTATGGGGAACTGTTTCGAGCGGCGATCGCCCAGGGGATCGACATTCTGCCCTGCCGTTTTCAAAACACGCCAGAAGGCGTGAAATACCTGGGATTGGCTAAGCTAAAGCTGTGATCTCGCTGCTTCTGCGTCCTGAGATACCATAGCAAGCGGGTGCGATCGATCAGCATCCGTGCCGAACTAGAGAGAGAACGCGCATCATGGAACCAGCAGAAGTAAATTGCGCAGAAATGTGCAAAAACGGCTGTATTTTGGGCGATCGCTGCCCAAATCTAGAATATCGCGACCAGGCATCGAAATTCATTTCTGAAACACCGCTCGATCAAATGTTGGACATAGCCGAAGAAGCCCTGCGACGCAAGGCGAACGAAGGGCCAAAATGGGTCTTCCCCGAAGATGGGATTCAGCCGGGTGACCAGTAATATAGTCTTACGCGCTCACGTAGAAACCCAATATCGTTTATGGCCGCTGCAGCGCAGCGGCCATAAACGATATTGGGTTCTTTAATCGGAGTTGATATAAATCCAGAGCCATGCTCTAGGGAATCATCGCTTCCACCGCGCTTTGCATCGACGTCGGCATCATCCGTTTCTCGATGGGGATATAGGGATGGTCGTGCAACCCGGTGTAGATTTGCGTAGGCCGGAAGATCCGGTTTTCTTCCAGTTGTTCCTTCCAGTGCGCTAGCCAGCCAGCCACACGGGCGATCGCAAACATCGGGGTATATAGGTCTGTCGGGATTCCTAGCTTGCGGTAGACAAGGCCAGAGTAGAAATCCACATTAGGATAAATTCCCCTATCTCCAAGCTTCTCAGCAACCACCCTCTCAAGTTCGACCGCAATATCGTAGTAGATGTCCTGGCCAAATTTTTCAAATAACTTCTCGGCCAACCCTTGCAGGATCGTGGCACGGGGGTCTTTCACCTTGTAGACCCGATGGCCAAAGCCCATAATCTTGGATTTGCGTTCGATGCACTTCTCAACGAACGGGCGCGCATTCTCAACGGAGCCAATTTCCTCCAACATCAAGACCACTTCTTCGCTAGCTCCACCATGCAGTGGTCCTGCCAGGGTTCCCACCGCCGAGGCAATGACCGCGTAGGGATCGGTCAAGGTGGAAGCCGTCACCATCGCAGAGAAGGTGGAGGCATTAATCGTATGCTCTGCGTGGAGAATAAGACACACATCGAAGAGCTTTGCGGCCAGCTCATCGGGTTCTCGCTCGGTCAGCATATAGAGGAAATTGGCCGAGTAGTCGAGGTCATCGCGGGGTTGAATGGGGTCATTTCCCTTGCGCATCAATTGGAAGGCTGCCACCATCGTGGGAATCTTGGCTAGCAAGCGCACAACGGCGGCCCGAATGTAAGCCGGATCATCCAGGGCACGGCGGGAATAGAACAGACCCA
>JBCBSL010000480.1:0-4192 GCA_039819145.1 Cyanobacteria bacterium J06638_22
TCTGATCCAAACTTTGCCCAAGTTAGCGGCTATCTGCCTAAAGACCTTGTGCTACGTCTAAAGCAGATTTTGCTGGTAAAAGATCTTTCTATGCAGGAAGGATTGGAAGAAGCCGTGCGCTTGTATGTTGAACACCAGGAGAGTACAGAACAAAACTCCTAACAGACGCTCCCCATTGATATCTGTCATCAAATGCTGACAAAGACGCCTGCAAATCGTTGGACAATCTACTGGGGTAAAATTGGGGTAATTTTCGAGCATAAACGCTGAAACCCTTGCTTCTTAAGGGTTGTTTCAGGTCTCCAAAACCTGATGTCGGGGGTTCGAGTCCTCCAGGGCGCGTTAAAGTCAAAAGCCTTGAAACATAGGTGTTTCAAGGCTTTTTTGTTTATGCAGTTGGTGTCTCAATATAGCGCTGCACGCTATATTACGGATTCTCTGCTCCGCAGAAATGTTGCCGGACTTCATGAGTTTGCTGGTTCCTGAACCGCTCGCCCACAACGGAGATTAGGCAACCCAGCAACTCGACTTGGTTTTGCACCCTATCCCTCTTCTGTCATTTCGGCAAAGGAATAAAAAGCAATGCTGTTCGCTCTATGTTTTCATCAATTCATCTGAGTAGCCCTGCACGCAGTTTCGTTATTTCAGCCATTCTCTGCCTAGAGTGATGAAAGAGGGGTAGGAAATTAGGTGATTTCTGCAAAAGAACATTCCGCTAACAGGAGCGCTCCGTCATGCCCATGAAAATGGGCATCCATTGCAAGCCTATCGGTCATAGCCATTCAGCCTCCCTGGATTCCCGCGTACGCGGGAATCATTCATGGCGCTGTCGCGCCACCCCAAACGATGAAAATCTATTTTCAGAGCAATGACGGGGGTATGTTCTTTCCCAGAAAACGCCTTAGCAGAACCCACTGGCGCGAGTTCTCAAACTACAAATTTCCCCAGTCCGCGACTTTAGTTGCCAGGGCGCTATCTTTCCTGGGATAGGTGGATGCGGTGCATCCACCTATCCCATTGGAGACTCACGTTAGGCGTAGCCATGCTGCACCGGGAGAGAAATCTCTTAAGCCGCCAGTTGCTCGGTGAGTTGCTGTTTGGCTTCGGCCAGCGCCTCAGGCAGCTTTTCAGGATCGCGTCCCCCGGCCTGGGCAAAGTTGGGGCGGCCACCACCGCCGCCGCCACAAAGCTTGGCGATCGCCCCGATGAACTTGCCAGCCTGGATTCCCTTCTTGTTCACCGCTGGGCTAAAGGCCGCAATCAGGTTTACCTTTTCAGGAGCGGGAGATGCACCAAGGACGACAGCGCCTTCCCCGATCTTTTGGGCGAGTCGTTCTGCTGCCGTTTTGAGGGCATCGGCATCGGCTCCAGGCATCTCCGCCACCAGGAGCTTGAAGTCGCCAATGGTTTCTACCTCGTCGAGCAGTTGATCCGATTGCGCCAGCGCCAGCTCGGCCTTGGTGGCTTCCAGTTGTTTCTGGGTTGCCTTCAGCTCGTCTTGCAGGCCTGTAATGCGTTCGGGGAGTTCCTCGGGCTTGGCTTTGAAGCGATCGCCCAACTCTCGCACCACCTTGTCGCGCACATTCAGATATTCCAGCACCGCAGGCCCGGCCACCGCCTCAATACGGCGGATACCTGCGGCAACCCCCGTTTCCGCGATGATTTTGAACAGCCCGATTTCGGCAGTGTTTTGGACATGGGTGCCACCGCATAGCTCCATCGACACGCCGGGGAAGTCGATGACCCGCACCTCATCGCCATACTTTTCGCCAAACATCGCCGTAGCCCCCTTCGCTTTCGCTTCGGTGATGGGCATAACCGCGACTTGAGCGGTGTGAGCTTCCGCAATCCAGGTGTTCACTTGCTTTTCGATCTGCTCTAGCTCCTCTGGGGTGAGGGCGCGGGAAAAGTTGATGTCGAAGCGCAGGCGATCGAATGCCACCAGAGATCCTTGCTGGCTGATGTTTTCGTCGATCAGCGATTTCAGTGCTGCTTGGAGTAAATGGGTCGCGGTGTGGTTGGCCTGGGCACGGCGACGACAGGCCAGATCGATCTGGGCGGAGAGGCGATCGCCCATCTTCACCGTTCCCCGCTCTACGCGCCCAAAGTGGACGAAAATGACGCCATCCTTTTTTACATCCTCGATACGCACGACCACCTGATCGCCCGAGAGGTAGCCGCGATCGCCAATCTGTCCGCCAGACTCCGCATAGAACGGCGTCCGATCGAGCACCAACTGCACCTGGGTTCCGGCTTCAGCACTGTTTATCGGTTTGCCATCAACCAGCAGCAGTTTCACCTCTGCTGAGCTAGCCACTTCGGCATAGCCCAGGAACTCGGTCTCATGCAGGTTTTCCGCCAACTCATCCAGGGAACCCTGTACCGTCAGGTCGATGGTTTCATGGGCTTCACGGGACATATCCCGTTGCTCTTCCATGGCTTCCTCAAAACCTTTCACATCGACGGTGCGCCCTTGTTCCTCGGCAATCTCTTGGGTCAGCTCCAGCGGGAACCCATAGGTGTCGTAGAGTTTGAACGCATCTTTCCCGGAAATCTCGCCGCCCTTGGGCACCTTGGCCAACAAATCGGCCAGTAGCTTTTCGCCCCGATCCAGGGTTTCGAGGAAGCGCGATTCCTCCAGTTGCAGCTCACCGAGGATGGTCGCCGCACGCTTACGGACGTTGGGATACGCTGACTCACTGATGGCGATCGCCGTTTCTGCAACCTGCTGGATGAAGGGCTTTTCGATGCCAACCAACCGGCCATGGCGCACGGCCCGTCGGATCAACCGCCGTAGGACATAACCCCGCCCTAGGTTGGACGCTGTGATTCCATCAGCAATCATGTGAATGACCGAGCGGACATGATCGCCAATCACTTTCAAAGAAACTTTCTGAGCGTCGTCACATTTGTCATAGGTCAGACCCGCGATCGCTGCTGCGGTTTCAATAATTGGGAAAATCAGATCCGTTTCATAATTGTTTGGCTTGCGCTGGAGGATTTGCGCCATCCGCTCCAAGCCCATCCCGGTATCGATGTTCTGTGCAGCCAGAGGCGTCAGGTTTTCTGCTGCATCCCGGTTGTATTGCATGAAGACCAGGTTGTAGAACTCGATGAAGCGGGTGTCGTCCTCTAAATCAATGTCCTCGTCACCCCGCTCGGGATGAAAGTCGTAGTAGATTTCAGAACAAGGGCCACAGGGGCCCGTAGGGCCAGATACCCAGAAGTTGTCCGCCTCATCCATGCGAATGATGCGCTTCACAGGCACACCGATCTGGTCGCGCCAAATAGCGAATGCTTCGTCGTCTTCGCGAAACACGCTCACCACAAGCTGCTCCTTAGGCAGCTTGAACACCTCAGTGGATAGCTCCCAGGCCCAGGCGATCGCCTTCTCCTTGAAATAATCTCCAAAGCTGAAATTCCCCAACATTTCGAAGAAGGTATGGTGCCGTGCGGTGCGTCCCACATTCTCGATATCGTTGGTGCGGATGCATTTCTGGGAGGTGGTTGCACGGGGAACCTCCGCCGTGCGCTGCCCCAAAAAGATGGGCTTGAACTGCAACATACCCGCAATGGTCAGCAACACCGTGGGATCTTCCGGCACGAGGGAGGCGCTGGGCAAAATCTTGTGCCCCCGCTCAGCATAGAAGCTGAGGAAGGTATCCCGAATTTCAGCGCCTTTGAGAACCGGAGGCAGGTTGGAAGCAGCTTTGGAAGAAGTCATAGGACAAGGAATAGGGAGAGGGGAAAAGAGCTGGTGGTTTGCGCCGCAGCCCATATTAATTGTTAAAAATAGCAATCAATGGCAGCGATCGCACCCTCCTAAGTCCAGAGTAGATCTGGAATGGAAAACTTGGGTTATGAGGAGCACGATAAGTTCAGCCATCGTTCAACCGCCGCTTGCAGAATGCAGGTTGCCTACGATGCGTCTGCCGCGCATCTATCTTCCCATTGGAGACTCCCGTTGCATAGGTAATGCTCTCTGCTGACTAGAGCTACGCTAGAGAAACTTCTAAGGTTTTTCTTTAGAAATCTAGTGATGACAATCAAACGAGCCAATAATTAGAGTAGGTGACCGATATCGAATTCTGCGGCACACAATGGCTGTACCAAAAGCCCTAAGGGAAGCGCAAATAAATAAGGCCCCAGTTAATTGGGGACAACAGTGATGTCCCACTTCGGTAAATGCTCA
>JBCBSL010000481.1:0-4191 GCA_039819145.1 Cyanobacteria bacterium J06638_22
GTTGAACGCTGATCAGGGCACGATTCAGTTCGCGGGGAGGAGTGGGTTGCTTTAGGTAGGCGGCTTGCTCGTCTTCTAGCATGGCGACATCCTGCTCCACTAGGCCATCCAAAAGCTTTTGCGCGGAACCGAAGAGGCTATTTTTCACAAAGCGACGGAACTCGTCGGGAAGTTTGTGCAATCGATGGAAGGCATTGAGCGAGGTGAAGTGGATCAGGTAGGCACGGGTGCGGGTGGCGTGGGTTGGGCTGAAGAGGCAGTAGATTTTGAAATCGTCGCCCAGGGTAGACGTCCAGTTGGGGTAGGGATAGCTGACGGTGAGCAGCTCCGGGTGGAGTCGTCGCAGGCTAGGAAAGAAAAGCTGGGAGATCGACCAGATTTTGTCGATGCGGTAGTAGCTCTGAGCCTGGTAGCGGGCTTCGACGCGATCGCCATCGGCCTCCAGCACCTCTAGCTTGGGGTCAGCCCAAGCCTGATAATCTTGATGCAAATGCCCGTGGTACATATCCATCAGGTTCTCGATCAGGAAGGAGAAGTGAGACTCGCAGTCGATCACCGACACAGTGGCAATGTAGTTGAGGTGCTGCCACTCTGGAATCGCTAGGGGTTCTCGGCCTGCAGCTAGTGTGGAATCGCCAGGAAAAACCCAAATAAAGCCGTCTTGCTCCCGCACAGGAAACGATCGCACTTTGCAGTTTGGCACCTTTTGCGGGGATTCCAAATAGGGAATGTCGGCAATTTGCCCCGCCGCATCGACCCGCCAACCATGGTAGGCACATTCCAGGGTGTCATCTACCACTGCGCCTCGGCTGAGTTTGACAAACCGGTGGGGACAGCGATCGGCCAGCGCATGCAGCGTTTGATTGTGGGTACGGAACAGTACAATCGGCTCGTTCCACAGCGTTACCCCATGAGGCTGATTGGTCACTTCGCTGCTGCGAGCAACGGCGTACCAATGGTTGGGGTTAATGCCCGCCTGCCGCACATCCCCTCGCCCAACGGCAGGATCGACATCAGGCGGCGTAGAGGTCGGGGTTTGGGGCGATCGCATCACATCCATAGCTAGTCCACTCAAATAACACAACCGTTACCAATTACTTGCACTCAATCAGGTACAAACTACCAATTTGCTAGTGTCAATCCATCCACATGCTCAAAGTCCGTATCGTTTGTCGCTAAAGTCCAACCTTGAGCTAAATATTGAGCCGAAATCCAAACATCATTCATCGGCAAAGGCCGTCCCTTCCGCTTCAAGGCAAGTCGGGTTTTCGCATAAGAAACAGCGGTTTCTCGTCCCATCGGAACAACTGAACAGATTTCAATGAATTCCAAATAAAGCTGCATGTTTTGCAGAGGGCGAGCGGAGTTTTCAGCGCCGAACAGAAGTTCTCCGACGACGACGGTGGGTAAGCTGATTCTAGGAAGCGCCAGTACGCGCTCAACAATTGTTGCGTCTCCATTCAAAAAGCGAATCGCTATCGATGTATCTAACGCAATTTCACCATTCATTCACATCAACCTGCCGACAGTCTGCTGCGATAACCTGCTGCAATTCTTCTGCTTCCAAATCGTTAAGAATTCCTGCAAACTTAGCTAGTGGGTGATTTTGACGTGCAGCCTTAACTCGATGCAAGAAATTTAGCATGGCTTTTACTAACTCATCAGGGGCTTGTTCAATTTCTTGAAGCAACTGCTCACGACTTGTCATTGATTTCAGTCCCTCTCTCACTCTGTATGGCTAGTTTTAGCTTATCCAACCTGCGAATAGCCGGATTGACATTGCAAGGTGTTGCTGGGGAATACATTACACATTCTCTAAGGCATCAAGCCCTTGAGATGAAAACGTTTCGGCTACATTTAACACACCCTATACCGCTAAAATAACCTAGCTTGTAGCTTCTAGCTCAAGATGGACAAAACCCCAGCAGGTTGAACTGTGTAGAGGGTGCGGCGCTGACAGCCTTCGCGGTAGAGGATTTCGTTGGCGGCGAGGAAGCCGCTGCTGACGGCGCGTTCCATCAGACCACAGGGGAAGGGCATCTTCACCCAATCCCCTGCAAACAGGAGGTTGGGAACTGGGGTAGCAGGCTCTGGGCGATCGCGGAAACTACCGGGTGGGAATCCGGCGAAGTTCTTTTGGTTCACCAATTGCCGATGCAGCATTTGTGCCGATTCAAGATCGGGGACGATTTCGTAAAGCTCGGCCTCAAACATATCGAGTAAGGCTTGCTGGGTAGGAAACTCCCGTTCCTTGTAGCAGTAGGCATGGAGTTCAACGACGCTGCCTCCGGTCTTTTCGGCCCAGGCGATGTAGTCATCCTGGATGCGGTGGTAGAGGGTGATGCTGTCGGTGAGGCGATAGCCCGAAAGGGAGGTAAACCAGCTATGTTCCCAATCGAAGTCGCGATCGAACCAGAAGCGGGCGACCGCAAAGGGATCGGCTGTTTGCAACTGGTTCACTTGAGCTGCAACGGTTGTATGGGGTTCACCCTCCGACAGGGAGAAGAGATGTTGAATGCCGGGAATATCAGCGGCAAGAACGTAATAGTCTGCATCCAGGGTTTCCTCGGCCAGGGGTTGCGATGAACGCCGCGCTGAATTCAGGGCAACCAGTTGTACCTGATTGCCGTCGCGCTTCAGCACTCGATATTGCCCCAGATCATTCTCAGCAGGCCCTTGAACAACCATTCCCTGGGCATCGTAGGCTGCTCCGTGGCAGGGGCATTGAAACCCGTCGCCGCTGGCTAGCACTTCCCGATGAACGCTACAGCCCTGGTGGGTGCAGGTGAGAGAAAGCGCCCGATCGCCTCCTGGTAGCAGTGTGAAGAGGCGATCGCCCGCCCCAAAGTATTCCAGCTCTTCTGTGCTCAGTAGCGGATTCTGTTCCACCCAAAACGGCACATTCCCCTCGATCTGGCCGCTGCCCTGCTGCACGGTGATGCCTGATACCTTGCCATCTTGCCAGTACAATCCGCTAACGGTTGCTTGAGTGAGGATACGGCCTCCACTGTTGGTGATGGCTTGGGCGATCGGGTCGACCAGGCTGCGTCCCATATCCTGCCGGGTGCCGTTGAACGCCAACCCTTCAGGGTTGCCGAAGAAGTAGAAGTGGAAAAACTGCATCAACTCCCCGGCGCTCATCACGTCCGGTGCATTCAGGCTGGATTTGGCAAAGGGCAAGAAGTATAGGTCATACAGCCCACGGGGAAAGTCACTCTCAACCCATTCTGCAACGGAGCGATTGTCTAGTCGCTCAAACGTTGCAGGATTGCTGAATCCAGTAATTTCGCGAAACACTTCCAGGTGCTTCAGCTTTCCCAAGTTGATACCCCACTTGAAGCGGTTGGGGGACGCCACGGCTAGGTCAATAACGTTCCAGGGAAAGGCAGAATGGCTGGGCCGGAAGACCTCTGGCTTATAGCCATCGTGATAGACCACCGAGTAGAAGTTGAGCGATTTGAAGTTTTGGCGGATTTCGAGTTCTTCCACCAGGTTGAACAGGTTGTAATACTGCGGGAAAAAGCCATGAAATCCATGCTCCATTCGCATTGGCTCACCGTTAACCTCGATATCCCAGCTCGCAATCTTGCCACCGAGTTGGGGCGATCGCTCGACCAGGGTAACGGCCACTCCTCGCTGGCTTAGTTCATAGGCGGCGGCTAATCCAGCCAACCCACCCCCGACGACTACCGCTGAGGCTTGGCGACCCACCTGACGGGGCAAGTCCAGTGTGTCCTGGTTATAAACTGAGGGCTGCGGTTTTTCTAAGCGGGAATAGCCAACGGCTCCTGCGATCGCTCCCACACCCAACAGCTTCAGGACCGTTCGACGGGAGAAGGCCTGGAGCCAGAGGGAATCAGACTTTTGATCCATGAATTGTGACGCTCGGATAATTTAGCGAAGGGACGCAGCGAAAGGTAACAAACAGAGCAGCTACCTTACAGAAATCAACGCCACGCCTGGTCTTGGGTCTAACGTTTGGTTTTACGTTTGGATTTGAGGGTGGACAGACAGGGAAACTTCAGACAAGTGAATGCAGCCTTTGCGTGAAGGCTTTTTGCCCCTTGGTTTATGAGATAACCAGGGAAAAGCCTAACCCAAAATCATCGCTCGACGATAGCGAGAGGGCGATCGCTCAGGCACTACAACGCTGTCCAACCCGTGTGGGAGTGTGATTCTCTGTAATATTAG
>JBCBSL010000482.1:0-4181 GCA_039819145.1 Cyanobacteria bacterium J06638_22
GGACAAGTCATTTTTTGAAAGCCCAGCACTGCTGGGCTTTCAAAAAATGACTTGGGTTTACCTAAGCGCGTAGAGCGATATCTATCCATCATGGGTAAAACCAGTGATGGAACCGGGAGGAACCCAGATCGTCTCTCTATCCGTCTTGATATGCTAGATCAAGCACTTCATGATGAACGAACGAGAACCATGACGCAATTGCTCCGGAAATTTATAGCGGTTGAGCGATCGCTCCAGCTTGCTGCTGTGCTGGGAGTGCTTCTCCTGCTGGGCTTTGTGGGACTGTCTTTGCTGCAGGGCGATCGCAGTCCTGCTCCCATCCCTGAGCTGCCTACCCAGTCGTCCTAAACATGGCCAGGGCTTACGCAGTGTGATGATTTTTGGGGTGCTCTGCACCCCAAAAATCATCACACTCCTTTGGTTTTTCGTGTCCAATGCAAGTCCTAATGGTGTTATGAACGATGGCATGGACATTTTCTTTGAGGTGCATCGGAACTTACCCAGAGAAGCGCCAGGGGGCGACATATTTACACGGCAAGCATTTGAGAGTTTGCCACCGCTTGATGATCATCTGGCCATCCTCGACATTGGCTGTGGTGCTGGTGCCCAAACCCTGGTTTTAGCGCAACTGAGCAACGGAGACATTACCGCGATCGACACCCATGCTCCGTTTCTCGATTGCCTCCGCCAACGTGCGAGGGATGCGGGGGTGGGCGATCGCATCCATCCCCAGTGCATCAGCATGATGGCGCTGCCCTTCCCAGATGCCACCTTTGATCTCATTTGGTCTGAAGGGGCGATTTATATTATTGGCGTTGAGGCAGGGTTGCAGCAATGGCGGCGGTATCTCAAGCCGGGGGGATACCTTGTCTTTAGTGAACTGGTGTGGCTGCACCCCAATCCGCCCGCTCCCGTGCGCGACTTTTGGCAAAGCGCCTACCCCGCCATGCAGACAGTCGGTGAAGTGGGCGATCGCTGCCAGGCTCAAGGCTATTGCCTCCTCGACCAATTTGTCTTGCCTGCTGCGGCTTGGGAAAACTACTATCAGCCTATGGAAGGCCGCATCCAGGACTTGCGACAGGTTTACGCCCAACAGCCAGATGCCCTGACGGTTTTGGAGCAAGAACAACAAGAAATCGATATATATCGTCAGTTTTCCGACTGGTACAGTTATGCTTTCTTTGTCCTGCAACTCTCCCTATCCTGAGAAGTGGTCAGGAAGGGTTACGGCTTGTAGGTAATCTCCCTGTATGCTGCAATGTTCTGATTTTCTTCAGATCGTTCCGCAAAACTATTCGACAATAAATATTCGATAATAAATAACAGTAGCGAGACATCAACATATCCAATTGGTGAGGCAAGCGTGATTCCATTTATCAAAGATAAGGTTCTTCCGTCCCGGCCTGTGCAACTGGTGGTTCGCACGGGTATGGAATGGCAGCGCGACCAATGCCTGGAAATGGGGGCGGCGCTTTCCTACTACGCCCTGTTCTCGATATTTCCCATCTTCCTCGTCATCCTTAGTATTGTCGGGTTTCTTCTAGGACGCAGTGACGACCTGATTCCCGAAATTCTGCTTTACGCGCAGTCAGGTCTCCCGCCCTCTGCTTACGATGTTTTTGAGGATGTGTTGCTGGACTTGAACAGCAGTAGTGTGGGAGCAGGAATCACGGGATTTCTCCTATTATTCTTCTCGGCGAGTAATGTCTTTGGTGCCCTCGATCGCTCGGTCGATCGCATCTGGAATGTGCATCACAAGCGGCACGAGCGTAAAACGTTTCAGGACAGCGTCATCGGCATCATCAAAGATAGAGTCGTTGCGTTCAGCTTGGTGCTGAGTTCCGCGGCCATCATGACCCTGTCCCTACTGGCCGACATCGTGTTTGATGTCATTCGGCGACTGCTTCAGGAATTCAACTCCCTCATCACATTTATCGAATTAGACGAAGTCACGATCATCAGCAAAGCCCAGATTGGCATTACCTTCTTGGTGATGGGCTTGATTGTCATGGCGCTGTTTAAGATACTGCCCTCTGATCGCATCCCCTGGGGTGATATTTGGCCTGGGGCATTTCTGACCGCCGCCCTATTTATGGGTTTGCAATATTTGGTTAGTAATAGCATCATCCACGTGGGCGCCCAGTATCGCTCTTATGGTTTCGTTGGGGGGGTGATGGTGATGATGCTTTGGATCTACTTCACTTGCCAAATCTTTTTCTTGGGCAGCGAGTTTGCCTATGTCTACGCCCATCTCTATGGCAGTCGAAGAAAACGGTTGCGCGATCGCCGTCAACCCAGCGATCGCCTGGAAGAATCGAACCCCGTTTAAGCGCAACAAATCCAGCTGCAAAATCCCAGTTATTGTTTTGCCCGCTGCGAGGCAGCGGGCACAAACGGATTAGCCAAGCGGCGGAGTGGTGGGTGAAGTGGGCAGAGAAGATGGATCGACGCCCGGTTCGAGCAAGGGGTTGGGCTGGTTCAGGCAGGTGTCTGGTGGAGGCGGTTGGGTGAGAACCACGACGTTTCCATTGCCAGCCGTTGTCAAAAGTTGTTGGATGGCGACTTCAGCCCGCTCGTTGGCTTCCTGCAAAATCCCTTCGGTGCAGGCAGAGGTGACGATTTGCCTTAGGGTTTGCCGTTGCGCCTCGGTTTGCAACTCGGGGGCAACATCAGGCCCCAAGCCTAGAAAGCCGCGATCGTAGTCGTATACCTGAGAGCGATCGACATCAATTTTGCGATCCAGAATTTGGGGTGGGGGCAGTTGGACGGTCAGCGCCCCGTTCTCTGACACCTGGATGGCCTCTGACGAGATTTGGGAGAGGTCGACTCCCGCGCGTACTTCTCCATGGGCAATGTAGAGCAGCGTTGTTGACCCAACGGGGTAACCTGCCAACAGGCGATCGCGGCGAGTAGGCAGCACGGCCTGCATCGTGTAAACCGCCGTCGTTAGCTCACTTGCGCCGCGAATTTGCTGAAGGACAAGGGTTTCAATTTCTATTTGAGGTTCCGACAGGCGGGGGATCGCGATATCGCGCAAACCTTGCAGGAAGGCGGAACTGCCTCGCCAGACGCCAGCCCCGACAATGAGCCCGGCGGTCACCAGTCCCCCGGTCAACAGCAGGGAGAGCGTTTGCAGGACTTGCCCAACGTTCGATTGGGAGGGACGACTGCTCATAGATACCCCTAGAACGCAATTCTGAAACAACAGCAGACAGGGAACATGGGTGATAGCGAGTCGGGATAAAAATGGTGATGCTGAGTAGCGACTTGCCATCCGTAAACGTCCGGCGGACTACGGGAACAGCACTGAGGGTAAACCCACCCGGTTGACAACCATCCTATCCCTTGAGATTCATAACATCGTGCTATCGCTCGATCAAGCAGGGTTAATTCGATACACCCCGCTCTATGGTGAACTACGACACAATCCTTCCCCTCAGGCGATCGCATTTCAAGGATAACGTTCATTCACTCGGTAGAATAGCAATTGAACTCGAATGCCGCGCACCCATCATGCCTGATTCCATGTATAAATCGACAACCCGCCATATTCGTATCTTCTCTGCTGAGATTCAGAATGGCGAACTCGTGCCCTCGACCGATCAGTTAACGCTGGATGTGGATCCGGATAACGAGCTGGTTTGGAATAACGACGCGCTACAAGTGGTCTACAAAAAATTTGAAGACCTGACCGCCCAATATGACGGTGAAGAACTGAGCGACTACAACATTCGTCGGATTGGGTCTGACCTGGAGCATTTTGTGCGATCGCTCCTGGAGTCTGGGCAAGTGGCTTACAACCTACAAAGCCGTGTCCGCAACTATAGCCTCGGGCTACCCAGGGTTGCCGAAGATATTAACGTTTAGACATCCCTTGGGGACAGCGCTTCAACCCTTGCCTGGTCTTGGCATGGGCCGTATTAGCTGGCGAATGAAGCACAATGGGCGATCGCGATCTCTGGCGACTGGGTTATCCTGGGTAAATTGTTTCTGTTCTTGGTTCCGAAGTTCTAGCCATCCGATGCTTTCCCAGGCTGATGCTGTATTGCCCTAATCCTACTTGCCAGACCCTCAACGATGATGGGCATCGGTTTTGTCAACAGTGCGGTGCCTTCTTGCCGCGCCGTTACCTGTGGGCAGCAGAATTGGCGACTCCCCCGGCGATCGATTCATTGTTGGGC
>JBCBSL010000483.1:0-4172 GCA_039819145.1 Cyanobacteria bacterium J06638_22
ATCATCATCGAGTTCTGGCAGCTCCTTTTCCTTGATTTCTTTGAGATCGACGGTGAAAACCGCCTCCTTTCCGGCAACATCCTCTTGGGGATAATCTTCGGGAAAGGTCGCACTGACATCCTTGGTCTCACCGGCATTCATGCCGATGATGCCGTCGATGAAGCCAGGAATGAACCGCCCTTCACTCAGCTCTACTTCAAAGTCTGTAGCGCTGCCCCCTGGGACTTCCCTCGGATTCCCTTCGTCGTCCGTTTCCCCAGCGATAATGCCTTTGAAGTCTACTAGCACCAAATCTTTTTCTTGCGCCGGACGGCCTTCGACAGGCACGCGCGTTGCCCGGCGATCGCGGTAGCTTTCCAAGACTTCATCTACCTGCTCCGTACGATAGGGCACTTCTTCGGCCTGAATCGTCAGCCCGGTGTATTGCTTGAGCGATGCTTCTGGGGGCACATCCACCGACGCAGAAATGGTCAATGCCGCACCGGGCTGATACTGGGCTATCAGATCTTCAAAGGGCGAAACTAGCGCAATATTGCCCAATGAGTCAATCTTTTCCTGTTCGATCGCCTGCTTGATGCTGTCTTCTACCAATTCTTCCAGCGCTGCCAAGCGCAACTGCCGACCATACTGGCTGGTTATAATCTTGGTTGGCACTTTGCCTTTACGAAACCCAGGAATATTGGCGTTGCGGGCAAATTTTTGTAGCGTCTTGTCATAGACCCGTTGGGACAGTTCTGCGGGCACTTCGATCTGTAACCCTACTCGGCTGGCAGGCAATTTTTCCTGAGTAACTTTCATGAATTTTCTCGCAACAGTTTTAGCGACAGTGCTGGGAATCGAACACTGCAATTAGCTATGGTAGCGGATTCTGTAGAGAATCTACGACGGCACTCAAGATTCCTCCACATAAGAGAGCAGGACTTGAGCAAATCGGGTGTCATCCCGAGTGAAAGCATTGATGGTGTGACCGCGTCGCGACCACACCATCAATGAAATGCGTAAGCCTTGGAGGGAAAGATTTTTGAGTCTCGTTATCCACGGGGTCGGGCAATCTTCCAGGCAAAGGGAAGGAGCCCCGTGGCGATCGCCAGCTTCAGTAGATCACCAGGAATGAACGGCAACAAGCCCAACGTCAGCACCTTGTCATACCCCACCAAAACGCCCAACCAGGCCAATCCAAAGGCATAAATCACCAGATTGCCCAGCAGCATCGCTAGAAAATTGGTTTGGAGGCGGCGATCCCAGCCCCGCTCGGCCAGCCACCCTGTGAGATAAGCTGCGACGACGAATCCAATCAGATAGCCCCCGGTTGGGCCAGCTAGGGTCGCAATTCCAGCTCCTGCCCCTGTGAAAACAGGTAACCCGGCGGCTCCCTCGGTCAGGTAGGTTAGCAAGCAAAGCGCTCCCCGCTTGCTCCCGAGAGTAGCGCCCATCAGCAACACCGCAAAGGTTTGCCCCGTAATCGGAACGGGACTAAAGGGCAGGGGAATCGCAATTTGGGCTGCACCTGCAATGAAGAGTGACCCACCCAAAATCAGCAGTACGTTGTAGATCCAAGCGCGATTGCGATCCTGCGGGCGAAAAATTTGGTCAGCGTAGGTATAAACCATAGGGACAGAACTTGAGAAAACTTAGGACACAGATGTATCGAAGGATAATCGAAAGGTTTCAGGCCGATCGAAGCAACAGTGTTGGAAGCTTGCTATGAGTCTATAACCGACCAACCTGAATCGTGGTTGGAACAGTTGGTTGCTTTGAACCTTTCTCTCCGCGGCAATATAGCGGCACGTCATAGCTGCAGTCATTCTGCTGATCGCACAGCCATAGCCAATAGCCTCGTTATCATCTCATGAAGCGAGACGCAAAGGAGGCGATCGCGTTAAAACCTAACCACTACCAAACCTTCACAAGCAATCTTCATCCTTTTTTAAGGAGCTTTTGGGGCAATGCGTGAAGATTCTTCACAAACGGCTAGAAAATTTGGAGTGGCGGTGAGGGTTGGGTGCCCAAACCTCTGCTGGATTTTTTCAGGATGTTTTGAACACCGTCTTCTTAAAAACACCTGATGGCTGACTGTAGTTAGGATGAATGTACCCCTAGCGGGTTTTGTCAGAATTGAAAATCTCCGCTATGATTGGGCACATCCCGCATGGTGGAATCGTTTCAGACCTAGGATTAGCGCAGCTCATCAGCGGTTTGCATGGCCTCTCCTCCTCGGGCGTCTCTCAGCAAAATTTCACCTCATAGGGGTTGTACGATTCCGTCGGCCATTTCAAGAATTCACCGTCTCAAGAATCTAATTTCTCAAGAATTCAATTTAGGAACAGAACAAAGGGTTAAGTATTTGGAGCAAGTTTTACGATGAGTTCATTGGCTCACGCTTTTGAGCGTTGTATGAGCGTATTTTCTATACTTTCGAGCGTTTGAGGAGGAAGAACCCCCCGTGTCTCAGTCTTATCGAGTGGCCATCCTAGGTGCAACGGGTGCCGTTGGCACAGAGCTATTGCAATTGCTCGCAGAGCATCAGTTTCCGCTAGCCGAATTACGCGTGCTGGCCTCTGAGCGATCGGCAGGTAAACAAGTGGCCTTCGGTGATGAGACATTAACGGTGGAGGCAGTGAGCGATCGCGCCTTCGACAACGTTGACATCGTGCTGGCATCAGCGGGGGGAGGCCGCTCTAAGCGGTGGGCGCCCATCGCTAAAGCTGCCGGAGCCGTCGTCATCGACAACTCCAGCGCGTTCCGCATGGATCCGACCGTGCCACTGGTCGTGCCTGAAATTAACCCCGACGCGGCGGCTCATCATGAAGGGCTAATTGCAAACCCAAATTGCACCACTATCCTAATGGGGGTCGCAGTGTACCCGCTGCATCAAGTTCATCCGATTCGTCGGCTCATTGCAGCGACTTATCAGTCGGCCAGTGGAGCCGGAGCGCTGGCGATGGAAGAAGTGAAAACCCAGACACAAGCCATCCTGGATGGTAAGACACCGCCAACTAATTCATTCCCTTACCCCCTCGCGTTCAATCTCTTCCCTCACAACACGCCGCTCAATGCAGCCGGATACTGCGAGGAAGAGATGAAGATGGTAAATGAGACCCGCAAAATTTTTGGCGCGCCCGACCTACGTATTAGTGCAACCTGCATTCGGGTTCCAGTCCTGCGGGCACATTCTGAGGCGATCAATGTGGAGTTTGACCAACCTTTTAGCGCCCAAGAGGCTAAGGAAATTCTCCAATCTGCTCCAGGGGTGCGGGTTGTAGAAGACTGGCAGGCGAATTATTTCCCGATGCCCATTGATGCTTCTGGCATCGACCCCGTGCTGGTTGGCCGCATTCGGCAGGATTTGTCTCATCCCTACGGCTTAGAACTCTGGCTGAGCGGTGATCAGATTCGCAAGGGAGCCGCACTCAATGCCGTGCAAATCGCGGAGCTATTGGTGGAGCATGATTGGGTAAAATCTGCCTCTCAACGCCAAGCATCCTTTGCAGCTGTGAGCGGGTAATCTAAGATCTGTTGTCCCTCGCTATAGTCCTGTGGTCAGGGACACCCGGCGCAAATCCAACCCAGCCTTGCAATTGGATCCTCTCCAGATAAATAAACCCCTATGCCATGCATAGCCCAGCAGGTGAAGACTGCGAGCAATGACCGTATATCTTGGAATTGACCATCCTGAAATGGGTTCCATTGGGTACTGAGTACAAAGGGTTTTACGCTGGACTTGATTCTGATTGGTCGATGAAGCTTCAGTTTTATGTTCTTGATTTTTGCTGATTGTTCTTATACGTTGAGGGAGGTTGTTTTGACGTAGAGTCTAGAAAAGACCTGACAAAGAGCAGGGATATCAGCTTGAGCAGATACGGATATACAGAGTGACTTTAATGACTCAATCTGAACCTTTTCTACATACCGATTCAGGTTGACTAAAGCGATCGCACTTAGAAAAATATGATCCGTTTAGATTTGATTTATTTAGCATTTTTATTCCAATTAATTATTCTCGTAAGTATAGAGTTGCTCGTTTGAATAAGTGAAACATATTGGACTAATTGAGGATGAGACTTAATCGAGGTAACTCGATATATAGGGATGAATAGTTGATGGATACACGGTATCCAAAGGCAGCACTCTTTCGATAAAATGTAGAAGAGATCTGAATATTGGCTCTTATC
>JBCBSL010000484.1:0-4140 GCA_039819145.1 Cyanobacteria bacterium J06638_22
TCAATGCATCCGAAGAGTTCTGAAAGCTTAAACTATCGCAATTAAATTATTTCGAAACATAACCAAGTATATGATTTCTTGTAGAGAAATCAGCACATCTACGCGTTACATAAATGCGTCGATTCTTATGCTCTAATCTAGGTCAATCCAAGCATTATTGCCTTTGGTTGGTAGAAAAGCTGTATTTACCTGGTTTGAGAAAATGGATGATCTCAACGCGTAAACCCAATAAGGTGCGACAAGAAGAAAAGGCGTTTACGAAAGTTATTATAAATCAACAGTGGTAAACCTATATTAATCATAGTAAATTGATTCTGTTGCTGCGATTGGGTCTATTTGGGTTCGGCTTCTCCAGTCATTTCGATTTCAAAGATCGATTTTGAAGATTGGGTCACTCAAGCGTTGCTAGTCTGTATTGTCTTGCGGAATTGCTTTCTATCTTCATGTGCAGACCGATTGCTTACAGGAATGGTAAGGGAGTCTCGTAGAAAAGAAGCGATCGCCATTGATTTATCTATGGTAAAGCCGTTTGTGTTCGCAAAATTTCTATATATTCAGCGGCTCTTTTGGGCTTAATGGTGAATTTTTTATGAGTCTTGGATAGCGATCTTCGTTTTACAGGGAGACTGGAAGACGACAATTGAACGCACCGTTGGCACCATCGGTGAGGTAGACAGATTAAAGTAGACACCTTTACTTTAATAAGTTGATCCTCATAGTTTTGCGATTGCCATCGTCAGAGTTGGAGGTTGTTTCTGCGGATTGTCTATCCGCCTCTGGTATCGAGTTGATTGGTGCAGAACCGTTCTTTGAAGAATCAAGCCTGTTCGTTGGAATCAAGCATATTGAAGGATACGTTCGCATGACTCAATTTCTCATAGACACTGTTTGGTGGGTGCCCATCTACGGACTATTGGGGGCGATCTTGACCTTGCCGTGGTCGGTGGGAATGGTGCGGCGAACGGGGCCACGCCCAGCGGCGTATTTCAATATTTTTATGACCCTGCTGGCCTTGGTGCACAGTATTACGCTGCTATCGGCAACCTGGGGTTTGCCCATCCTTCATTTGGATCGGGCTTGGCTGGATTTCATGGATTTGCGGCTGACCCTGTCGGTGGAAGTGTCCTCAATTAGTGTGGGGGCAGCGGTGCTGGCAACGGGACTGAGCCTATTGGCGCAGATCTTTGCTCTGGGCTATTTGGAGAAAGACTGGGCATTGGCGCGATTTTATGGGCTGATGGGCTTTTTTGAGGCGGCGATGAGTGGCTTGGCCTTGAGCGATTCGCTGTTCCTGAGCTATGCCCTTTTGGAAATGCTGACCCTTTGCACCTACCTGTTGGTGGGGTTCTGGTATGCCCAGCCGTTGGTGGTGACCGCCGCACGGGATGCGTTTTTGACAAAGCGGGTCGGGGATATGTTGCTGCTGATGGGGGTGGTGTCGCTGAGTGCGATCGCCGGAACCCTAGGTTTTGGGCAATTGGGCATTTGGGCGGAAACGGCGCAACTGTCCCCGCTGATTGCCACGCTGTTGGGGTTGGCGTTGATTGCGGGGCCGGTCGGCAAATGCGCCCAGTTTCCCCTCAATCTCTGGCTGGATGAGGCCATGGAAGGGCCGAACCCAGCGTCGATTTTGCGGAATTCGGTGGTGGTGGCCTGCGGGGCCTATGTGCTGATTCGGATGGAGCCGATTCTGGCGCTGTCGCCCGTGGTACTAACGACCCTGATTTCGATTGGGGCCGTGACCGCCGTTGGGGCGTCGCTGGTGGCGATCGGGCAAATCGATATCAAACGGGTGATTTCCCATTCCACTAGTGCCTACCTGGGGCTGGTGTTCATTGCTGTGGGGATGCAGCGGCAGGATATTGCGTTGCTGCTATTGTTTACCCATGCGATCGCCAAAGCCCTGCTGTTCATGAGCATCGGTTCCATCATCCTGACCACCAATACCCAAAACATCACGGAGATGGGTGGCTTGGCGCCCCGAATGCCTGCGACGACCTTTGCTTACACCGTTGGCTCTCTGGGGATGGTGGCTATCCTGCCCCTAGGGTCTTTCTGGGCTTTGCAGCAATGGTCAACGACGGTTGGCAGTCACCTGATGGCGCTGATGCTGGTGGTGCTACTGGTCAACGGCTTAACGGCGTTTAACCTGACACGGGTATTTGGGTTGATTTTTTGGGGGCAGCCGCAAGCGAAGACGCGACGTGCCCCTGAGGTTCCCTGGCTACTGGCCACGCCCTCTATTTCCCTGGCCATCATCACACTGCTGCTTCCGGCGATGCTAAACCAGTGGGGCTTGTTGCCAGACATGACTGTTTGGGCCACAACGCCGACGCTGCTGCTGGTGGCGTCGGGTGTGTTGGGTGCTGGGCTGGGTGGGGTGCTGTATTTGTCGCCGCGATCGCCCGAGCTGAGGGGCGAAGGCTGGAATATGCTGCAAAACATCCTGGCCTACGACTTCCATACCGACCAGCTCTATCGCCTTACTGTGGTGTTTGTGGTGCGGCAGGGGGCGCGGCTCACCGCCTGGTTCGACCAATATGTGGTGGACGGCATGATCAACCTGATGGGCGTGGCCTCCATTTTGGGCGGTGAAAGCCTCAAATACACCATCTCCGGGCAGTCGCGCAACTACCTGCTGACGGTGTTTGTCGGCGTGATTTTGGGTATTGCCTGGTTGGGCTGGGCGTTTCTCAATTAACTCTTTTAATTCGTTCCTGCCTACTGCTTAGAATCAATCCGAAATCCAAGATTCAAAATCCAAAATTCACCTGACCGAAAGGGGAAACAGAGGTTCGTTATGCTGAGTGTTTTAATTTGGTTGCCGTTACTGGGAGCGTTGGTGATTGCTCTGCTGCCAGCGGCCATCGCTGAAAAACGCAGCCAAGTCATTGCCCTAATCTTCGCCACCGCCACGGCGCTGTGGACGGGGGTGATTTTGGCTCAGTTTGACCCCGCCCTTCCCGGTCTGCAATTTGTCGAATCCCTTGCCTGGATTGAGCCTTTGGGCTTGACCTACCAACTAGGGGTTGATGGCCTCTCCATTCCCCTAATCGCCATCAATAGCTTACTGGTGTGGATTGTGACCTACAGTAGCGATCGCAATCGCAGCCGTCCCAAGCTTTACTACAGCCTCATTCTTATCCTCAGTGCTGGGGTGGCCGGAGCCTTTGTCGCCCAAAATCTGCTCCTCTTCTTCCTGTTTTATGAGGTAGAGCTGATTCCGCTGTACCTGATGATTGCCATCTGGGGGGGCAACCGCCGGGGCTACGCGGCGATGAAGTTTCTGATTTACACGGCCATCTCTGGCATCTTGCTCCTGGCGGCATTCTTTGGACTGTCTTTGCTCAGCGGGGTCGGCAGCTTTGACTATGCGCTGCTACAAGATCAGGGCTTACCACTGGTGACGCAACTGGTGCTGCTCACCACCATCGTTATTGGCTTTGGCATCAAAATCCCCATTGTGCCCTTCCACACCTGGCTCCCCGATGCCCATGTGGAAGCGCCGACGGAAGTGTCGGTGTTGCTGGCAGGGGTGTTGCTGAAGCTGGGCACCTATGGACTCATCCGCTTTGGCTTAGGGCTATTTCCTCAGGCCTGGGGCTACTTTGCTCCGGTGCTAGCCGCGCTGGCGGTCGTGAATGTGCTGTATGGCTCCTTTGTGGCGATCGCCCAAACCGATATGAAAAAAATTGTGGCCTACAGTTCCGTTGGGCATATGGGCTACATTCTTCTAGCAGTGGCGGCGGCGACGCCCCTCAGTCTGGCGGGAAGCATTGCCCAGATGGTGAGCCACGGCCTGATTTCTGCCCTACTGTTTCTGCTGGTCGGCGTTGTTTATTCCAAAACGGGCACGCGGGACGTCACCGTGCTCCGGGGGTTGCTGACGCCCGAACGGGGCTTGCCCTTAGTGGGCAGCTTGATGATTTTGGGCGTGATGGCAAGTGCCGGTATCCCCGGTATGGTCGGCTTCATTGCAGAATTTATTGTGTACCGCAGTAGCATCCTGATTTTCCCGGTTCAAACGCTACTCTGCATGATTGGCACCGCCCTCACCGCCGTTTATTTCCTCAATTTGATCAACCGCGCTTTCTTTGGCCGATTGCCCGATCGCTTCGACAATCTGCCACCGATTTTGTG
>JBCBSL010000485.1:0-4106 GCA_039819145.1 Cyanobacteria bacterium J06638_22
GAACGAGGAGGAGAAGACCCTTGCCCCCGATTTTTGGGACAACCCCCAGGAGGCACAAGCGCACATGAGGTTTATCCAGTCCAAAAAGCAATGGGTAGAGGACTATAAAGCCGCCGAAAGCCTCACCTGCATCCTGGAATTCCAAAAGCACCTCCAAATCGCCTATGAGGCTTTCGGCGGCTTTATAGTCCTCTACCCATTGCTTTTTGAATTCCAGGATGCAGGTGAGGTCACTGAGGCCGAGGTGGAAATGCAATACCAAAACGCCCTGGAAGCCATGGAAAAGCTGGAATTCAAAAACATGCTTTCCGAAGAAGGCGATGAGCTTACCGCCGTACTTCAGATTACGGCCGGTGCAGGCGGTACCGAAAGTTGTGATTGGGCCGCTATGCTTATGCGCATGTATATGATGTGGAGCGAAAAAAACGGCTATAAGGTTCGTGAACTTAATTATCAGGAGGGCGATGTGGCCGGCATCAAAACGGTAACCCTGGAAATTGATGGCGATTTTGCCTTTGGGTGGCTCAAAGGCGAAAACGGGGTACATCGCCTCGTACGAATCTCTCCTTTTGACAGTAATGCCAAACGGCATACTTCTTTTGCTTCCGTATATGTGTATCCGCTAGTGGACGATACTATTGAAATTGAGGTAAATCCGGCCGATATAGAGATTACCACCGCACGTTCCAGTGGGGCGGGCGGACAGAACGTGAATAAAGTGGAGACCAAGGTGCAACTGGTGCATAAACCTACGGGCATACAGATTTCTTGTTCGGATTCCCGTAGCCAGCATGACAATAGGGCCACTGCCCTAAAGATGCTGAAATCCCAGTTATACGAGATCGAACTACGTAAGAAGATGGAGGCTCGGCAGGAAATCGAATCCTCCAAAATGAAAATCGAATGGGGTTCCCAGATCCGAAATTACGTCATGCATCCCTATAAATTGGTCAAGGACGTTCGTACAGGCGAAGAGACCGGCAATGTGGATGCCGTTATGGATGGCGATCTGAATGCCTTTTTAAAGGCTTACTTGATGATGATGGGGCAGAAAGAAGAGTAGGTAGTTGGCAGTTGGCAGTGGCAGTGGGCAATGCCTCCCCTCACCAAGTGCATGCTTTCCTAGGATATTACAGGGGATAACATACGAAGTACGACGAAGCCTACCAGCCCGTTACTGACCTATTCAGCGGTAAAAGTCACGGCTCCCCATTTTCCAAACGCGACATGAAGTATGCCCTTCGTAAGGCAAGCCGCAGCGAAGGGGCAAGCGACATTCTGGCAGTTTTAATAACTTTGTTAAAATGCATACTACAATAACATGACCGTACCAACAATGCGATACTACCGTTATTATTTCCTCGCCGCCCTCTGCGTACTGACGCTTTCCCTGGCGCCTCCTGCCGTTGCCGACGAAGGCGTACACCTCTTCATCCTATCTGGGCAGTCCAACATGAATGGCGTTAAACCGGAAGAAGTATTTATTCCAGCCGTTGAAAAGCGCTTTGGGGTTGATTGCGTCATCGTCGTAAAGGATTCCCAAGGAGGTCAACCGATCCGGCGGTGGGACAAAGGGTGGAATGACGAACAAAATGGGGTGGACGTCGCTATCGGCGACCTCTACAACCGGCTGATTAAAAAAGTTAAGGAAGCCGTCGCAGGGCGCGAACTTAAGACGGTCACCTTCATCTGGATGCAGGGCGAAAGAGACGCCCGGGAAGGCAATGCTTCGCGCTACGCAGAGAGCTTCCAGCGCGTCCTGCAACAAATCGAAGAGGACCTGGGCCACGAGGGGATCAATTATGTGATCGGCCGGCTCAATGATTTCGGTATGACCCACCCGGAATACCCGGACTGGCAGCCCATGAGGGAGGTGCAAATGGAGCTGGCTGGCGCTTCAAAACGCGGCCGCTGGGTGGATACTGACGATCTCAACGATGGGGTAAGGAGCAATGGAAAGTACGTCGAGAACGACCTCCACCTCACCGTAGAGGGCTATCGGCGCTTCGCTGACCGCCTGGCGAACAGCACCATCGAATTGCTACAGCGGACAGACATCCCCTATGAACTGGTTCCGGAACTTACACCGGACCACCACCGGGTCCGCTACGACGGCTCGGATATGGCTGGAGAACTCCGGTTCGCGGCGCAGTATACCATCTGGATTCCACCCAGCATTAAGACTTTACGCGGGGTGATCGTTCATCAACACGGGTGCGGCGCTGGCTCGGCCCGTTCAGGGCTTACCGGGGCCTTCGATCTACACTGGCAGGCGCTGGCCGCCAAGCACGGCTGCGCACTCCTAGCGGCCACTTACGAACAGCCCTTCGACGAGGATTGCCACTACTGGTGCGAGCCCCGGGAGGGCTCGCAGGCGACCTTCCAGCGGGCGTTGGTCGACCTTGGCCGGCAAGCTGGTCACCCCGAACTGGCCACCGTGCCCTGGGCCCTGTGGGGACACAGCGGGGGCGGATACTGGGTAGGCAATATGCTGCTGCTGTATCCTGAGCGGGTGGCAGCGGCCTGGCTACAGTCGGGCACGGCGCTGCTAACGCCCTTCGAGGAATGGCCAGACGCCCTCCTTACGCCCCTGCCGGAGCAGGGCATCGAAGCGCCGGTGATGCTCTGCCTCGGCATCGAAGAGGGTTACCGTGGAGATGATGGGCGCTTTAAGCACGTCTGGCCAAGGGCTAAGGAGTTCTTCACCACCCTGCGAGCCAAGGGGGCGCCCATCGGCGTGGCCGTCGATCCGTTAACGGGGCACGGCTGTGGCGAGCAACGTTACCTGGCCATTCCCTGGTTTGATGCCTGCCTATCCCATCGTTTGGGAGACGGGGGCGAGGCGGTACCCTGGCTAGCCCCATTAATGGGGCCGGGGCAACCCCTTCCAACCGCCACCCCAGCCAAGGCGTACCCGGACGAAGGGGCCAAGGCCATCTGGCTACCCAGTGCTGAGGTTGCCCGGATTTGGACTCAGTTCATCAACGGGGAAAAGATCACCGATAGCAGTCCGCCGCCGCCGCCGACCGCCGCTGCAATCGAGGGCGGTGTGCTCGCCTGGCAACCCCACGCCGACCTCCAAAGCGGAATCAGCCATTTCGAGATTTGGCGGGATGGGGAACTGGTCGCCACAGTTCCCAAAAAACCCCTTAACCCCCGAGGCCGCGACATCGCCCAGGGTCTACAGTACAGCGACACCCCCCTACTGCCTCTGATTCCGTTCCGCTGGTCCTTAAAGGAAGGGGCGGCGGGCGATAAGGCGACGTACAGCATCGTGGCGGTCAATACCCTCGGTCTGAAGTCCGATCCCATCCGCGTACGTCGCTGAGGTTAGCGGGCGGGGGACTACTTGACGCCGTTCGTATATGGATTGGCTTAGGGCTTGTCTGCCGACGGTAAGGCATTGTTGGCGGGCTGCCCCCATCCGGTCACCAACTTCAAAGCACATTGTATCGATTATTTCAGGGACTTAATTTTATAGTTGCCGTTCGGCGACCAGGTAGCCTTTTGCCCTTTTGACCACATCTAGGTACGAAATCAGCCAATTTGAACCCTTTGGTATCAAAAACAACAAAGCCGATCCAGCTCGAAACCAGCTTTTTAGTTACGAAAAATCAAATCGCAAACGGAAATCTACACCTCCAACACCGAATTAAATTTTGAATCACCATATTACCGAAATCAGGGTGTCGTTCAACGGTTGGGCTATGATTTCGTTGCGGACATTTCCAACGGAAATTGTCCGGGAGAAATCGGGTCCTGTTAATGGTTGTTTTGTTTAAAGTTAGTGAGAATGCAGCAATGAATTATAGCCGATGTTGCCAGATGTTTTTTCTATCTGGCTTGTTTTCTCTATTCCATTACTGGGTAGTTTAGAAAAGAAAATTGTTCTTTTTTTTCTAAGAAGTCCTTAAGAATCAAATCCTGTTTGTCATAAATTTTTTCAACAGATTCATTTTCCCAAAATACTTTTGCTCTTAGCTTTAGCTGTCTGATGAAGGACTCAAGATGAGAAGTTTTTACATCAAAATTAATTTTTAGTACGTCTAGAGTTTCTTCGGGGAATATAGAGGCTGAATGTTCATTGGTAAATTTGACTTCTGGAT
>JBCBSL010000486.1:0-4098 GCA_039819145.1 Cyanobacteria bacterium J06638_22
ACGAAATTTTTTGCTAGAAAATAGTCAAGTTCTCGATCTAGTGAAAAACAACTATCCACCAGATGGCAATCACAACCTAGGGTATTGTAAAAACTTAAGGATATTAAGACAGGTTTTATTGGATTTTAAGAGGATTTATGACGCTATGTCTTCAAACTTTAGTCAAAACGAAGATATACTTTTTGAATTGTTCGAAAATCTATTAATTCTCTCTATTGAACTTAAGGGAGATTCTTCATACTACCTGTCTATTAACAAGAAATATCAGAAAGTGTATGAAAATATGGGATACTCGCCTCCAGAAGAAGGTAAGCTTGAAATTATACTTAAAGAATATCCTTGCCAAAAAGGTAAGGAACCGTTTCCTAGCCCAAAATGGTGGCATGACTTCTTCTCAAAAGGCATTATAGACAAAAGGATTCTAGAGCACGAATGTAGTGCCAAATCTGCTTTCTCATGATGATTATGAAGTTCTTTTCGTCAATTTTTCCAAAAGACTTATATGATGAAAATCGTTGATTGATTTGTAACTGAATCGAAAAATATAAAACCGTAATCCAACTATTGCTGGAAGAATCCAATTACTCCAAGCGATCAATTTCTCCAGTTCTGCCGTTGATGCGAACGCGCTGGCCGTTGCGGAAGATTTGGGTGGCGTCTTCCACATTCATCACAGCGGGGATGCCATATTCTCGGGCGACGATCGCCCCGTGCGACAACTGCCCCCCAACCTCAGCGATCAGCCCCCCAACTTGGGCGAGGAGAGGCGACCAGCCTGCATCGGTGAAGGGGACGACCAGTACGGTGTCGCGATCCACATCGGGGATAGTGTTGAGGTTGGTGACGACTCTGACCGTGCCTTCCATTTGGCCGGGGCTGGCTCCGATGCCGCGTAGCTGGCTGGCAGGAAGGGCAGCGATGGGTGTGGGGAAAAACTCCGGTGGGTCATTGCCGTACACGAGATTGGGGACGCTGGGTTGGGCGCGATCGCTCGTTAGGCGTTTTTGGCGGGTGGTGATGCGATCGTGTAGTGTGGCCTTCAGCTCAGTGGCATTACCTTCGACCAGTTGGCGAATTTCATCAAATTCCAGGAAAAAGATTTCGCCAGTGGAGTGCAGCAAGCCTTCGCTGAGCCAGCGTTGCTCTAGCGCTAGAAAGCTCCAGCGCAGCTCGGCGAGCAGGCGATTATAGACTTCGGCAACCCGTCCTTTGAGATCCAGGCGGCGTTGGATGCGGTTGGATTTGCGAGACGTTTCGCTGTCAGCCGTTGGCGCTTTGAGGAATTGCAGGAGCAGCGTTTGCACGGGTTGGGGATCTTCCCGCCAGCAGGAAACAGAGATATCAGTGGCCACAGGGCTGAGGTAGCCATAATCTGTCAGGAATTGGTCGAATTTTTGGAGAATCTGTTGTCCATCTGCCGTTTCGTTCAGGCGATCGAAAAGTTGTTGAGTGTCTGTCGGTAAAGAATCTCCCATGAGCGGGCGAGCTTCGGTAGCCAGGGATTGGAGCGATCGCGTGGCGGCGACTTCTGGGGTGCGGCGGCTGTCGAGCTGTCCCAGGTCAGCGCGACCGATGGCTTTGCGGGCGGCGAAGCCTAGGGGTGCGAGGATGTTGTAGTAGGTGGTGCGTTTGAGTCCATCCAAAATGCGATCGATGCGCTGGAGAATAGCCTTGGGTTCCAGGCTCTCGGCAGGTTCAGTGGTGAGGTCGTGGAGCAGGGGTTGGAAATGGGTGCGATCGTCCTTCGCAAAGGCATTGGGCAGGTTGATTTCCTGTTGCACCAAACGCAGCAGTCCCGGAACGTTGCGCAGGGTCGATTGCAGCGGTGGCTTGCTGAACTTTGCGCCACGGGTGAGGAATTCCAGGCTTTCCGGCGGTAAGCCCATGCGAGAGAACACATCTCCCAGCAGGGTCGCGTTGAAATAGGCGGCGGAGTTGTGCAAGGTGGCGGTTTCGGTGAAATCCAACCCAAGGGCGCGATCGCCCAGCACAATAGTGAAAATTTCGCCCCACACGCCACAGGTCAGGGGACGGTTGATCGACCAGGTGAGGGGATGGATAAAGCCGGGAATCACTTCAGCGGCAATTTTCCGCGTCCAGATCGGTTGCAGTGTCGTGATCGGGCGGGATTGCAGCAGCCACAGCTGCTGACCATCGAAGCTCCACTCAATATCCTGAGGAATGCCGTGGAATTGGTTTTCTAAATGTCGTGCCAGATAGGCGACTTGTTGCACTAGGCGGTTGGGCACATCCCCTTCTCCTTCAACGGCCAGGGATTGCTCGTCGGGTAAGCGCCAGTCTTCCCCCAGGTCGCTGTCGGAAAGGGCGACACGATAGCGATCGGGGGTGAATCGCCCCGACACTACGCGGGTGGCGTCTCCCGGTAACGCTTCCACAATCACCGCATTGCCCTGACGCGCCACCGGATCGCGGCTAAAGGCCACGCCAGAGAACACGCCCTGCACCTGCCGTTGCACCAACACGGCCATGCCACCATCGATAATCCCCTGGCGCTGACGATATTGCACGGCACGGGGCAGGTTGTACGACGCCTGACAACGCAACACTGTCTCCGCCAGGATGGTCGGGTTGGTGATGTCGAGGAAGGAGTCGTACTGTCCGGCGGCAGAGGCGATCGCCCCATCTTCCCCAATAGCCGAAGACCGCACCACCATCGGCGTTTCCTCAGTAGGCTTGACCGTTTGCAGCAGCGGTGCCGGGTCATCCCCCGGCGGTACCACCCAACCCGGCGGCACAGGATAGCGCCATTCCTTCAGTTGCGCCAAGGTTGCGGCTTTGCCGCCCACTTGCTTGACATCCAACCGCTGATCGAGGGAGAGGAGGGCGCGATCGCCTCGAAAAAACTTAAACATAGTACGTGACTCGGTTTGGGCAGACTCCGCAGGCAAATCGAGGTCGTCGGGGATTTGGCGATAGACCCAGGCTATCAGCAAGCTGAGCAGAACCGTCGCCATCACCCGCGGTCCATCTTGAGGATGCCGCAAAGCAACGATGACAGGCAAGAGCACCAGGATGCCAAATTTCCCCGCCTGCCGCTCCCGCACTAGGGTGAAGCCGACCCCACCAATCAACGCCACCAGCAATGCCGTTTGCATGTCATGAGCCAGAAAGCCCCATACCACGTTGGTTGTGCCAGCTCCCCGCCCAAAGCCATAGCGCCCCGCCACCAGCAACATCAAGGCCACCAGCTCGACCGCAGGTGCGGCGGGAAAGAGCGATCGCGCCAACCAAACCACCCCAATCCCCTTCAGCGCTTCCGACAACACCGCCAAAATCCCGACAATGTTGCCTCCGTGATAAAATGCCGCCGATACGCTGATATTCCCGGTTCCCAACTCCCGCAAGCGCTTTCCACTCAACCCACGGGTCAACCACGCCACCAATGGCAAGCCCCCCACAATCGGGCACACCACTAGCAGCACTACAACAGCCCACCCTATAGGCAGCATCCTGCAAGCCTCACGATACACACTATTTTTTAGGGTATTGCATTGCACAGAGAAGAGGGTAACGCAAAATAGCAGTAGAGATACATGATTGGGAAAAGCAAGTGCTACTGTACAGAGATCTTGATTGGCTGGAAGACAAGCTAGGCGGTTTTCAAGAAGTGATCTGAGTCTTTTCCAATCTGTTGATTATTAAGGTATTAAGAGTTAATTTACACGGACAAGAGAACATCATGAAATCTGCATAACATGAAATCTGCATAAATTTACGCATACTTTGCCTAAAATACTAAATAAATGGAGCCTTTCCATATTTTTTATAGCTAGAAGATCATCCCAAAATGTATATCAAGAGGATTCAGTTACTTAACTATAAATCTTACAGAGACTCTAAATTGTTAGAATGTACGCCAGGAATTAACATATTAATTGGCAAAAATAATGCTGGAAAGACAGCCTTTCTCGAAGGTCTAGGACTAAAACTTGATTCTGCGCCTCATCGTAGTATTGAAACAGCTTCTAGTCGATTCAAGAAGCTGGAAGATAACTCATATGCTCAGATAACTTTGTCTATTGAAAAAGAGGAAATCATTAGCTATTTAGAGCAGATTCCTGAACCGATTATTTTTCC
>JBCBSL010000487.1:0-4077 GCA_039819145.1 Cyanobacteria bacterium J06638_22
CTTAAAGGATTGACAAGATTTCAAGCGATCGCAAAAATATCAGGCTACGCTTCAGGAAATAGCGTGTTGGATCAGCGGTTGATGGCAAACTCCCTCTGGCGATTTCTCAATACTCCCATCCACAAACTGATTTCCCTGGATACCGTAGACGGGGCAATAGATACGGTTGAAGCGATCGATACACTGGCAGAAGCTCTAGAAGATGAGCAAGTTCAGGAGATTGCTCCTTGGGTTGAGCAAGGCGCAGCGTTGCTGGATGTGCTTAATACCCCGGAAGCCGAGCTAGCCGAATCGCTCTTACCCTTTGCCAAAATCGCGACCGGCTTGCTGAAGTTCTACCTGAAGAAGTCGCAGACGCAACTAACCTTTGCAGATTGTGTTGTGCTAGTCAGCCTCAAAGCCTATGGCGAGAGCTTGAAAGGATTTCTCCCAACTACAACTCCTGAAGCTGGCAATGGACAAAAGAAGATAGATGCTCCAAACAGCTTGAATGAGTTTGCTCTTACGGATTCCGACGCTAAAAATGCGCTCCTATGCTTTCACAAGTCTGAACTAGCAACGCACTTGAAGACTTTGATGGTGGGGCGTCTGAAAGCGGCGGGCTTTGCGGAAGCGGATGCCCAACGGTTAACGGAGCGTGCCGCTTGGAACACCCATCGCTACATCACCGAAGCTTGGGGGGAATTGCCGGAAGCAGCTCAGCGGTTTGGCACGACCACACTGGCCGATTGGCGTGAGGAACAGGAGAAATACACCAGCATCGACACCTATCTAACGGAATATATTTCGCCAAAGCCCGAAGATCTCAAGCGAAAAAGGCTTTGGCAGGTGTTCAATGAATCGTTTACGTTGCAGGAACTCTATGTGCCCCTGCAAGCACAACTCCTTGATCGTAATTTTGAAGAGAAGGAATATCAGACACCTGCGGACTTAGAGACTTGGGCATTAAAGTTCCTCAAAGATCCCGATAAACAAGACCAGGTATTGTTCATTCAGGCCGGTCCTGGTCGGGGGAAAAGCGTGTTTTGTCGCATCTTTGCTAATAAGATCCGAGAACATTTCTCTCCAACGTGGATTCCCATCCTGATTCGGTTGCGTGATATCCCCAAACTGCAAAATAGCTTTGCCGATACGTTGCGAAATGCTGTGAGTGCAAACTTTACAAAAGATGAGGGGTGGTTGACCAGTCGCAATACTCGTTTTCTCTTTCTTCTGGATGGTTTTGATGAATTATTGATGGAAGGGCGCACGAGCGGTGGACTAGAACAATTCTTACGACAAGTTGGGCAGTTTCAACGGGACTGCACCAGCCCAGAAATGGGTCATCGGTTTATTGTTACCGGGCGACCGCTGGCATTGCATGGAATAGAGCCTGCCCTGCCACAGAATTTGGTACGGGTGAAGCTCTTGCCGATGGACGATGCTGAACAAGCGTGCTGGTTGGAAAAGTGGAGTGCGCTGATTCAGGCTGACCCAAAGGACTTGCAGGCGCTGCTGAACGATTCAAGCTTGCCAGACCGCGTGCGAGAACTGGCGCGGGAACCGCTGGTGCTCTATCTGCTAGCTGCCATGCATCGGGATGGAGAACTGCATGTGGAAATGTTTGCTGGAGTCGAAGGAGCCAAGGCAAAGGTCTTGATTTATCAGAAGACCCTGAACTGGGTACTAACCAAACAACGCCCCGACGGGCTGAACCGAGACTTAACCGAACTCGGAACCGATGCGCTCTATCGCATTTTGGCAGAAGCAGGGTTATGTGTGGTGCAGTCGGGGGATGAGTGTGCTTCGATTCGGATGCTTGAGGAACGTCTGAAGACAGATGAAGAAGCTAAAGACCTACTGGAAACCGCTCAAGCAAAACTACATGACAATCCACTTCGTAATGCCCTCGCGGCATTTTATCTGCAACCAGGAAGACGAGGCGAAGGATCGGTAGAGTTTGCTCACAAAAGTTTTAGCGAATTTCTCTGTGCAGAACGCATTAAACAGGCTGTGGAAGCATGGACCTATAGGGAATGGCGCAACAATTACGAAATCTCTGATGAGCAACTGTATTGGGAACTGTATGACCTGCTGGGCGCACCCGTTCTAACAAAAGAAATCGTTGAATACCTGTTTGAGTTGTTGCAATCCAGCGACGACTTCAAGCCAGTTGAATTATTTGATCGACTCCACACCTTCTATATTCGGTGGTGCAACCACGAATTTATGAATGCACAACCGACAGAGGAACATCTGCCTCAGAAAAAGCTGCGGAAGCTACAAGCCTTCAATATCAACACTGGGCTGCGGCAGGTGGATGTTTTTACGGGGTTGAATGTCCTGATTTTCCTGTTCAAACTCCATGCAGTTGCTCAGTATCGCGACTATCCCAACCTACCTGAAGGTGCTTCACCCGCAATCATTAACTTCCATCCTTGCGACAATCCCGATTCAGAACTATTTGTTCAGGATCGTCTGCTCAAAATTATCCACTACACTGACTCCCTAGGGTTTGGAACCTTTACCAAAACCGTAGGTCCACACATTGCTAGAGCTAATCTCGACAGAGCTAACCTCAATAGAGCTAACCTCAACAGCACCAATCTCAATAGAGCCAACCTCAACAGAGCTAACCTCGACAGCGCCAATCTCGCCAGAGCTAATCTCAACAGAGCCAATTTCAACAGCGCAAACCTCGATAGTGCCAATCTCACTAGCGCAAACCTCGATAGCGCCAATCTCACTAGCGCAAACCTCACCAACGCCTATCTCGATAGCACCTATCTCAACAGCGCAAACCTCGATAGCGCCAACCTTGACAGTGCCTATCTCAACAGCGCTAACTTTGACAGAGCCAACCTCAACAGCGCCAATCTTGCCAATGCCAATCTTGCCAGTGCCAACTTCTATAGTGCTAACCTTAGTTCCATTAAATGGAATAGTGATACAGATTGGGAAAATGAAAATATAGAGGGGATGGAAACTGCAAGAAATATTCCTATAGAGCTGAAACGGCAGCTTGGGCTTGAGGAATAGTTCGGGGTTGGTTAAGGCAGCAATTCATTCCCTTTGCCCTACGGATCAGGATTAGAGTTGCCGGATTTGTTCCTCGGAGAGGTTCAGGATTTGGGCAACTTGGGCGATCGCCATTCCTGTTGCCAGCAGATTCTGAGCCGCCTGGAGCAGTTGCGCTTCGGCTTGTTCCCGTGCCCGCCGTTCCTGTTCGGCTCGTTGTTCCGCCTGCTCTGTGTCGGTGAGGAACCAGTTGCCCGCGCGATCGCACCAGCGTAACCACCGTGCCTGAATTCCCTCAAACTCGCCCTCCCAAATCCCTAACCCAATTCCCAGATCAGCGATCCAGGCAATGGGGTTGCTATCGTTGAGCGCCTGCTCCTGATACGACCCACCCGCCAACTTGAAGTAGCGAAGCTGCCCCGTGTAGCGGCTATAGACGAAGTAGTGCGGCACCCGCAGATACTGTTCATAGGCTTCCAATTTGCCGGGAGGTGTTTCACGATTAGCGCGGTTGGTCGGTGGAGCTGGAATCAAGCCATTACCGTTGCTGGTAGTGGATGAAGCCTCCGTTGTTTCAGAACTTTGTGCTTGCCCGAAGCGCCCTAAATCTTCTGCTTGGGTGCCCGGAGAGAGAAGTTCAACAATCACAAAGGGATTCTCGCCTTCTTGCCAGACCACATAGCTGTTGCGCAGATCTCGCCCTTCATAAAGAGGCGGAACGTTCACCGCTAGGAACCAATCTGGGCGCTTATGCCAAATGGGGTGATGGACATCGTAGTAGATATTGAGGTCGGAAGCGGTGAAGTAGCGATCGCGCCCATAACCCCGCAAGCGCAAGGTGCGGCTCAGGAGCTGAGGCTGGAGGTCGTGGAATACATCGGGCAACCCTGGTTCCTCCGGAAACTCGCTGGGGAGGTCATACATCGTGGGCAGCGTTTCGCGGGGCGATCGCGGCGGATCGACCTGCTCCAACTGAGGTTTTTGAGGAATAGCAGCCATAGCAACCCTCAGAGAATTTTGGGTTTTGGATTTTGATTCTAGATATGAGATTGCAAGAGAAATATCCCTCGACACCTTCTA
>JBCBSL010000488.1:0-4065 GCA_039819145.1 Cyanobacteria bacterium J06638_22
TTCATCGCCAAACTCAACAAAGATTGTTAACGCCTGTTGATAGTGCGATCGCGCCTGCGCATACTCCCGCAGCTCTTGGGCCACGATGCCCAACTGGTGGTAGGTGCCCGCTTGTTCGTAGCGGTCGTTGAATTCAATAAAGATATCGAGGGCCTGTTGATAGTGCGATCGCGCCTGCGCATACTCCCGCAGCTCTTGGGCCACGATGCCCAACTGGTGGTAGGTGCGGGCTTGGCTGTAGCGGTCGTTGTATTCAATACAGATATCGAGGGCCTGTTGATAGTGCGATCGCGCCTGCGCATACTCCCGCAGCTCTTCGGCCACGATGCCCAACTGGTGGTAGGTGCTGGCTTGGCTGTAGCGGTCGTTGAATTCAATACAGATATCGAGGGCCTGTTGATAGTGCGATCGCGCCTGCGCATACTCCCGCAGCGCTTCGGCCACGAGGCCCAACTGGTGATAAATACTAGCTGTGATGGTTTGCCTAGTTTGCTCTTTTATTCCATGAATTTCACTTAGAAGCCGCAGAACTTGCTTGTAGGCGTCCTTTGCTTGTCCATATTGCTGAGTCCTGTAAAGAAGATTTGCACGTTGTCCGAACGCTCGAACAATCGTTTCTCCTAATTCCCCACTTTTTTTCTCGGATGGGTAGTGCTCTAGAGCTTTACAGACGAAATTGACAAGATTTAATTCGCTCAGATAATCGCTTAGAAGCTCAAAATAGGTTCCTAAACAGTTTTCGATAATAGGAACTTCATATTTCTCTAAGCTTATCCTTAAAGAATTATAAAGGTTTTCGTATTCCAAGCGGCAGAAAAGGAGTCCTAGTTGCCGTTGGTTGGGATCTTTAGAGTTCATCAACTGCTGATAGCTTCCTGCCAACCCCTGATAGTGGGCCTTAAAACCGTCATACAAGGCATCCCGAGTGGCGACATCCAGGTCGTTCAGCTTCGTCCGCAAAAAGTAGGGAAAGATGGGTTGAATGGTTAAAAGGCGAGGAGTTTCAGGACTCATCGGTGAAAGCAACCCCCACTGAATCGCCTCTTGAACAGCATCATCGAACCGCCCAAAGTCATAGTCTTTGAACGGTTCGAGTTGCTTCAATCGATTACCATAGCTCTCTAAACCAGCCCGATCGATGAAGCTATTGAACGGAGCCAAACACACCAGCAACTGCTGGGCCTCGGGCGACAAGTTGCTGTGGGAATACTCCACACATTTGAGAATATTATTCGTTCTATCCTCGCCCCCCGGATTTAAGCCCTCCGCCAAATCCACATCCGCCGCATTCAGCGCCGCCAATACCTCCTGGGGCGACTGCCGCGCCAAATTGGCTAGCACCACCTCCATCGCCAACGGGTACCCCGCCAGCAGGTTCATCAACCGCCGAAAGTCTTCCTCCGTTTGCAGAGTGGCAATCCGCTGCGGATCGTTTACCTGGGCCTCCAGAATCTTTTCTGCCAGCACCGTGCGCGATTCCGGGTCAAGCCCTTGTAGTTGATAGACATTGGCCTTGCCCGCCTGGGTAAAGGCATCTGCTAGCCACTCCTCGCCACTGCGGGACCCCAGCACTACCTTCGTCTGCCCGCCCTGCAGCCGCCGCAAAAACTCGCGAAGGGCAGTCTGTTCCGCCTCTGGCAGGGTATTTTGAATCGCCAACGCCTGCCCCGTCACCGACTCCAGGTTATCCAGCATCAGGCCATAGGGATGTGCCCGCAGCTTCTCTGCCAGGTCTTCCATCTGCGCCTCAATGGGCATCGCCTCAAACGCCGCAAACTCATAGGGGTCGGGATACAGCCCCTTGCCGATTACCCGCAAAATCTGCTGGAGGGTGTGGGCGCTTTCGTCATAGCCGAAATAAAATACCTCTTTGACAAAGTTCGTCGTCCGCCACCAGTCCCGCAGGTAGTTGAGCAGGGTGGTTTTGCCCGTGCCCCCCATGCCCCGCAGCAGCAAAATGTTGTGGCGCAGCAGAGCCTTCTCAATCTTCAGAATTTCCAGATCGCGCCCCACAAAGCCATAGGTTGCTCCGGCAAAGCGATACTGCTGCCGCCGCTGCATCAGGTACTCGGCCTTCTCCCTCGGCTCAAAGTCCCGCAGTCGCAAATCTACCTCTCGGTTGGCATACACCACAGGCAGCAGCCAATCCTCCAGCTCCACCGTCTGGTTGAAGTACACCCGCCGATTCTTCTGGTTATAGAGTTCCCTGCGCCCCAGCCGGATGGCATCGGGGATGCCCTTTTGGGCAAACAGTTGGCTGTAGAGAGTCTGCATCATCAGCGCCGCCGCCGTCACCGTGACGGAATAGCCCATTGCCACCACCATTTGCACCCCTGCGGCCATGAGGCGACTGCCCAGGCTAGTTTCGGTATTTTGGATTTCGGATTTTGGATTTTGGATTGCGGGGTTGCCTTCCGGTTGCTCGTTCTGCGTTCGGTCGTCTGCCTTTACCTGCTTGCCCGATTGGCAGGCATTCAAAATGCAGATGGGAATCCCCTGGTTGGTCAGCAGGGCGGCCAATTCCTGGGCTTCCACGGGGTCCGCTTTGCCCTTCGTTTCCTCCTCCAAAAACAGAAAGGCCTTTACCCCGTCGTAGCGCTCTATGTCCTGTCGCCCGTACCGCGCCTGAAAAGTGTAGCGATCGGCCTTGACGCCCTGCTGAAACTGGTCGTAGGTCATCAAGCCCCCGTGGGCATCGAAGTGGATGATATGGTAACGCCCCTCTTTCCCATCCAAATGCTTTGACAGCGCCTCAAAGGTTCCAGGGCGCAGCACTTCCACATTCACCCGCAACTGCGCTTGATGAATGGCATCAATCAGCGGGCGCGAAATCGTGCGATAGCCCACATCCTTTTCCTCATCAGGCCGCGCGGTTACCACCAGCAGGTTGATGACAGGGGAAGGGTGCAGCGTGATGGGCGTAATGCCTTGCTGAGGCCGCTTGCGGGTAAACACCCCATCGACTGCAAAGGGTCTTGGCTGCTTGGGGTCTTTCAGCGCCTCCCAGTGGAGGGCTTGAAAGTCAGGGGAATTTCCCTCTACCTCGATCCGTAGGTTACTGAGTCCGCCCTGGCACGCGTTGCGATAGTCGCTGTAGGCATCGGGGTCACGCCGAAACACCTGCTCAAACAGGTTTTCCCCGTAGGCTGTCACGCTCGCCGCTGCCCGCTGGGCGAGCACCTGGTTGTCAAACGGAAACCGAATCCACTGCTCAAAATAAAATTCCAGATCCCGTTCCTGCTTGCGGTCAAAGGGGTCTTGGATGGTGATGGGGTATTGGGTCTGGTTATCGAAACTGAGGATAGCGGCGAAGCCAGTATCCGTGGGTTGATTTTCCCGAATGAGGATCGTGGGCATGGCGAGGAAATTCGATCGAGGGAGAATTGTTTTCATTTTGGCTCAGCAACCGGGCGATCGCCCATCCGGTATGCCAGCATTCGGCGTGCCAATATTTACTCAGCGACCATCGATTGAAGAAGCAGCAATTCTCATTTTGGAAAATTTGCCGTTCGCCCTGAGCCTGTCGAAGGGTGAACAGGCTTCGACAAGCTCAGCCTGAGCGGCATTTCATAAACTAACAAAGCCATACTGAGAATTGCTGTTGAAGAAGGGAAAGCCTCAAGCAAGATGGTACATATGAACTATAATAATTGAATGGAGTCTTGTGAAGTTGTAAACGAATTTGTAAAAGCAGGGGCAGGCCAGAAATCAGCGAGGAAAATGAGGGCGATCGCCTATCATTGAGGGCAATTTCATTCGCATCTCTATCACGCTCCGTTTCGGTCTGTTTTGCCATTCGTTCTGTCCGTTCATCCTGGAGTTTGCTCGGGAGGTCGCTGTCTATCATGGCTATCATTGCGCTCAAAGCCTGGTATCTCGAGGAATATGAACCGATACGGGAGCTAGAAAAGCGTCCCCACGACTTGCGGCTCAGCAAAAACAGCTTGCTGAAGTCGGCGCTGCGAGCCGATTTTCTGGATGACAGCGATGAGGTGAAGGAGTCGGATTGGTTCCAGCGCTACCTGGATGGGGAAACGGTGGAGTTTTACATCGAAGGCAGCGGTA
>JBCBSL010000489.1:0-4053 GCA_039819145.1 Cyanobacteria bacterium J06638_22
CGATGACGGTTTAGATTCTACCGGAAACCTTTGATTTGTCTGCGATTTTCTTGAAATCCTCTTGTCCAAGTAAAAAAGTTGGCCCTGGGCATTTAGAAAATCACTCAAAAAAGTGAACAAAATCCCTTGACTCCCCGACGATCTTGAGGAATTATGGGAGACTGTGACGTTAAGCACATTCCCCAGCGGAACTGGCGGAATTGGTAGACGCGCTAGATTCAGGTTCTAGTGTCTGCAAAGACTTCCGGGTTCAAGTCCCGGGTTCCGCATACTTTGTGTTTATGTTTGTTAGGACTTCTTCCTTTTTTGGGATAGGCGTCCATGTGTTGCGATCGCCCTTAAAGGAGATTGGGGCGGGTCGTGATTGTTCTCATTTTTACTGTTGCTGGCGATCGCAATGTAAAGTTAGGTAATAATCTCTTATCGTTTTGTAACGAAATCAGATCAAAGTCAAATTACTCAGCGCTACCGCTACTTTCCCTTCGTTCGGATTTTCCAGCTCGTCTCCCTCCCAAGGTACTTGCCACCGTCTTTGGGATTTTGACTTGCACCTACTTTCTTCAGTCTCTTCACTGTCATTATGCTGACCAGCCTACAAAATCCCCTGGTTAAGCAGCTTCGTAAGCTGAAGCGGGGACGCGATCGGCATGAGCAAAACCGATTTTTATTGGAAGGCACCCACTTAGTAGAGACCGCCTGTGAGGTGGGGTTTCCCCTCGATACGGTGTGCAGTACCCCACGTTGGTGCGATCGCCATCCCGATCTGTGGGCGCAGCTCCAGGCTCAAGCCACCCGCACGGAGCAGGTGAGCGAGGCAGTGCTGGATGCCATTGCCACGACCGTTACCCCCGATGGCATTGTTGCCACCGCACCCCGACAGATGCCACAACAACCGACGGAGCCCGTGAGCCTGGGGCTAATGGTCGAAACCTTGCAAGATCCAGGTAACCTGGGCACCATCATCCGGACAGCCGCTGCGGCCGACGTCGAAGGATTGTGGCTCACGGCGGATAGCGTTGATCTCGATCATCCCAAAGTGCTACGAGCTAGTGCTGGGCAATGGTTTCGTTTACCCATGGGCATCGCTCCCGACCCTATTGCCCACATCCAACGGTGTCGTGCCAGTGGGATGCAAGTCGTCGCAACGCTGCCCACTGCAACGAAGAGCTATTGGGATATCGATTTGACCCGCCCAACGCTGTTTGTATTTGGAAATGAAGGGGCTGGGTTATCGCCAGCCTTGATCGAGCAAGCCGATCTAGCCGTCACTATTGCGTTGGCCAATGGGGTAGAGTCGCTGAATGTGGCGATCGCCACCGCCCTACTGGTCTATGAAGCACGGAGACAGCGATCGCCACATTCGGATGCCTAATGGATCGGAGACCTCTCCTACAAACCTAACGAAAGAGGGATGCTAAAGCCTATCGTCTTTTGTTGAAATGGTTTTTGAATGCGCTTTGAGTATGTCGTTTAATACTTTCTTCGAAGAGATACGGCTATTTCTGCCTTCGTGAGTCGGCTACCCGACTCTTCCAATCAGAAGGAAGTTGATACAGTGAGAGCGTTGTCGGGGTATTGAATTCACTGTTTGAAAGGATAACCTGACAGCCCTTTCGTTGCGGGAAGGATATTGCAACAAGGAGGTCATGAATGTCAGGTTCAATCCATGAACAGGTTTCAGAGGAGCTGAAACGTGCAAAAGCAGAAGGTAGCCTCCGGGCTGACCGAATTAAGGAAATCGTAAAAGCAGCGGTATCCCAGGCAATCGCCGAATTAAAAGAAGGTTCGGGCGAGGTTGGAACCATTGCTCGTGATGTTGTTCAGGCAGTTTCTGATGAAGTAAAAGGCAAAAGTCAATCGGTCGCATCGGATATTCGAGCATCCGTTGAAGGGGTGGTTGAAGGCATTAGTGAAACGCGACGCGAGGCGATCGCCAAAAATCAGGAACAGATTCAGGTACTTGAGGTAGAAGTCGTTGAGCAGGAACGACTTTTGCAAGAGGAAGTTGAGAACGCCCTCGTAAAGATTGAGACAGACACGCAAACGAATGGCATTGAAGATACTGATCTGAAAGCTACTATTGCGTCCATCCTGAGCCATATTCGAGATAGCGAAGCCGTTGCGAACATGAAAGCTCAATACGCGCGACTGAAAGCAAAGTTAGCGGTGCTGGACGCTAATTTAGCCAGTCGCTATGGCGATCGCTACGATGAAGTAAAGCGCCATTTAGATTCAGCAAAAGCCTGGTACGACAACGCAAAAACCAGTACTGAAGCGGGCGATAAAAGTGTTGTGCAAGAGAAATACACTGAATTTGAGCAGCGCTTAGGTGAGTTGGGTACCGCACTGGCAAGTAAGGAAAAGCAAATCAAAGAACGCTTGACAGAACTGTGGAAAACAACAAGCCAGTTGTAAGTATCTCAAACGTTCGATATCCCTGTTGGCTGCTATCTTGCAGAGTTGTTTGATCGCTTGGATCCCGTTTTCTCTGAACTAGACTTTCATACCCTAGTTCCCTTTAAGTCCATTACCAAGGATACATTATGAAAACCGTACGATATCTCTTTGGCATTCTGGTTCCTCCCGTTGGTGTTTTGCTAACTTACGGAATCAGCTCAACGCTCGTTATCAATATCTTGCTCACTCTTTTGGGATATATTCCTGGCATTATCCACGCCGTTTGGGCCATCTCAAAATCCTATGAGAAGGCAGGCCAGGGCGCATAGCTCCCTAAGCTGCTAAAGCATCACTGAAAGTAGATGCTGCCCATTTTTGAATCTGTCTTGATCAAACGAGGTTCACACACTCCTGAGACAAAGATGTGACGAAGCAAAGTTTGCAGCAAAAGGTAAAAGTGTTCCTTTCTATCTGCTGGTTGAGCCTTTAGGAATTATTTGATTTTGACAGATCGCAAGATTATTGATCCTCTACACATCATCTGGAGAAACTAACCTATGATTGGATATCTCTTAACAACATTGATCACGGCTCTCAGCCTGTTGGTAACCGACATTTTGCTGCCTGGTGTGGCCTTGGCGAATTTCCCCGCTGCGATCGCCGCTGGTGTTGCGATTGGTTTGGTCAACAGCTTTGTGAAGCCGGTTCTGTCTATTCTGTCGCTGCCCGTTACGATCCTGACCCTAGGGTTGTTCTCACTGGTCGTTAACGGGATCTGCTTCTCCATCGCCGCTTTCCTGGTTCCTGGCTTTGCCGTCCATGGGCTTGTAGCGTTCATTGGTGGCCCCATCATTCTGTCGCTGGCGAGCACGTTGCTCAACCGCTACTTCGTCGCGAAGCAAACCCCCGGTTCGGCTGCACTGCCCACTGACAAGCCTGTCAGCACCAACAGCTAATCTATCCGCTTTGACAATTTGAATAATCTCAAATCCCCAAGTCTGATAGGATTTGGGGATTTTTGTTGTCGTCTAACCTTGCAGGTAGAGAGACTACATTGAGGATTCAGAGTAATATCAAACATCCTCTTAGACCCACAACAAAATGGCTCCGTAGACGCCAGCACCGACCGCAAAGGATTGAAAACTACTTTCCTGATGATCGGGTAGCTCCTCTTTCAGGACGTTCAGGATGATGCCGCCTGCCACAAAAGCCCAGAGGGTGGCGATCGCCACCTCATTCACCATCACGGCCTGCCCAATGCTCCACCCTGCAATGATCGAAGCAGTCAAAATCCAGCGCCCCCAATGGTCATACAGGTGCTTGTGGTGGGTGCGTAACCCCCGATCATTCACAATGAAATGCAGTGCCAGAACCAGAAACAACAGCACGCAAGCCAGCAACCCGTGGTTCTCAGACTCCCGCAGTAGATAACCCAACAGGGCGTTATACAGCGCGAAGGATACGATATGAACCCAGAAGATTCCCGTCCGGGTAAAGTCTCGGCCATGCTCATTTTTGTTTCGTAGGCGCGACCGCAACGCCAGTTGCTCTAACCCGTAGAACGCGACTAACCCTACTAGAGCCACCAGGTAAATGTGATTTTCCAAGTAATCCAGCAGAATGACTTCGCTATGAGTCACCTCTGCTTGGGCGTGG
>JBCBSL010000490.1:0-4046 GCA_039819145.1 Cyanobacteria bacterium J06638_22
GTTCGCTAGTCTATTCAGCAAAGCTGGACATGAAGTTATTATCGGTTTACGTTCGGTCTCCAGCCAGAAGCTCCCTTATTCCTCAACAACGTTCAAAGACGCTGCTGAAGTTGCAGAGGTTGTAGCGATCGCCATTCCTTTCAATGCTTGTGCCGATGTATTACCAGAACTGGCTGAAGTGACAAAAGGAAAGATTGTGATTGATAGTACCAATCCACTCAACGCTGACTGGTCGCCGAAGTTGCTTGGGCAGGAAAACTCTGGAGCTGAAGAGATCGGCCGCCTACTGCCAGGCACCTATATTGTCAAGGCGTTCAACACCATCTTTGCAGATGTGATGCATGAACCTGTGAAACAGGGACAAGCGATCACGGCATTTATTGCAGGAGACAATTCTGAGGCTAAACAAAAGGTCATGGCGCTAGCCAAAGATATTGGTTATTCCCCAATCGATACTGGCCCTCTTTATACGGCTCGCTATCTTGAAAGTTTGGCTCACCTCAATATCCAAATTGCTGTTGGTCAAGGCGGTGGCACAAATGCAGCCTTCATGTATCTCCAGCAGAAGACTGCTTGAGCATCTAGGGTATAGCGCTGTGCGCGTGAGTTAAGTACGGTTGTGTGTGGGCGCGGCGCGCACACACAACCATTTCTGTGCTTGACGCGGTTGCACACCGCTATAAGTGTTGAAAAGGGATGCAATCGGGTTCCACAAGCCATTGATGCCATATTGGCTGAATAGCGTAGTGAACAACAGGGGCACCGTTTCCCCGATCGCCCGAGCCATGGCGAGGATCACTCCGATGATAATGCTGGGGCGGCGGTGGGCAAGACAACGCCACAAATGGTTTGACTGGTTGTGGCTCCGAGGGCGATCGCCCCCTCCCGCAAATGCTGTGTGACGGCACGCAACCCTTCTTCGACAGTGCGCATGATGATGGGTCGTCGCCGTCTCTCGTCTAAAGCACTTTCGCTGTGTCAGGCTCCTACTCCCTCATCAATTATTCACGTCATTCTGGCATCGAAGGCGCAGCGCCAATCGGTTGGTCATCCTGCCCAGATGATAGTTGATCCCTGACCTGAGCAAACTCCTGACGAATTTCAATGGCGGGCGTATTGTCAATCAAACTGGCGACAATCACAGCAATCAAACCCAAAATAAACCCTGGAACAATTTCGTAGATATCAAATATCCCGCCTTGGAGTTGCTTCCAAATAATCACCGTCAGAGCCCCCGCCACGATTCCGGCGATCGCCCCATTGCGGGTCATCCGTTGCCAATAGAGCGACAGAATCACAACGGGGCCAAACGCAGCCCCAAACCCAGCCCAAGCATAGCTCACCAACGCTAGCACCCCGGCTTCTGGATTCGATGCCAAAAGGGTTGCAATCAAGGCGATGCCAATGACACTCATGCGGCCCAGATTCACCAGTTCCTGATCGCTGGCGTTGGGGCGCAGTAGCCCCTTATAGAAATCTTCTGAAATGACGCTCGAACAAACCAGTAACTGTGAGTCAATGGTGCTCATAATGGCGGCTAGCACACCCGCTAACAATACGCCGCCAATCCAGGGATTTACTAGCACTTGCGTAAACTGCAGAAATACAGCTTCTGAATTCTCGAGGGGGGCGTCGGCAAAATAAGCGACGCCAGCATAGCCCGCAAATAAAGCCCCGTACATGGCCAGCACCACCCAGAACATACCAATCACTTGAGCGGTGGGCGTATCTTTGGGCGATCGCAGCGCCATAAAGCGAGCCAGAATGTGGGGTTGGCCAAAGTAACCCAGCCCCCACGCCATCAGGGAAATAATCCCCAGGAATGAGGTTCCTGCAAAAATGCTGTTAAATTCGGCGTTAATGACGCCAATCTGAGCGGTCGTCTCACCCAAACCGCCCAAAGACCAGATCGCGATGCCCGGCACAACTAGAATGGCTAGAAACATGACGATCCCTTGGACAAAGTCAGTCCAGCAAACCGCTAGAAATCCCCCCAGAAAGGTATATCCAACAATAATGACGGCCCCGATCCAAAGGGCGGCCGTGTAGCTGAGCCCGAAGGATTCTTCAAACAAAATCCCGCCCGCCACCAGTCCTGCAGAGGTGTAGAGGGTAAAGAAGACCAGAATTACAATGGCGGAAATAATTCGTAGCAGGCGAGAGCGATCGCGAAATCGGTTATCTAAAAAGTCTGGCAACGTGAGGGCATCTCCAGATACCGCTGTGTAAATCCGAAGTCGTTTAGCAATGAACTGCCAATTGAGAAATATCCCAATCATCAAGCCAATCACAATCCAGGACTGATTCATCCCTGAAGCATAGAAAGCACCCGGTAAACCCAGCAGCAACCAACCGCTCATATCCGAGGCTCCAGCGCTCAACGCCGCCACAGCAGGCCCCAGCCTCCGCCCTCCAAGAATGTAATCTGCATGTTTGCTCGTCTGCTTAAAGCCGATCAGGCCAATACCTAGCATGGCCAATAAATAAACAACAAACGCGAGAATTGTGCTAACTGCCATAAGAGTTTCCTAATCTTTTTCTCAATTCGTCATTCATCATCAGCCATTCGGTATTCGTCACTTGACCAATACCCCACAAACCACGACATCCTTATCCTTTAGACGTCAAGGTTTTAAACTTTAGAATGCGGTCTACTTTTCAAGGAATGGAGACGACGACGGCGCGAATGGCGTTGCTCTAGCTGATACCGAAAAACGGACAACCCTAAACAAATCAACGCCGGAATGAGTAACCAAAACCAGGTGGCGAATGTAAGTGAATTAGACATTCAAAACCCTCAGAATGTTATTCAAGGATGTTATTTAAGAATTGATGGCTATGACCGGGCATATCCAAAGAACGATACAAATCGCACGAACCAAGCACAAGTTCAAGAAAATGGCTGTTGCGCTGGATGTCTAATATCCCCACAACTTCCTTAGAGGTTCGATTCTTTCTGTTTGCAAAAAAGTAGTTTGAGTTTTGCCGTTATCTTAATAGAGTTGAGAGCCAAATGTAGATTAAGAATCACTACGAAGTGATTGGTTTGTCAGGAGAGCATGTGTTGTTAGCTTAAGTACAGGGCAAAAAATCAAACCCCTACTAGAACTCTTGATTTTGTGTAGCGCGAGCGGTGCCCGCGCTACACAAAATCAAGAGGTTTCTGGGTTTTGTCCTGTACTTAGGTCGTTAGCTAGCTTGCCATTCCACAGTGATAGTGACATTTCCTTTACTTGTCCTTTATCCACCTTTCACATCCGATCTCGGATAGCTATATTTATGAATCTTGACAGGTTTTTTCAATGGATAGCATTGATCAACGACGGAGTTTATCGTCTCCGCCTCCACCAGTTCTTTAAAGAAGATATAGATCACTTCAAGGCTGGCCAAATTTTGGTCTTTGAGTCCTCTGCCTAGACAGGTTTGATACGCACGACCGAGAGCAAGGACAGACCTAAAAAAGGTGTACCACCCCAAAACTATCAGCCTTTAAGCATTCTGGCTCTGAGTGATACGAGTTTCCGTATCTCGTGGGTGATGTCCTCTTGGTATTCATTTAGGACGGTATACTCTTTGGCCTCACTCCGTATGAGAGACATCACCAAATCGCTCACCGCTTGTTCATCGGTCGAGTCAAGCAGGATAGGTTCTATGGAGTCGTTCATCATGTCCTTGTTCACCTGCAATAGATAGCTTTCCAAGCCTAGCGAGTAAGTCCTGTTCGATTAGGTATAACCGGATAGCTAGCAAACAACCTTAAGCAAGAAAAAATAATTGGAGATTGAACGAAACTTTCTAAAAATGATGGTTGTTCGTTCATTATGCCGTTTGGCCTGAGTGGACAGGGAGCAGAAAAGGTCGTTATGAGTCATATAGCCTTATGCATTGAGATTAGGACAAATCATTTTTTGAAAGCCCCGCGGCGCGGGGCTTTCAAAAAATGATTTGGTTTTACCTCAGCGTGTAGCGCGGCTTTGTTGCATGAATAGAGGAAAGCCAGAGCTGTTGTGTGACCTAGCCTAATTTAGTCTTCAACCCAGACGGTG
>JBCBSL010000491.1:0-4033 GCA_039819145.1 Cyanobacteria bacterium J06638_22
CCATCGAAGTAACCTGGATATGACTCGACCTCTGTATTTTCCCTTACTCCCTTCAAAAATCAAAACGGATTGCTATACCTCCTGGTTCAACAGAAAATCGCAGAAGTCTGACTTTTCCGCCTTACTCTTGCCCGATCGCGCCCAGTTGCTTCAGGCTGACGAGGGTGGCTCGACTGAGACCCGTGACCCCAGACAGATTCATCCCTTCGTAGAGGCGATCGCTCGTCAATGTTTTGAGGTGGGCGAAATTCGGTAAGCCCCAAATATGGATACAGCCATCTTCCCCAGCGGTTGCGAGGGTTTGACCATCGGGATGCCAACGGACAGCCCAGATGAGGCTGTTGTGCTGATCGAGAATGGCTTCGCACGCACCACTGGCTATGCTCCAAAGGCGAACGGTGCGATCCGTACTCCCGGAGGCAAGGGTGCGGCCATCCGGGCTAAAATCCACACTCCAAACGCGGTTTTCATGTCCCCTAAGAATGCGATCGCACTGGCCAGAGGGCACCTGCCAAAGGCGAATGGTACGGTCTTCGCTAGCGGATGCCAGCCGCCGCCCGTCGGGACTGAACTGTAGGCGGGTGATGCGATCGCCATGCCCCTCCCAAATTGCTAGCGGTTCGCCCGTTGCCACCGCCCAGAGCTGAACCTCGCCGCCATCGCCCCCCGCAGCCAGCCATTGTCCATCCGGGCTAAACTGCACCGTTGTAATATCGTGCTGATGGGCGTTCCAAACCTTGAGGCATTGACCCGTAACTACATCCCACAGCCAGATTGCCGCATCAGCTCCACCACTGGCCAAAAGGGTGCCGTTTGGATGCCAATCCACGGACCAAATGCGGTGCCCCTGGTGCCCCGACCATATCTGAAGCGGTTGCCCCGTTTCCCCTTTCCACAGACGAATCGTTCCATCGTCGCCACAGGAGGCAAGCTGCTGACCCTCCGGACTCCAGGCCACTTGCCAGACCCGGAGCTGGTGCCCCTGCAGTCGGTGCTTCAACCTGCCCGTATCCCCTTCCCAAAGGCAAATATGCCCATCATGGCCACTGGCTAAGACCGGAGCCGTCGATCGGGATGGCAGTGATCGAGTGGGCTGCCAGGCCAGACTCCATACTGTGGGCACCTGGCCTTGAAAGGACATGAGGGCATGACCCGATTGGCTATCCCAAAGTCGAATGGCTTGATCGGTTCCCCCAGACACTAACAAATGTCCCTGGGGGTGCCAGCAAATAGCCGAGACGCCATCGATATGTCCCTGGAGTAGTTTGAGCGGCTGCCCCGTTGACAGATCCCAGAGGCGGAGGGTGCGATCGCGGCTCCCGCTGGCCAACTGTCGACCATCGGGGCTGACGCGGAGTGCCCAAATCCAACTCTGATGGCCGTTGAGAATGCGCCGGGTTGTCCCTGTTGCCGCATCCCAAATGCGGATCGTTTGATCTTCTCCAGCGCTCACCAGAGTTTGACCATCGGGGCACCACTCAACGGCCCATAGGCTGTCGGTATGACCTCGCAAAATCTGGCATTTGTCCATATCTAAATGCCAGAGACGGACAGTCTTGTCGACACTGGCAGAGGCTAACCGCGTGCCATCGGGACTCCAGTCAACCGACCAGACGCTATCCGTATGCCCCTTCCAAATTTGATGGAGGTGACCTGTTTCGGTATTCCACAGCCGCACGGTATAGTCGTCGCTGCCCGTTGCAAGCAAGGGCGCGGTTGGGTGCCAGCTTACTGACATGACGATGTTGTCATGCCCCGTCAATAGGGTGTCGGTGATCCCCGTTTGGGCATTCCACAGACGCACCGTGCGATCCATGCTGGCACTGGCCAGCCGTGTGCTATTGGGACTCCACCGGACGGCCATGACGCGGCTCGTATGCCCCTGACAGAGACAGTGCAATTGCGCCGTGCTAACGCGGTAGATGCGAATGGTTCCGATGCTATCGCTGGCGGCCAGGAACGCCCCATCTGGGCTGAAGTCGAGGGAAAGGATAATGCCGAAGACCGTGGCAAAGCGAGCATGCTGAAAATGGGCGTTTGTGAAGTTGGTTTGCCGTAGCGATACGGTTTGCAGAGACGTTTGCCAGATGGGACATTGGGAAAAGTCATAGCCAGCCAGATCGATACCAGCGGCTTGCAGCAATGTAATGCAATTGCCAATGCCATAGCCCTGTTGAGTCGGTTGCTCAACGGCTTTAAGCTGTTCTAAAACGATCTTTAACCGATGCTCCACATTGGCAGAGGTTTGCAAGTGTCGGTGGAGACGATCGCCCAACGGCTTGAGATTCCACTGTTTTTGCCGCTGACGGATGTATTCCCGCACGGTTGTTTTGGCCAAAGGATAGCGGCTCAGCATTGGCCAGGCGTGGTTCTTGGAAGCAGATGTCGAAGATGCATCAGGGATGAGGGGACGGGTTCCGGCCAACTCCTCCCACAACTGATCTAGAAGCTGTTCCAGCACATATTCCATGATGACGGGCTGCTGGGTATAGCGATCGCCCTTGTGTTCGATCAGCGATCGCCAACTCAACGACTCCAGGGCTTGCAGAATGGCTGCGCGCTGCACAACGGGGAAAATATCAGCGTCCAATTCATCAACAGAGGTCCAGTCTCGGTTAATGGCCAGCCAATAACTGATGGTTTTTTCCAACTCAGACAGGCGCGCAAACTGCTCCGCCAAAACCCACTGCACCCCTTTTGGGACGGTAAAGCCTTGGGCGAGGTACTGCGCAACGTTGCCATCAAATAGCTCATGGACGGAGGCCGCTACAACTTTAAGGGCTAAGGGATTGTGGTCGTAGAGTTGGCCGAGGGCCTGTCGCTGTGTCGCATCGCTGTAGAGGTTCTTGGCAGTTAAGATACCTTCGGCGATCGCAGGCGATCCTTTGAGTACCAGAAATTTGTTGTGCTCCTCTGGTACCCATGTCATTTCGACGAGTTTTTCCCGGCTGGTTAAAAGTAGGCAGCTTTGGTGCTGGGCGGCTGCAATTGTCCGCAGCAAGTCACCATAGGGTTCATAGCCGGAACGGTAACGGCCTGCATGTTCGCCTGCTTCTAAAATCGATTCAAAGTTATCCAGGACGATTAGGCAGCGGCGCGTACGGAGCTGTTCCATCAGGCTAGGCACGGTGTAGTTCAGATTCTGGTTGCCTGATAGAAACAGGACACAGTTTCGCAATAGGGTGGCAAAGTCTGGTGCGTGGCGGAGCGATCGCCACAGAATCGCTTCAAAGGTGGGTGCAACCTGGTGGGCAAGGTGTGAAGCTAGAGCGGTTTTACCGATGCCTCCCAATCCCAATAGCGTGATGCTGCGACACTGCTCCTGTTGGATCCATGGTGTTAGTTGCACCAACTCGGCTTCACGACCATAGAAAGGATGAGGATCGGGCGCTTCTCCCCAGTCGATTGCAGGCCCTGTCAGCGGTTGGGGCGGCTGAGCCGATTTCGGTAAGTTTGCCACCAAAGCTACCGGAGACTCCAGATAGTCCACATCCTGTGCCTCAAGCTGCAACTGAAACGCGGAGAAGCAAAGCTCAAGCGTGCTTCTATCAACAGAGACTTGGCGTCTAAGAACTTTGCGGAGGGTTTTGGGAGCAATGCGAATGCGGTTGCCAAGGGCCTCTAGCGTAAAGCGTTGGCCTCCGTTTTCCGAGTGTTCAGCCGCCTGCACAGCCGCCTGCCAACGGGACAAGCCCTGCATCGATAGGATTGCCCCCCGTTGCCTCCGCTTCATCGGTCGTTTTGCCATTCTTCCGTATCGCCTTACCCATAGGACTTATGCATTTTGCTGATGGTGTGAGCAGATTGCGTCCACATCATCAATGAATTGAGGCAGAATTGCGCGAGGTTTGCGTTGTTGAGACTAGAGCAGGTTTTTTGCACGCCTTGCACTGCAAGGCGTTCAAAAAACCTGCTCTAGACACATAAACGCAAACCTCGCGCAAATCTGCCACAATTCATTGATGCAGATGACGCAATCTGATCACACCATAATCAAAATGCAAAAGTACAAAGGGTAATGCGATACGGAATA
>JBCBSL010000492.1:0-4029 GCA_039819145.1 Cyanobacteria bacterium J06638_22
TTTATCTTCATCTGCGTTTATCCGCGTTCATCTGCGTTCCCATCACTCCACAACACCCACTTCTTCCGCTTCGATCACTTCTGTTTCCTCCAATGCTGCTGCTACCCAAGCACAAACATCGGGGTCGGACTGCAAATGGTTTACATACTCCTGCTCAACAGTATCCAGCGGCACACCGTAGGTCGTGAAACGAAACGTCACCGGGGCATAGAAAGCATCAGCGATAGAGAACGACCCAAACAACCAGCTTCCCGCTGACCCAAACTCCTGACGGCAGGTGCGCCACAGCTCAATCACTCGCTGAATGTCCGCAGCGAGAGCATCGCTTTGCAAGACTCTACGATCGCTCGCCCGAATGTTCATCGGCATTCCCCCTCGCAGCGCTGCAAAGCCCGAGTGCATCTCAGCAGTTGTCGCTCGGGCGATCGCCCGCACCGCTGCGTCTTGAGGCCATAGTGTTCCGCCAGCATAGGCATCATTGGCATACTCGGCAATCGCCAACGAATCCCAAATCACCCGTCCTTTGTCTTGCAAGACTGGCACCCGGCGAGTGGGCGAATAGTGAATAATTTCCTTGAAGAATGCTGGTGTGTCTAGCGGCAACCGTTTCTCTTCAAAATCCATGCCCGCTTTGCGTGCAGCCAACCACGCCCGCAACGACCAGGACGAATAATTTTTGTTGCCAATAATGAGTAGGGGCTTACCCAATTCAACCCTTCCTTTTCCAAACAGATCACTCCCCCAACGTCAAAATTGAGTCAGAGTCGCTTAAGACAGGCTCGTTGACTGAACCCCACAAGGCTCTAAATCTTCGGAGGCAAGTGTTATCCATTTTATCCCCTGGATGGATCGACAAGCTGATATAGTACACATAATAGTACATGCAAACTATAAACATCTGGAGGCAGAGGGCTATGGACGAAATCCCCAGCATCATCTCCCATGTTTCGCTTGGCACCAATCATTTTGATCAATCCGTCGCCTTTTACGATCACGTCCTTGTCACCCTTGGTTGTCAGCGGCTGATGAATTATCCCGGAGCGGTCGCCTACGGCAAACAATTCCCCGAATTCTGGGTGCAAACACCGTTTGATGGACAGCCTGCGGGAGTGGGAAATGGCACCCACGTCAGTTTCATCGCGATGAGCCAGGAAGCTGTGCATGCCTTCTATGAAGCAGCATTGGCCGCAGGCGGCGTTGGTGATGGTGAACCTGGGGGTCGCGAAGAGTATGGGGCAGAGTACTATGGCTGCTTCGTGCGCGACCCAGAAGGCCACAAGATTGAGGCCGCGTTTTGGGATGAATCAAAGTCGGAGGGATAGCGCGATCGCTAACTCACGACAAAATTCACCAGCTTACCGGGCACCACAATTACCTTTTTGATTTCTTTCCCCGCAATGTACTTTTGCGCCAGCTCCGATTCTTTCGCCAGCGTTTCGAGCATGACTTTGTTGGCGGCAGCGGGGACGGTGATGGTGCCTCGGGTTTTGCCCATAACCTGAATCACCAGTGGGATCTCATCCACCACCAATGCTTCGGGATCGACCTTAGGGAAGGCTTGTAGGTGGACAGACTCGATACGACCCAACTCGTGCCACAGTTCTTCGGCAATGTGCGGAGCAAAGGGCGCCAGCAAAATAATAAGAGTCTCGACCCCTTCCCGATAAATCGGAGACTCTTTGCAGGAGGTATCCGATAGGGCATTGCTCAGCTTCATCAACTCCGACACGGCGGTATTGAACTGATAGTCGCCTTCAATATCATCAGTGATTTCTTTGATGGCCGTGTGGATGGCGCGGCGCAGATCCTTTTCTGCCTTGCTCCATTCCCCCGTTGCATCTCCGTCACCCTGACCTTTTTCGATAAAGTCTGTTAGCAACCGCCACACGCGGTTCAGGAAGCGCGATTGCCCTTCCACATCCGCATCATCCCACTCCAAATCCTTCTCGGGTGGCGCTTTGAACAGGATGAACATACGCGCCGTATCGACGCCATAGCGGGCGATCACATCTTCGGGTGCCACGCCATTGCCCTTGGATTTAGACATGGTGGCGTAGACCCGCTCCAAGGGTTCACCCGTTTCCGGATCGGTGGGGTTATCGGGGTCGGTCACGCGATCGGAAGGAACCCATTGGTTCTTGTCGCTCTTGTTGGGATTGCGGTAGGTCAAGCCCTGCACCATCCCCTGGGTGAGCAGGCGTTGGAAGGGTTCATCGAAATTGAGTAAGCCGCGATCGCGCAAAAACTTCGTGAAAAATCGCGAGTACAACAGGTGCAAGATGGCATGCTCAATCCCGCCCACATACTGATCGACGGGCATCCAGTCGTTCACCTTTTGCGGATCGAACACCTGCTCCTCGTTACGGGCATCGGTATAGCGCAAAAAGTACCAGGACGAGTCGATGAAGGTATCCATCGTATCCGTGTCACGCTTGGCGGGTGTTCCGCAACTGGGACAGGGGACGTTGACCCACTCATCCAGTTTTGCTAGCGGCGACCCACCCCGTCCCGACAGCTGAACGTTTTCGGGCAATACAACCGGTAAATCGGCTTCGGGAACTGGAACAATGCCACAGTTTGGGCAGTGAATAGCAGGAATCGGCACCCCCCAGTAGCGTTGTCGAGAGATCAGCCAATCCCGCAGACGGAAATTGGCGGTGCCTTTCCCTTTATTCGTGCTTTCGAGGTGGGCGATCGCCTTCTCCACACTCTGCCCTTCACCCTTCCCGGCAGGAACGCCGTCCAATGGGCCGGAATGCACCATGACGCCGTCCCCTGGCCAAGCTTCAGCCATAGTGTCGCCATCGAGGTCTTCGCCCTCGGGCTGCACCACTACTGTGACCGTCAGACCAAACTTGCGGGCAAACTCAAAGTCGCGCTGGTCGTGGGCAGGAACAGCCATGATGGCACCCGTGCCGTAGCCCATCAACACATAGTCGGCAATCCAGATGGGAACCTTCGCGTCATTTACGGGATTGATGGCATAGCTGCCCGTCCACACCCCCGTCTTCTCGCGATCCTCGGCCATGCGATCCAGTTCGCTTTTCGCCGAAGCGTCCTTTTGGTAAGCGTGAACCGCGTCCTTCTGCTCAGCGGTGGTCAGTTTCTCGACGAGCGGATGTTCGGGAGACAGCACCATGAACGTTGCCCCCCAGAGGGTATCGGGACGGGTAGTGAATACCGTCAAATCGTCGCCTGCTTCTGTTTTGAAAGTAACTTCTGCGCCTGTGGACTTGCCGATCCAGTTGGCCTGCATCAGCTTCACCTTGTCGGGCCAGCCTTCCAGGGTATCGAGGTCAGCCAGCAGTTGCTCTGCGTAGTCGGTGATTTTCAAAAACCACTGCTCTAGCATCCGCTTCTCAACCAGTGCCCCCGATCGCCAGGAGCGCCCATCCGCATCCACCTGCTCGTTAGCAACCACAGTCTGATCCACCGGATCCCAGTTCACCGAGGCTTCTTTGCGATAGGCCAAGCCCGTTTTGAGAAACTCTAGGAAAATCCACTGCGTCCAGTGGTAATAATTCGCTGAACAGGTGGCAACTTCACGATCCCAGTCATAGGACAACCCCAAGCGCTTGAGTTGCCCTTTCATCGTGGCAATGTTTTGGTAGGTCCATTTGGCGGGATGGGTGCCGCGATCGATCGCCGCATTCTCCGCAGGTAGCCCAAAAGCGTCCCAACCCATGGGGTGCAACACTCGGTAGCCCTGCATCCGGCGCACCCGCGCAATCACATCCGTAATGGTGTAGTTGCGGACATGCCCCATGTGCAGATTGCCGGAGGGATAGGGAAACATCGATAGCGCGTAGAATTTTGGCTGGCTGGAATTATCCAGCGCCTTGTCCAGTCCTTGCTGGTCCCAGGTTGCTTGCCATTTCTCTTCGATCGCAGCGGGATTGTAGCGAGACTCCACGAATCCTTCTCCTCCGGTGGACTCAGGTACAGGGCATAATGCCATTTGTATGGCTATTGTGACACACAGATTTCGTTTGTTGAGTGAGAGTTTGACATCAATAAAAAGCGACCTTT
>JBCBSL010000493.1:0-4028 GCA_039819145.1 Cyanobacteria bacterium J06638_22
ACTATCGTTTGCGCCCGCTGCAACGCAGCGGGCGCAAACGATAGTTGGGTTTGACGGATATTTAACCGGACTTGATATCAGACCCTGAGTCGCCTAATTGCTATAGGTTCGAATGCGCTGGAGGCGATGCAAAATACGGTGGGCGAGCTCTCCTCCGTGCAAAGGTTTGTACAGGTAATCATCGGCTCCAACGGCAAAGGCTTTTTGTTGGCTCGAGACATCGGTGCGGACGCTGAGAAACAGCACGGGAAGCTTTTGCCAATGCGGATCGCTGCGCAGAATCTGACACAGTTCAAATCCATCAATGTCGGGCATGTTGATATCCAAAATCAGGACATCGGGCGTCACCATTTGTAAGACCGACAAAAATTCCTGTGGATCGGCCAGGGTCGTGATTTTGAATTTCCAGGGTTGGAGTAGCGTCGGCAGAGCGCCTAACCAGGCGGGGTCGTCATCCACCACCATGACTTTTGGAGCGTGGCGCTCATCTTGCAGCAAACGCATCGCCGCAGCAAGGATGTCCTCTGGTGCCGATAGGTCGCTGAGCAGCGATCGCCCGCCCCGCTGGGCAACGGCCAACCGATCACGCCAACCCAGGCGATCGCCAACCACCAGCAACGGCACATCAGGGTAATGCTGGGCAAGCACTTGCAGGTAGTAGGAAAGAGGTGGGTACAAGCTAGATCCATCGTCGGACGCAGGTACAGCAACATGCAGCAGGATGACATCAGCATGCAGGGTGGAGGCCGTCATGTCGCCGGGTAGCACCTGGTTCACCTCAATCCCATGCGGGGGGGCGATCGCCCGTAGAGCCTGATAAAACCCTGCATCGCTGCTGATGAGCAGCAGTTGGGGGGAGGGACCCTTGGGAAGTTGCGACCACCGGATGTGTTGGGTGGTTTGCACAATGTGCTGGAGTTCATCCACAAGGGGCTGCATCGCGGTAGCTTGATGCGCCGGCAACACCCCTGGGCTCCCCAGCCAATGCTCCAGTTGGCGAGCCAGGCGGACGGCTTTGGGTAAACCAAACAATCCCAGAGTTCCAGCTAGCTTATGTGCCCGTTGTTGGGCATCCGCTTGGCGATCGGCGGTCAGTTGTCCGGTGTCGAGGTCGGCGATCGCCACTAACACTTCTGCAACATGCTCCAAACACTTGGGTTGAGTCGTTTTCCAGGTTTCATTTAGAAACGCCAGATATTGGTTTTCGGTATCCGAGAGGGGAGAAGAGGGCGGCAGGGCAGCATAGTCCGTTATTGCATCCGAAGCGCGATCGGCTTCCGGCCTAGCAGCATCTGTTGCTGCGTCAACGAGGGAATTGGGTGCTGACCAAGACGCGGCGTCTGCATCGACGGGTTTCAGGTAGTAGCCCCGACCATGCAACGTTGCGATGAAATCCTGGGGTGCGCCGCTGGCAACCAGCTTCTGACGCACCCGCCGAATATGAGAGCGCACCGTTGCTTCCGACGGGAACTCTTCCGACGACCATAGGTGCTCCAACAGCTCGTCCACACCAAACACATGCTGGCTGTCGCGCAGCATCAGTTCCAGCAATTCATACTCCTTCCCTGTCAGCGACAGGGTTTGCCCCTTATACTGCACTTCGCAAGTGCTCGGGTTCAAGAACAACTCTCCCCAACTCAGGAGCGGCATTGGGTTAGAGCGACCACGCCGCAGCAATGCCCGGATGCGAGCCAGTAGCTCCGCCGGATCGAAGGGTTTCACCAAATAATCATCGGCTCCGGCATCTAGCCCCTGAACCTTGGCCGTATTTGTAGATTGGGCTGTGAGTAGCAAAATCGGCGTGTCGTACCCCTCGGATCGAAACCGCTGGCAGAGGGTGATGCCATCCACCTTAGGCAACATGATATCTACGACTATCAAGTCATAGTCAAAGGTAGAGCCATAGGTCCATCCAGCCTCACCATCCGTAACGCTATCGATACTGTAGTGATGAGTCTTGAGGGTACGCGTGAGCACCTTGGTGAAGGCATCGTCATCGTCAATTAGCAGAATTTTCATAGCCCATCGTCCCAATGAAGAATGCGGGAAATTTGCTCGGGGAGTTGCAACGAGTTGAACGGTTTTGTGATCACCCCCCGTACACCCAATTTGCCGAATTGCCGCTTTTCGGCAGCTTGTGCTTTGGCCGTGAGCAAAATCACGGGAATATGTTCGGTTTGCTTCTGCGCCTGGAGAGCCTTAAAGGTGGCAATGCCATCCATATCGGGCATCATGACGTCCAACAAAATGGCGTCGGGTTGTTCCACCTCGGCGATTTGCATCCCTTGCTTGGCGGAACTAGCGGTTAATACATCCCACCCCACAGCCATCGTGATCCCAAACTGAACCACCGTTTGGATCGTTTCCTCATCGTCAATAATCAAGATGCGCCGGGTGGACATTCTTCGCTCCTTTCGTTTTCGCGATAGTGGGCTGGAATATCAGCCGGGAGGATGAAGGCGAAGGTGCTGCCAGAACCGGGGATGCTTTCTGCCCAAATCTTGCCGTTGTGCTGCTCGATGATAGTGCGGCAGATGGCCAACCCCAACCCCGTTCCGCCCTTCTTACGGGAATCGGAGGAGTCGACCTGCTGAAATCGCTCAAAAATGCGCTCGAGTTGATCGGCCGGAATTCCTTGGCCCTCATCGCAGACTCGAAAAACCGCCGCTCCGCCGAACTGGGGTGGATTGTTCGGCCTTATGTGGGTTGGCAGTGTGCGGGGGTGCGTCCTGTTAACAGTGAGCCACACTTGGTTTCCAGGGGTCGAAAACTTGATGGCATTGCTCAGCAGGTTGGTGAGGGTTTGCAGGATATAGTCGGCATCAGCCCAGACGATGATGTCTTCGGTTTCAATGACCAGCTCAAGGCCCTGATTTTGAGCCATCGCTTGCATGGCTTCGGCGGCCTGCACCATTAGGGTTGCCGCATTACAGGGTTGTCGCTCCATGACAACTTTGCCCGACTCGATGCGCTGCAAATCCAACACATTGTTGACCAACCGCACTAATCGCTCGGTACTTTCGTCGGCGATCGCCAGCATTTGTTGCCCTTCCGTCGACAGGTTGCCCAACCGCCCCGTTGCCAGAATTTTCAGGGCACTGTGCAGGGAGGTAAGGGGGGTGCGAAGTTCATGGCTGATGATGGAAATGAACTCATCCTTCATTCGCTCAATGGCTTTGCGATCGCTAATGTCATTCGTGAGCGAAAAGAAGCCCTTTACCGTTTTCTCCTCACCATAGTGGGGAATGTAGGCCACATCGACCGATCGCACCTTGCCATCCGGTGACACGATCTCATGCTCATAGCTCACCGCCTGACCGGCCAGCGCCGCTTCCACATAGCGCTGCATGAACTGGTAGCCATCTTTTCCCCAAACCTGGCGGAGACGTTGCCCCAAAATACTAGAGGGCGCTTTCCCCAACCAATCCTGATACGCCTGGTTGTTGAACCGATAGCGCTGCCGATGATCCACATAGGCAATCAACACGGGTAGGGCATTGGTAATCAGGCGCAACTGCTCTTCGCTCTGACGCAAAGCCGTCTCCGCTTGCCGCCGGATGCGAATCTCTTGCTGCAAATTTCGGTTGGCTTTCTTTAACTCAGCGGTGCGGGCTTCTACCCGGTCTTCTAAATGCTCCAACAGTTGCGCCTGAGACAGGGCAATGCTGATTTGATCCGCCAATTGCTGCATCAACTCCAGTTCAAATTCCACCCACTGGCGCTCGCTCCGACATTGGTGGGCGATCAACAATCCCCAAAGATGATTCCGAGGAGCGGCCGTTTCATCGTCTGCATCATCCGGCGGAGATTTCCCTCGTAACCTGTGCCCATTCAGTGGCTGCACAATCGGCACAATTAGCTTGGCCTGAATCCCAAACTGCTCAACAAACTCGACCAGGCAGTCGGCCACGTCAAACGCAGGATCATGGACATTGGCGATCGCCCGCACCCGCCCCTGAGCATAGAGTTTTTGATAGTCGGCCGGGAAGACTTCCTCAGGAAATTCGCGATCCATCAACATCGGATAG
>JBCBSL010000494.1:0-4020 GCA_039819145.1 Cyanobacteria bacterium J06638_22
TGTATTTGTAGACCTGTCCGGAGTTAATGGCATCGACCAGGTCTTCAAATACATCACCAAGCCCTGGGATCCGGATGAACTCAAAACCGTTGTGCAACGGGCGGTTGAAACCTACGAAGTGCAGAAAAAGCGGAGCGAAGAACTGCGCTGGGCACAGGCTCAAACCCGCTTACTCGACAGCATCGTGCGGATCGCTCACCAAGCCCTTTCATCAGAAGAGATTTTGCAGGAGATTGCGATCGCCCTCTGCTCGGTCTTCCATGCCGATGCTTGCGTCACGCAGAAGGTCGAAGCTGGTCATCTCGCCGGTCAGCAGGGCTGTCATCAGGCCAGCGAAATTTCCGCGATTCCCCTAGATGCCGAATTAAAGGCCAAGGATGCGATCGCCCAAAAAGCGCCCCAACTGGCCTACACAGAAATTGAACCCGCATCCCAAGCAATGTCGATCAACCTCATCATCCCGGCGATCTTCCAGGGCGCTGTGCGGGCGCTCGTATCGCTGCAATGGCGATCGCCCCGCGCGCTGCGCCAGGAAGAACTAACCCTGCTCTATCTCTCCGTACAGCACGCCGCCCTAGCTCTCAACTGTGGCACTGCCGCTAGCGTTTAAGATTTTGGTCAACCTTTAAGATTTTGGTCAAGCGCTATCAGTAAACGAAGAGTCTCTGAAACTAACGCGCTCCCCCAAGAACCCAGTCCCTATCGCAATGACTGCAACATCGAGAATAGGGCAAAGGGACTGGGTTCCTCAAACCTCAGCGGAGGCCGAAAGCTGTTGGGGGATGCAGAATTTATGTATGAATTTTTTTGAAAAGGGGTGCAATGCACCCCTTTTCAAAAAAATTCATACCCTCAAACAGCAACGCCAGCTGTCGAGACCCCAGCTATAAACTCGGTTTGAAGCGTAGAATTAACGAGAACTCATTGCTCGATTGCCCCTTTTGCTATGACGGCTTCTACCGAATCTGCTGGGCAGATTCAACATCTGTTTGATCGCATTGCCCCCGTTTACGACCAGTTGAATGACTGGCTGAGCCTGGGGCTACATCGGGTGTGGAAGCAAATGGCGGTGAAGTGGTGTGCGCCGCCTGAGGGCGGAACCTGCCTCGATGTCTGCTGTGGCAGTGGCGACTTGGCTCGGCTGTTGGCGCAGTGGGTGGGGGAAGCTGGCCAGGTCTATGGGTTAGACTTTTCGGTGGAACAGTTGGCGATCGCCCGTCAGCGCACCGAGCCTCATCTTCCCATCACCTGGGTTGAAGGCGATGCACTGCATCTCCCCTTTGCCGACGCCACCTTCGACGGCATCACCATGGGCTATGGCCTCCGCAACGTGACGGACATCCCCGCTAGCCTGCGAGAACTCCACCGCGTCCTGAAACCCGGCGCGACCGTTGCGATCCTTGACTTCAACCGTCCCCTCAACCCGACCGTACAAACCTTTCAGCGCTGGTATCTCGATCATCTCGTGGTTCCCCTCGCCCAGCAGTTTGGGCTAAAAGACGAATACGCTTACATTTTCCCGAGCCTCGAACGCTTCCCGACTGCCCCAGAGCAGCTTGCCTTGGCCCAACAGGTTGGCTTTACCGATGGGGTGCACTATGCGATCGCCCACGATCTCATGGGTATCCTCGTTGCCACCAAACCTTAACCCCTTAACCTCACCTGTCCATTGCTCCTGACTCCCCCCCAACAAAACAAATCACTCTCAGTAGCGCATCACCCTTGACTCCTTCACTCTGGCTTCTGCTTACCCCACCTGTGCTTGGCGGCGTCATTGGCTATTTCACCAACGATGTCGCCATCAAAATGCTGTTTCGCCCCTATCGCCCCATTTACCTCTGGGGGCGTCGCTTACCCTTCACTCCGGGGCTGATTCCCAGCAATCAGGAACGGCTAGCTCAGCGGGTTTCCAATGCCATCATGGGGTCGCTCCTGACGCCCGATGAGTTGCAAGATATTGCCCGCCGTTTACTGGATCCAGTGCGGGTGCAAAGTGCGATCGCATGGGTTCTCCGTCTGGCTCTCGACCAGATTCAGCAAGACAAAGAACAGCGCACAGCCAAAATTCTCGCACGCATCCTAGAAGATCTGGTTGGGGAATCCTTGCCCCGCGCCATCAAAGCGCTAGCTCGACGCGAAGACTTTCTAGAAGCGCAGTTGAACCAACTCTTCGACCAGGTATTGCTGGATTTGCAACTAACCAATGCCCAGGCTAACCAACTCGCCAACTGGATCGTCGAGATTGTTTTCCCTCCCGATGCCTTGCGCCAGGGCATTGTAGACTTCTTGACCGATCGCAACATCCAGGTCATCGACGACAGCCTGCGCAATAAAACCAGTGGCACCTACTGGATCGTCGCCAACCTGTTTGGGGTTCGCAATGCCCTCACCCGCCTCCGCACTTACATGCTCGACGATCGCGAAGGGGGCAATGCCCTAATTAACGAAGTCATCAGTACCCTCAACCTCCAACGCCGCCTCAGCGAGTGGCTGCAAAACTTTTCCTTGCAAAACCTACCTGTTTCCACCGTGCGGCAATTGCGCAAAACCATGCGCGACACAGTGCGCACCTATGTCCAAAGTCAGGGAGAAGAGATTCTGCAAGGGCTGAGCGGTTCGGTGGATTGGGACAAAGTCGCGATTTTGTTGGTCAATCGGTTGCAGGTATCTGAGGTAGTCAATAGTTCCCTTGAACCAGTAAGCCGCGAGTTGGCACAGGTACTGGAGCGCTATCTAGAACGGGATTTGGAAGTCATTGTTGCCCAGATCATTCCCATCCTTGACCTGGATCGGGTGATCATGGATCGCGTCAATGCTACCTCTCCAGCCGACCTAGAAGCCGCCGTTCAGGGCATCGTCCGCAGCGAACTCCAGGGCATCGTCAACCTGGGCGGCATCCTTGGCACCGTGGTGGGTTGCATCCAGTCCATTATTTTCCTCATCACGATGAATTAAAGTGCCGCAGCCTCATGGACTGGCACGCTTGCTCAAGCAATCGAGGTTTTTGAGGTTCTAGCATGGAAAGTAGACGCTAGATAATACCGGGATTGGGGGTGTTATCCGTCAAAAGTGCTGGATAACACCTCCATTTCCCAGGTTTAACCGTCAGATCTGCTGGGTAATACCCCGAAACTATGGAGTTAACAAGTAAAGTTGCTGCATAAAACCTAAACGAATGGGTATTATCCGTCAGATCGGCTGCATAACCCTGAGTAATAGGGGTATTACCCAGCAGATCTGACGCTGAATATATAGTTATGCCGCTGAGTTATCGGTTGTGGCAGTAGCTTGAAGTTACTTGTGTGGCATTTATAATCAGATTGTCTTGGAGTAGGTAGCTGTAACGACAGTTTGTAACTACAATTGGTTATTGTAGCTGTCGTTCGGTTATGGAATATGAATGGGACGAAGCAAAGCGTCTTGCTAATCTTCGTAAGCACGGAATAGATTTTATTGATGTTCCAACTGTGTTTGAGGGCACCATCGTAACGGTTGAGGATGATCGTTACGATTATGGAGAGCAACGTTTTGTCACATTCGGTTTGTTACAGGGGCGAGTAATTGCCGTTGTCCATACAGAGCGGGAGGATTGCATTCGTATTATTTCTGCAAGGAAAGCGACGAAATATGAACAACGAACCTACTTCGAGCGACTCTCAAACTGATTGGCAACGTTTGGATGCGATGAGCAATGAAGATATTGATCTATCAGATTGTCCAGAGATTACGCCAGAAATGTTTGCTAAGGCGGTAGTACGCCAGGGGTTACCCGCTGCAAAAGGCAAGGCACAAGTGACACTCCGAATTGATAACGATGTGTTGGAGTGGTTTAAGTCTCAAGGGCGGGGTTATCAAACACAGATCAATCAATTACTACGAGCGTATATGGAAGCACAGCAAGAAGCTCGGCAATAACGAGCAGGTTGGTGTTGTGTTTGCAGCGGCATAACATAGCCTCTGAGCCGGACGGGGGCAAGTAATTCTTCCGAGTTTTAGTTAGTTTTCCTTGCTCATCTGTGT
>JBCBSL010000495.1:0-4012 GCA_039819145.1 Cyanobacteria bacterium J06638_22
TGCAATCGCTAGCCTAGAGTCATTGCAGCACTTTGTCTAGAAGGTATCGCCTGGCTTATGGATCTGGTTTTAGCGCTTGGGTTTTCGTTTCTCCTGCTGCTGGTCAGCACCTTGAAGGGGTTTTTTATTGCCTATCCGCTGGCGATCGCCATGGTGACGTTCGTCCTCATGCTATGGCGGCGGGGGTTCGCGCTCCCCTTTTTGGTGCGGCAAGCGGGGTTGGGCTGTCGGCGAGCGCTGCCAGTTATCAGTGTCCTCTTCCTTATTGGCATTGTGATTGCCAGTTGGATGGCGGCAGGAACGGTTCCGGCACTGGTGTATTACGGCGTGCAATGGATTCATCCCCGGCTGTTCTTGCTGACGGCCTTCTGGTTGACCAGTGGCGTGTCGCTGTTGATTGGCACCTCCTTTGGCACCGTGGGCACGATTGGGCTGGCACTGATGACGATGGCACAGGGCAGCGAAGTGAACCCAGCGATGCTAGCGGGTGCAGTGATTGCGGGAGCGTATGTGGGCGATCGCTGTTCTCCCATGTCTTCCAGTGCGCTGCTGATCGCCACCGTGACCCGCACCCGCCTGTACGACAACCTCAGTGGTATGTGGCGCACCTCGCTGTTGCCATTGCTGCTCACTAGTGGTGTGTATCTGGCGCTGTCCTGGTGGTTTCCCGTTCATCCCAACCAAACCACCTTGACGCTAGAGCTAAATCAGGTATTTCAGGTAGAGCCGATGTTACTGGCGCCAGCGATCGCCATTTTGGGGCTGTCCCTGCTGAAGGTGGATGTACGGTACTCGATGCTGCTGAGTACAGGGGTGGCGATCGCCCTTGCCCTAAGCCATCAGCACCAATCCCCTATCAACATCCTGCGCTTTCTCGTCTTCGGATTCCAGCTCCATACCGATACCTCCCTGGACACCATCCTGCTAGGTGGCGGCATTCTCTCCATGAGCCGCGTGTTGCTGGTTGTCCTACTCTCCACTGCTTTCGTCGGCCTATTTGCTGGCACACGCCTGCTGGACACAATCCATCCCTACCTCGCCCGCATTTCCAACCGACCCCAGCGGCTCATGGCGACCGGCTGTGTCGGATTTGGTTCGGCGGCATTCGGGTGTACCCAGACGATCGCCATCCTCCTCACCGAGCAACTGATGCGGTCCAAATATGAAGAAAGCACTAAAGGTAACGCCGCATTGGCGCTTGACCTGGAAAATACAGTCGTTGTACTCTCGCCTCTAATTCCCTGGAATATTGCCGGGCTCGTCCCTGCAACTGTCCTTGGAATCCAGGCAGGGTTCATTCCCTTCGCTTGCTACTTGTATCTCCTGCCGCTGGTCACCCTGATTCACCTGCGGTTTACCTCTCGTCCTCGGCCCCAACCATGCAACTGACTCCCCAGGAAAAAGATAAGTTACTGATCTTTACGGCAGCATTATTGGCAGAACGGCGCAAAGACAAAGGCTTGAAGCTCAACTACCCCGAAGCGGTAGCCTATCTCTCGGCAGCAATTCTGGAAGGGGCGCGAGAAGGCCGCACGGTGGCGGAGTTGATGACCTACGGAACCACGCTCCTATCGCGGGAGGATGTGATGGAGGGCATTCCTGAAATGCTCCATGAGGTACAGGTAGAAGCGACGTTTCCAGATGGGACGAAGTTGGTTACGGTTCACGACCCGATTCGCTAGAACACGCTTTAAACCTCATGGTCTTCCAAGGATGGGTTGAATTTGGATAGTCCTGTATCCCCCGACAACGTAGCCGAGAATAAGGCTTTAATCCATCGCTTCTATGGCGAAGTCTGGAATCAGAAAACGTTAGACCTTTTACCAGAGGTCCTCAGCCCCGCTTTCCGCTGGCACGAGCCGTATAAGACCGAAGACATCACCGATTTTGAAGGGGCGATCGCCTTCCTCAAGATGCTATTTACAGCCTTCCCCGACTACACGATCCAAATCGAGGATTTGTTTGGAGAAAGCGATCGCGTTGCGGTTCGCTGGTTGGGCAATGGAACCCATTTGGGTGAACTCAAGGGCATTCAGCCGACAGGGCGTGCTGTTTCCATTCCAGGCATGAGTATTTTTTGTATCGAAGCTGGACGAATCACAGAATATTGGACGAGTTTAGATAGCCTTTTAGTGATGGCTGAAATTGGTGCGTTTGACTCAGGAAATTAGATTGATTCAGGCCACACCAGGAAGCAACCGCAACAAAAGAACTGTAACGAGATAACGATATGGAAAGGGGCACAATGATTCCAGGGGAAATGTTGATTGAATCCGGTGAAATCGAACTGAATGCCGGACGCGAAACGGTGACGTTGATGGTCGCAAATACGGGCGATCGCCCCATCCAGGTCGGCTCCCATTTCCACTTTTTTGAAGTGAACAAGGCTCTCTCTTTTGAGCGCGATCAGGCAAAGGGTATGCGCCTCGATATCCCCGCTGGAACCGCCGTGCGATTTGAACCGGGCGACGAGAAGGAAGTCACCCTCGTTACCCTGGCTGGAAGCCGCGAAGTTTATGGCTTGAATGGTCTAGTCAACGGCAAGCTAGACTAAATCTAAATTCCTATTAGGACACCTTCCTGGTTGCAATGGATCTCAAAGTCAGCTCAGACCTTACTACCTTGTATGAGACCGATTATCAGCGCTGGTTGGCCCAAACGGTTAGTCAGTTGCGATCGCATGACTTCAAAAACCTGGACTTGGATCATTTGATTGAGGAGATTGAAAGTTTGGGAAGAAGCGACAAACATGCCCTTTCCAGCTACCTGATGCGGTTGTGTGAACATTTACTCAAGATCAAATATTGGGAGTCCGAGCGAGACGCTTGTTTCAGAGGATGGAATCGAGAAATTACCAACTTTCGGATTCAAATTCAGGAGCGTTTAGAATCAAGCCCCAGCCTAAAATCCTTTGTACACAGTAACTTTGCTAAACAGTATGGAAACGGTAGAAAGCTTTTCCTGAGGGCCAGTGGCTTAGACCCGGCAATGATTCCCAACGATCCTTGCTTTACGGTGGAACAAGCTTTGGACGAAGACTGGCTTCCTTAAATAATGTGAATGTGGGATAAACTAAGTCGGCAGTTGAAACTGCGCTTAGCAGAATGAACCCTCGCTATCGCGCGCTGTAGAAGGTTCTCAAGTCACAAATTCTCTCAGTCCATGTAGGTGTTGGTAATATCCACGCCGTTTAATCCTTGTTCCCCATCAGCATTCGTTCCCAAGAGCTCTGCTGCGCCTGTAGAGCTGAGCAATTCCAGCAGGCCACCCAAGAGCGATGCGTTGAACCAAGCGCTTGCTGCCTGCGGCACAACTTTCAGCAACTTTCGAGATGTAGAAGGCATCAACGGCAACTATGGGCAACAAGCCTGGGTATATGACCGCGAAGGCGAACCATGCCGCGTCTGCGGTATGCCCATCTAACAGCTGAAGCTGGCCGGGCGATCGGCACGTTTCTGTAAACATTGCCAAAAGCAGAAAATTGGCTACTGCAACAGTGCATCTAATTTAAGAATTGTGGACAGGCTGATACATCCAATACCAGCGCTGATTTAATTTTTCAATCCTATGGTGTGACGGAGTAATTGGTTGTTAGCAATCGCAAGTAACAGTTACTTTTCGTCCTTGATATTCTACTATGAATTGAATGTATCCCAAACGCGATGATTCTAGAGATTGCCTATCATTCTCAGAGTATTCTTTTCTCAAGAAGAGTATGAGTTTGGTTTCATGTCCACTCGGCAAATTTCCACTAAGTTGATTATTTGAAAAGAGAACGTAATATAGGAATCCGACTTGATCTTTGAAAGGACTTTAAGTCAGAAGCTTTTCTAGGCAACGTTTTCAGTCTCAGCGTGCTTTCAGGAGTCAAGTCGGAGCGCTATAGAGCCCTTTTGATAGATATAGGATGCATCAAGAAGCACAGATTCAAATGACGATAGCTAATAGAACAAAGGAACTTGATTATTTCCTGAGATTGATTCAAGCCACAGAGTTTAGGTCCAAGGTTATG
>JBCBSL010000496.1:0-4009 GCA_039819145.1 Cyanobacteria bacterium J06638_22
CGGGCCTGAATTCGGTTGACAGCGTTGCTACGCATCCCCGAATTTCTGATAACGGTCGATATCTGGTCTTTGCCGGAAACCGTCAGGGGAAAACGGATGTCTATTTATATGACCGACAAATGCGGGTGCTCAAAAACCTGACCCAATCCTTGAATGCAGATGTGCGCTATCCGTCTATTAGCGCCGATGGCAAAACCATTGCTTTCGAGTCCAACGCCCAGGGGAAATGGGACATCTCTCTATACAATCAGTCTGGACAGCCCATCGTGCTGTCCGAAACCTCTTCCATGTCGGTTTCTCAAGCGGCAACCAAAGAGAGTGTAAAAGGTGATTTCAATCCGTGACGATCGCCCTACCAATTGCCACAATAAATAATAAATATTGGTTGCCACTAATTTCTCACGCCTCCGTCCACTTTCCGTTTATTCATAAAGTCGCAGCATGAAGATTTTTCCTATCCGCCATGCCTTATCCGGAGTACTTGCAACCGGAACCCTTGCTGCCGTCATTTTTGCTGACCTTCCCTATCCTCGATTTGCGCCTGGCGCTTGGCATGCTTCGAGTGCTGCCTTGGCCGAAACCGAAGAAGATGTCAATGTCCGGGTTTACCGGGATGCCAGCCCTGCCGTTGTTTCGATTGAGACTGGGGCGGGAACTGGTAGCGGCAGCATTATTAACGAAGACGGTCTGATTCTGACCAATGCTCATGTCGTTAGCCAAACCCGTGAAGTTGTCGTGGTTTTGGCCGATGGTCGTCGGGTAACGGGTGATGTCATTGCCTTTGGTGAAGGAGGGTTAGATTTAGCCGCCGTTCAGCTCCGGGATGAAACTGATTTACCCACCATTCCCCTGGCCGAAGCAACGGCTGTGCAGGTGGGGCAGCGAGCGTTTGCCATCGGCAATCCGTTTGGACAATTTCAAAATACGCTAACCATCGGCATCATTAGTCGCATTGATGCCAACCGTGGCCTCGTACAAACCGATGCCTCCATTAACCCCGGCAACTCCGGTGGGCCGCTGCTCAACCGTGAGGGTGAGATGGTGGGGGTCAACTCTGCAATCTTTTCCCCATCCGGGCCCACGAGCAACACTGGCATTGGGTTTGCGATCGCCATCGACCGGGTGCAATCCTTCTTGACAGCAGTTGAGGATGGCACAGCCCCCAGCGACCCCACCCAGTCCCCTTTGTTAGGCGGGGGGAATGCCGCCCAAAATATTGCCCTGGGAGGTTTACCCATTCAAGGACAGTTGGGGTCAGAGAGCAGCATTCTTCCATCCGACGGCAGCTTCTTCGATGCCTACACCTTTGACGGCCAGGCAGGGCAACGAATTGTGATTGAGATGGATAGTGCTGAATTCAATACCTATCTCATTTTGTTGGAACCCGATGGTGGCAATCTTGCCCAGGATGATGATGGCGGCGGGAGTGGGAATGCACGGCTGATTACCACGCTGCCACGTAGCGGTCGCTATACGGTGCTGGCGAATAGCCGCCTTGCTGGAGAGACTGGGCAGTACCGAATCAGCGTCTCAGAATTAGAGCAAACGCCTAATGTGTCTGCCGAAACTATCCTTCAGGAACGGGGAACATTAGGGCCTAATTCCCAAGTGTGGCCCGAAGATAATAGCCTCTTTCTGGAGTATCAGTTCTACGGGACGCAAGGGCAGACGGTAACAATCACTATGGAAAGTAGTGAATTTGATACCTACCTGATGCTGTTTGATGAAAGCTGGCAGATTCTGGCACAAAACAACGATACGTCTCCCCAAAACACTGACTCTATCCTTGTGTTGACCCTGCCATACACAGGAACCTACCGTGTCATCGCCAATGCTTTGGACGATAGAGGGAGAGGACAGTTTGAGTTAACTGTTCGCTAGAAAGATCAACGCTGGCTATCTCAAAAAAGGCGTAATATCAAATCCGGTTGAAGAACCCAAATATCGTTTGCGCCCGCTGTAACGTAGCGGGCGCAAACGATATTTGGGTTTTGCGGCTATTTAACCGGGCTTGATATTAGCACTCAGATGGGGCAACGGCACGGGAAACAGAATGCTCTGCTTTTAGGCAATTGAGCGTGCGCTGCCGACCTTCGATAGCAGCCGTGAAATCGTGTTTGAGTTGCACCGCTCTGTCATAGGACGATAGCGCCGCCTCAAACTTTTCTAGGGTTTCCAGGACGCGTCCTCGATCATGCCAGGCCCAGAAATTATCGGGTTGGATTTTGATCACGCGATTGTAGCAAGCGATCGCCTCTGTATGGCGGTTGATCGTTTCCAGTACGGCACCGAGCTTGAACCAGGCTAGGTGGTCATCGGGCTGGAGCTTCACAACTTGACTATAGGACGCTACCGCTGACTGATTTTCCCCTAGGTTTTCCATAGCCATCCCCCGCATGAGCCAGGCAAGGGGATCCTTGGGATTGGCACGGATGGCTGCATCGCAGGAGGCGATCGCCTCTTCATAGTGCTGTAGGCCATACAATTGATTGACTTGTTTCAACTGACTCAGCAGACGCTTGCGACTCTGAATGGCCAACTTGAAGTCGGGTTTGAGGTTGACGGCACGGGTATAAGACTCCACCGCTTCTTCATGGCGTTCGGCGGCTTCCAGGGTGCACCCCCGATCATGCCAGGCCCAATAGTTGTCGGGCTGCAGCGAAATCACTTTGTCGTAGCAGGCGATCGCCTCGTCATATTGATCCAGGTGATCTAGCGCCCGCCCCCGCTTAAACCAGGCCAGGTAATCTTCAGGATTAATCTCCAGCACTTTCCTGTAGGATTCTGCGGCTTCGGCGTGCTGCTTCAAATTATCGAGCGCAATGCCGCGCTTGAACCAGGCAAGGTAGTCCTTGGGCTGAGCTGTGACCACTTTGTCGTAACAATCAACCGCTGCCCGATAGCGTTCTTGCTGAAATAGATCATTGCCCCGCTCCAGCCAAGCGGTATGGCCATCCAGGTTCTCTTTGTGGGTCGGCGGCAAGATGACCACTGAATGGTTGGGCGACGGGGAAATCGTTTCCAACGCGGCCATGGCTTCGGATGCCGTTTGGTAGCGCTGACGAAAGTCGTAGCGCACCATGGTATCCAGTACATCCGCTAACTCTGGGCTCACGTCGACGCGATCGCGCCATCGCAACTCCCCAGTGCGCAGATCCTCTGGCAGGTGGCTCGGAGACACACTCGTCAACGCTTGAATACCAACGATGCCCACTGCATAAACATCACTGCTAAACCGGGGTCGGCCAGCAATTTGCTCGTTGGGCATGTAGCCACTCGAACCAATGGCAATAGTAAAGCTGGTTTGAGGATCAAACGTTTCAGTAATTTGCGTGGTTCCAATCTGCTTAACCGCACCAAAGTCAATCAGTACAATCTGCTGATCATGCTTACGGCGAATGAGATTGGATGGTTTGATATCGCGATGGATGACCTGTTGCTCATGGACAAACTCCAGGGTTGTCAACACGTCTTTGAGCAGCTCGATCGTGTAGGCTTCATCAAACCCACGATTTGCCTTGATTTCGCGACCCAACAATGAACCCTCAACAAACTCTTGAACCAGATAGAATTCCTCATTCTCCTCAAAGTGTGCGTAAAGGCGAGGAATCTGGTCGTGGCTCCCCAGGGTGTAGAGAACCTGAGCTTCTCGATCGAACAATCGTCGAGCGGCTTGCAGCGAGTCGGGGTCATTAACCTTTGGCTTCAAGAGCTTAACCACACAGTGGGGCTTACCCGGCAAATGTTGGTCTGCCGCCAGATAGGTCTGGCTAAAGCCGCCACCTCCCAGATGACGAACAATTTGATAACGTCCCCCGATGGTTTTCCCGAGCATACCGAGGGCGAACTCTCGGCGTTTTGTTTTTGCGTCTTTTGATTTCATGGAGGCGGATGTCCTATTAGGTTTCCTCCAAAGCGGTTCATTGAAGGTAAATGCAGGTTGTACCGTTGATTCTTGCAGTATTCCCACAATTCCTCGATGTCAATGCGTTGAGAACAAAGCTTTAAA
>JBCBSL010000497.1:0-3995 GCA_039819145.1 Cyanobacteria bacterium J06638_22
ATCCTCCGCTACAGGCGCGCAGGGGATTTCACAAGGGGCGATCGCCCACTCTTAACCCTTACTAGCGCTGCGGAATGATGTCCACAAAAAGCTCTGTGCATCCTCCGCTACAGGCGCGCAGGGGATTTCACAAGGGGCGATCGCCCACTCTTAACCCTTACTAGCGCTGCGGAATGTGGTGTGAGTGAGATTAGCACAATTGAATACTCTACATCTAGGGGGTGCGCTGTGAAAGGTAACGGTGTACCCCCTCGCCCATCTGTACCAGATTGGGTTCAATCTTCTTCCCCAAAAAGTCTTCGACCATCCCACTCACCATTTTGGCCACGAAGGATGGAACATTCTTGATTTTGTTGGAATCGATGCTGAGTTTTCCCTCGCTGGTGATCAAGGTTCCTTGATCCTGTTCCAGAAACCGATTATGTCCCTTACACAAAACAGCCTCGGTGTAAGCATGGGTTTCAATCTTCCACGCGGTCGTGAAGTTCGTTTCATCCCATAGGGCATGCTCCGTCCACGACAACATGGATTCATCAAGGATTGACCGAGCTGCAACCGGAATATCGCCCCCACCGTGCCACTCATTCACTTGTGCAATATGCTCACCCTGCTCTTGCCGCGACTTGATGGCAATCTCCTGGATGTTGGGCATGTAGGGCACCAACTCCAACAGGCGATCGCGGTAGGTCGTAAACACGAGCGATCGGGGGAATGGGAGATAGGTGCGAGTCGAGATAATCATGAACCTATGCTGAGATGCGGTTACTCCTATTCAATGCTGTTTTGCGTAAAACGCGGAAGCGGATAGCCGATCTATAACCGAACGCTAAATGGCACAAGCATCAGGAGGCGATCGCCCCCAACCGCTCAAAACAAGCTGAGTTGGGCAGGAGGTTCTGCGAGCGTATTCCAGGGCAAGGGCGGTACGGGAACCTCTGCTGCTTCCAATAGCCCCTGCACATGGCGGGCAAAGGTAACGGAATGCTCTTCTTGGGGGCAATGCAGGAAAAAGTAGACGCGCTTCCCCGATTGCAGCCAGCCAGCCAGTCGCTGCACCCAGGCCTCCCAGTACGGCCCATTAAACGCCAGGTCGGGATGGCTGATGTAGCGCACCAGGCAAAAATCTGTCGGCGTATCGGTACACAAGGGCACGCGCGGCTTCTTGCGCTCCGAGAGCACCTGTGGGTCATCGGGGCAGTCATAGATGGGGCGGGTGTCGAGAATAACCCGTCCGACACCCAAGTCAGTCAGTAAAGTATTGAGGCGTTGGGCGTGAGGTTCATCGAACCACTGCTGGTGCCGTACTTCGATCGCCACCTCGACTTCATCTCTCGGCAAGGCGTCGAGAAATCGGGCGAGATCATCGAACTGCGGCGGCGCATAGCTGGGGGGCAGTTGGGCAAAGAGAGGCCCCAAACGTTGCTCGGCAGGGGTGGCAGCATTGGCATTGAGACCCTGCATATGGTGGATGAAGGCGATCGCCCCCTCGACCTGGGGAGCTAAAAGACCTTGGTGAGTCACGGTGCGGGGCAACTTGGGGCAAAACTTAAACCCATCGGGCGTTTCCGTTGCCCATCGCTGCACTGTCGCCTTGTCCGGAACCGAGTAGAACGTGGTATTTCCCTCCACGGTGGTGAGGCGACGACTGTAGAGGTTCAAAAAGTCGGCAGCCCGGGTTTTAAGCGGAAAAAACTCGCCAATCCAGTCTTTGTATCCCCACAGCGCACACCCAATCCAAAAATTCATCCCAGTCTTTCGCTCCGCTTTGAGCAAGCTGCCACATCCAGCGATCGCTGGAGGCGACCGCCTTCCCCTCATCCTACAATCCCCGCCGCTAATCCAGTGCCACCTTTTTCCTAGAAGTCAAACCACGCTAGAAATCAAACCACGAACGAATTACTCTTTGTGTCTTCGTGCCTTTGTGGTTCAAGAACTAGCCCCAGTCATCAGATAATCGATGACATCCTGGGCGATCGCCTCATTCCCATCACGCGCCACAGAACCTGGATTGCGAGGCGGTTGTGGGTCTTCCCGCAGAAAACTCCAGTTGCAGGTATAGAACTCATCTGGCTCCAGCACTTGATGGGGCACAATATCGCACACACCATCAATAAGTACCTGGGCTTCGGCAAAGTCGCGGCGGGTCAGGGTAACAAGGGGGGTGTTAGTGCGGCAGACCTCCGAAAAAGTGCCGTAGCCCGGTTTTGAAATCACCCGTCCGCACAGCCCAAAAATATCGACGGGGCGCAAGCGGCGGTTCTTGATCTTGATGATGTTGGGCAGATCGGGAGCCGTGTTGCCGAAGGTAATGAACTGCCAGTCGGGGAATTGTGCCAGCCCCTCGTAGGGAATTTTGGCCAGTCCCAAGCCGCCAAAAGTTATCATCACAGTCTTTTCCCATGGCGCGGTGACATTGAGCAACGCCCGCATCTCGTCAGGGGTATGGCGGGGGTTGCCGCCCGTAAGTCCCGTATCGACAATGGTGGGGAAGGCGCTCATGGGTTCGTGAAACGGGAGACGATAAAGGCGATCGCACTGCTCGAAACAATCGGCAATCCAGTCGGCGATTTCGATAAAATCACTGCCCCAGACGGACTCACCCCCCCAATCGCGATAGATAAAGTCCCAGCCAAAGTTGCTCATCATCCAGCAAGGGATGTCTGCTGCTCGAGCGATCGGAGCCATCAGTGGTGGAATGTCGGCGAGAATTAGCCCGACTCGGTTTTGCTTGAGAAACGTGACTTCCGAGGCGATCGTGGCATTGGCCCGTTGCCGGATGTCTTGCAGCTTTTCTAGGGTGGCGGGCTTATCCATTTGGATGCTGTCGCTCTGCACCACGCCAATATCGAAGGCGCGGGGACGATGAATGAAATCACCATCCATATAAGCTTCCAGCAACCAGCGGGGAGCCGTGGTGGTCATGATGACGCGAATGTCTGGGCATCGCTGCTGAATCTCGGCAACGACGGATGCCGTACGGGTGGCATGGCCAAACCCATGATTGGTAACGGCAACATAAAGGATTGGTTCTGGCATAGCGGAAACGGGGAGAGGTTCCGCCTAAGACCCTAGCTCAAAATTGCACAACGCTAACGGCGATCGCCCCAGAAAGGATAGACTCTTTGGTGCGATCGCCATTTTTTGACATTCTCCCAAAGGGAGCTACGGTTCTCCCAATCGCTATGACAGTGCTTATATGCCCAGGAGTGCATTCGGCAGAATTAACCCAACAGTTCTTGGATGCGATCGCCCCCCCGGAACCTGTTCATGTCTTTCCCGCAGACAAAAAAGCACCCTACTCGCCCCTGGAGGTGTTGGACTTCATTCAGTCCACCATGCAGGCTGTCGCGCAGAGTCGTGACGCTCAAACACAGCCTGAAGGATTGCGGATTGTGGCTTTTAGCGCGGGCGTGGTGGGGGCGATCGCCGCTGCCCATCTCTGGCAGTTGCGGGGTGGAACCGTGCAGGGAGTAATTGCGGTGGATGGCTGGGGTATGCCGGGTTGGGCGAACTTCCCAGTGTATCGAGTGAGCCATGATGGCTTTACTCACTGGAGTTCGGCCACCCTGGGCGGCGCGTCAGCAGGATTCTACTGCGACCCAGCAGTGCCGCACCTGGAGTTGTGGCGATCGCCCGATCAGGCTATGGGCTGGTGGACGACGGGTTGGGGTGGCGTGGTGCTGACCCGGCGACGGGCGATCGCCACCGAATTCATTCACCATCATCTGCAAACCATGGTACCCTGAACTACTTCAGCGACCTATCTTGCTAATTTGTAATTAAAATCGACAATTGTGTTGTTGCGTCCCGACACCACCGTGGGCTCCGGAGAACGGGAATGTAGCTCCACCTCGGGAGCACTTGCCTGAGAATTCTTTCGCCTGCTTGATCTCATGCAATAATCTCACATGATAAACGGGTAGTGCACTAATGTAAAGGATGGAGGAAAACATGGTTGATCCCTTGCTATCTGAGGCAGGACATCAATGGCCATA
>JBCBSL010000498.1:0-3940 GCA_039819145.1 Cyanobacteria bacterium J06638_22
GCCAATGAGATCCACCTGGGGCGATCGCAGGGTTAATAGATAATTGGTTTCCGGTAATGGCTCGTTGGACAGGTAGCGACAGAGATCCAGAATAGTGATTTCTTGATCCTCAACATGGGCAATTCCCGCCAGGGTTTTGCCACTGCTGTAGATGGTCGTTTGCCCATAGATATGTTGAATGGACTGAATATGTACCCCAAAGTAAATGGGCAAATTTCCATTCATGATCTGTTGTCCGAAGCTAAAGAGAATTAGCTTGGCATTGGACAGTTGTCGCTCCGGAGAGGGCGCGATCGCACCGGTTGTCGATACGAGGGTTGAGGTGGAAGCAGCAAAGGACGTCATAGATTAAACGGATTTAAACCGAGGGGGATACATACATTGGCAAGTTTGTTGAGGATGGGGGGCACGACGCGCCTACGTCCTCAACTCGGGCATCGCTTAAACAGAAGGGGATACATTGACAAGTTTGTTGAGGATGTGGGCACGTCGTGCCCACATCCTCAACCAGATCATCGCTAAACCGAGGGGGATACATTGGCGAGGGTGGCTTGAATATTTGCGAGAAACTGTTGTTCGATATAGGGCTTGGTGAAGTAATGGGTCGCACCTAAATGAAGGGCAAGTTTGCGATGCTTTTCCCCAGATCGTGACGTGAGCATAATGACGGGGATGTTGAGGAGGGTGGGCGTCTGGCGACGGTGAGTGAGGAACTCAAACCCATTCATCGCGGGCATTTCAATATCGCAAATGACAAGGCGAATTTGGGGATGTTGATGCAGCTGTTCCAACGCCTCTCGCCCATCGCGAGCCTGAATCACCTGATAGCCAGCCTTCTCCAAGGTAAGGGTGAGCATCTGACGCATGGTGGCTGCATCATCCACGATCAAAATGGTGGGGGTTGTTTGAATAGAGCGGGCGGCGATTTCGACGGGTGGGGCGATCGCCGTTGGCCGATTGCCCTGCCGATGGAGCAGCAGTGTGACCGCATCAACCACCGGCACGGCGGAGCCATCCCCCAGAATGGTGCACCCATAGAGGTAGGTGGGAGCCGTCAGGGTGGTGCTGAAAGGTTTGACGACGAGTTCTTGTTCCGTAATTAGGCGATCGACTTGGAGGGCAAAGGGTTGGTTTCCCTGGCGCAAAATCAACAGGGGAGCCGCCCACTCTTCTGGAGTGGGAACGGAGTTTAGGGACAGGTTGGCGGCGACGGTCGGGAGCGTGCAGTTAAAGGGAATCAGGTCTTGTAACGGATGAACTGGGATAACCTGATCGCGCCAATGGAGGAAGTGCTGTTCCCCCGATGTTTTGAGGTCGGTGGGAGAGGGGGTGACGATTTCTTCGATGCTGTCAGAGGGAATGGCGGCGAGGCTGCTTCCCGTCCAGGTGAGTAGCAGTTTGGAGATGCTGAGGGTGAGAGGAATGCGTAGGGTAAACAGGGTGCCTTTGCCGGGTTTGCTGTTGACCGTGATGCTGCCTTTCAAGAATTGAATTTGCGCCCGCACAATGTCTAGACCAACGCCACGCCCCGACAGTTCGCTGACTTGGGCTGCCGTCGAAAAGCCCGGTTCAAACAGGTAGTTGAGGAGGCGATCGCTCGATGCAGCATTGGCAGCTTCTGCACTCAACAATCCGGCTTCCAGCGCTTTCACCCGAACCCGTTCGAGATCAATCCCCTGACCATCATCTTCAATTTCAATAACGGTTCGGCTGCCTCGGTGATAGACCCGAATGTGAATGGTTCCCTGCTCCGGTTTACCCAGCGTTTTGCGAACATCGCTAGGCTCGATGCCATGGTCGAAGGCATTGCGGAGCAGATGCAGGAGCGGATCGTAGAGTTTTTCAAGAACGACTTTATCGACCAAAACCTCGGTGCCCGTCAGTTTGAGAGCAACGGGTTTGTTGTACTTGTAAGAAAGGTCTTTAATTTGCCGGGGAAAGCGGTTCAGGATGTTGCCCAGGGGCAGCATTCGCGCCCACATCAGCTCATCCCGCAGAACGGTCAGAATTTGGCGCTGTTGTTCCAGACCGCGATCGCTCTGTTCGGCAAACAGGGTGACATCTTCGACGGCTTCATCCAGTTGTTGGATAGATTCCGTTGCATCTTGCAGCAAGTTATAGACTTCGCTATAGCGATCGAGTTCCAGGGTATCAAACGCGGCGCGATAGGACAGATCCGTCGCTTTTTCCACTGCCAGGGCAGTGCCTTCGGTGGGTGCGCTCTCAGCCATTACCGCACTGGCTTGGTGCAAGAGCGAATAGCGTTCTGGGCTAACCAGTAATTTGTTGAGATGGACTTTAAGTTGCGCCCCAATTCCCAAAAACTGCCCAAATCGCCGCCGCAGTTCTTGCAAGGTTTCCTGCAGTTGCTCATTCTGTAGGGATAAACTGTTCCGGTTGATGGACAGTTCCCCCAATTGGTTACTGATGCGCTCCAGTTGAGCCAGGTTGAGTCGCACCGAAATTTGGACATCCGTTGCAGTCGCCTGAATCGGTTGAACGCCATCCAACTGGGTTGATGTTTTCGCAGGGGCTTTCTTCGCGGGTGACGTGGAAAGAGGAATGGGGGTTGCCTCTGTCACTAGAGGCAACTGGTCAAAGTCTTGTTGGATAGCCGTAATGGCAGATTCAATGGAGTTGATCTTTCCGGTATCAGCTTTTTCGGTATCAGCTTCAGGGGTGGATGGCTCGGAGGCTGAGTCTGGCACTCGATTTTCCCCAACGTCCTCCGTCGTTAGATGGGTTGTAGGGGCGGGCGAGGAGTCTTCCTCGAGCATGGGGATTGGCTCCGAGAGCCGTTCTTCAGCCAGGGACTCAAACCGTGAATCGGATTCGGATTGTGATTCAATCTGCGAATCAGGTTCTGACGCTGAATCCAGAGTTTCTGAGAGGGGGAGAGATTCCGCTTCTAGCGTTGGATTCCGCTCCTCTGAAGGAGATAGTAATTCCGCCTCTGACGTTGGATTCAGCTTCTCTGACAGAAACAGTGGTTCCGGTTCTGACGCTGGATTCAGAGCCTCTGAAAGGGCTAGTAATTCCGCCTCTGATACTGAATCTAGGGGGGCCAAGAGAGGCGGTGGTTCCACAGAAAGCGATGATTCCGCAGAAAGCAGATCGGGGTCAGACGTTTCCGCTTCAGAAGGAAGCCACTTATCCAAGGCAGATTCATCATCCGGGGAACTGAAAACGTTGTCCAGATCGGTCATGGGGGATGACAGCTCGTCGTCTAGTCCCTCAGGATGGTCGGTCAACGTATCGGTCTCCCAAAAGGGGTCGGGCTCTCCAAAGAAAGAGCCCTCGATCGCCTCCTGATCCAGATTTGGCAATTCAAACCAGGACGACTCCGAATCCGTGGTTTCAGTGGACAGCAGCCAAGAATCATCGTCAGAGGAGCCTTCGGAGAGGACATCCGGCATATCCGGGGACGGCGAATGTGGAGGAGCGATCGCCCCTTCAGCAAAACTCTGGAGTGCTGCTGAGGGAGTGCCTCCCTCCTGGCGATCGCCTTCCATCACGGTCTGGTGTGCAGCCTGGAAGTTTTCTAGGGCGATCGGAAACAGCTCAACGGCTCGTTCTGGCTGGGTGTCTAATAGATCCAACACCTGCCGGGCGATCGCCATCAGTCCCGATAAATTGAGGAGTTCGGCAATCCCCTCAAACACCTCCGCTTGTGCCCGCAGTTCGGCTCCCATGAGGGCTTCATCCCCTGCCATGGATTCGAGCCGTTCTAGCGCCAAGGCCACATCGGTTTCAAAAATCGTCTGGGCGATGTCGATGCCCATTTCGGCCACACTGGGCAGGTGATCCTCATCGGTCACAAAGTCAGCGAGGCGCTCCTGGAGTTGGGCAAAAACGGGTTCGGACTGGGCGATCGCTTGCTCCCCACCTTGCCATTGATCCCCTACCTGGATGGCTTCCAATAGGGGTAGGCGCAGGCAAT
>JBCBSL010000499.1:0-3933 GCA_039819145.1 Cyanobacteria bacterium J06638_22
CTTTTTGCCGTTGTTGGTGGATTACGAAGAAAGATTGTATGCCGCTGGGCGCATCCCCGGCGGTTTTTTGCGCCGAGAAGGGCGTCCGCCTGAGAAGGCAACGCTGATTAGCCGCTTGATTGACCGCCCCATGCGTCCCCTGTTTCCCCAATGGTTGCGAGATGACATTCAAATTGTGGCGACGACCCTATCGATGGATGAGCGGGTTCCCCCTGATGTGTTGGCGGTGACTGGAGCCTCTATTGCAACGCTGCTGGCGCAGATTCCGTTCAATGGCCCGATGGCTGCTGTGCGCGTGGGTTTGGTGGGGGATGACTTTATTATTAACCCCACCTATAAGGAAATTGAGGTGGGCGACCTGGATTTGGTGGTGGCCGGTTCCCCCGATGGCGTCATCATGGTGGAGGCTGGAGCTAACCAGTTGCCCGAACATGACATGATCGAGGCGATCGACTTTGGTTACGAAGCGGTTCGCGACCTGATCCAGGAACAGCGCAATCTGCTGGAAGAACTGGGTATCGAAATCATCCACCTCGACCCGCCCGAAGTCGATTCCACCCTGGAAGACTTCATCACTGAGAAAAGCACCAGCTTGATCAAAGAAATCCTGGCGCACTATGAATACACCAAGCCGCAGCGGGACGAGAAGCTGGATGAGGTGAAGGGAGCCGTCGCAGAAGCGATCGCCGAACTCGCCGAAGACGACGCGGTGCGCGTGGCGGCTGATAGCAACCCCAAAGCGCTGCCCACGGTGTTCAAAGGCGTCACCAAGAAGCTGATGCGGGGCCAGATCATTGAGGAAGGGATGCGGGTCGATGGCCGCAAACTGGACGAAGTGCGGAAAATTACCTGTCGCACGGGCTTGCTGCCGTCTCGGGTTCACGGGAGTGCCTTGTTCCAGCGGGAGTTGACCCAGGTGATGTCGATCGTCACCCTAGGAACCCCCGGCGATGCGCAGGAACTCGACGACCTGCACCCCGATGAGCAGAAGCGCTACTTGCACCACTACAACATGCCCCCCTACTCGGTGGGTGAAACGAAGCCGATGCGATCGCCCGGTCGCCGCGAAGTCGGCCACGGAGCCTTAGCGGAACGGGCACTGATGCCTGTGCTGCCAACCAGGGAAGAATTCCCCTACGTCATCCGGGTGGTGTCTGAAGTGCTGTCGTCCAACGGCTCCACGTCCATGGGTTCGGTTTGTGGCTCTACCCTATCGCTGATGGATGCGGGGGTTCCGATCGCCAAACCCGTGAGCGGAGCCGCTATGGGTCTGATTAAGGAAGGCGAGGAGGTGCGCATCCTCACCGACATCCAGGGCATTGAAGATTTCCTGGGCGATATGGACTTCAAGGTGGCCGGTACCGATACCGGAATCACCGCGCTCCAGATGGACATGAAAATTACGGGATTGCCCGTCGCCATTATTGCCGATGCCATCACCCAGGCACGGGGCGCGCGGCTCCACATCCTGGGCAAGATGAATGAGGCTCTCTCGGAACCCCGCAAGGAGCTTTCTCCCTCTGCACCCCGCTTGCTCACCATCAAGATCGATCCCGACATGATTGGTCTGGTCATTGGCCCCGGTGGTAAGACCATCAAGGGCATTACGGAGCAAACGGGCGCGAAGGTCGATATCGACGATGACGGCACCGTCACCATTTCCTCCACCGATGGAGCCAAGGCGCAGCAAGCCCGCGGCATCATCGAAGGCATGACGAAGAAGCTATCCGCTGGCGATGTCTATGTGGGTAAAGTCACTCGCATCATCCCCATCGGCGCTTTCGTCGAGTTCCTTCCTGGTAAGGAGGGCATGATCCACATCTCCCAACTAGCCGACTATCGTGTTGGCAAAGTAGAAGATGAGGTCTCCGTCGGCGAAGAGCTGGTGGTCAAAGTCCGCGAAATTGACGGACGTGGCCGCATCAACCTTACCCGCCTCGGCATCCACCCCGACGAAGCAGCCGCCGCCCGCGCGACCACTGGCGACTAAATCCCATCAAAGCGATGGTTTGACTACGAAAAGCGCCTCAGTCCCTTGGGCTGGGGCGCTTGCTTTTCCGATCAATTTACACAGAGCTTACACAGTGGCTGGTGACACTATGCTTGTTGCTTCTAGACAATCTATCAGTTGAACAAACTGCTGAGGTTGTTCTGCCAATGCTACTGTTGCAGCCTCGTTGCCGAGAATCGCCAAAACGCTCTCAGGATTTCGACCTAAAAATGCAATTACCTCAGGCTGCCGTATCAATGCATTGAATGTATCAGCCTCCGTTGCCAGCTCTGCGATAACCTCGGGCTCTGCAACTAATGCGGAGAAGATTTCCTCGTTTGCTGCAATGGCACTGAAGATTTCAGGTTCAGCAATTACTTCGGCAAATGCTGCCTCATTCTCCACAACCTCAGCAAAAATCTCAGGAATGCTAAGTAGTTCGGTAAGAACCTCAGGCTGGGAAACAATCTCTTCAAAGTTTTCAGGATTTAGTAATAGGTCTGACAGCACATCAGGGTCTGAGATCGCAGCTGAAAGCTCGCCAGGGTCATTCTGTCCTACTTCATCTAGAGAGTCCAAAACCCAACTACCACTCTCGATTAGCAAATCAACCACGACACCGACTGTCAATGAGATGATTAAAGCCCGAGCAATTTTCATCCCCCACTTTCTGAAGAACGTTTTCCGGCGTTTTGGAGTCACTAAAACGTCTCTCAGGACTGCTTTTAGATGTGTAAACTTTCTAGTCTTGATGCCTGTACCAACAATTGCACTTGATGAATTGGACATTTCTCAACCTCAGAGTAAATAAGCTAAGAAAAAACTCCTGAATGTGTCTTAGTCCCTGTACTCGAATTCACGTTGCGCGAACTGGTGGCAGATAGCATCCCTGAGAAGATCCAACCAATGGACACCCACTCAAGAATGGTACAATTGTACCATAAGCTTGAAACTTTAGTCGCTTCCTTGCTTGCCGACCTATCCCTGGCGCATCCCGTGTCTATAAACGGGAAGGATGTGCCGTAGAGCGATCGCCCTTCCACCGAAATGCGTATATACTGACCGGGATTGTAGAGGTGCCGGAACCACGAAATGCGACGCTTCTCCTACCTTAGAAACCTGTTGGAACAGTTCAGGAAAGGGCAAAGTAAAAGACTGCCTTGGCTCTTGGGAGCACTCGTTTTGGCGATCGCCGCACTTCTGTTGTGGTATGCCCCGAATTGGGATGGTCACGAGAGTGTCAGCGATCCAAAAGAGAGAGAAGAGTTGACCATTGCGAGCTGGGACATGGTTCTAAAGGTATTGCAAACCCTAGGTGGGTTAGGCTTCATTGCGACAGCGTATCTAGCCTGGAGAAATTTTCAGATTACAGAGGATCGCCAAGTCTCTGAGCGCTTCGGGCAAGCCGTCAAAATGCTGGCCGACGAACAAATAGAAGTTAGGCTCGGCGGGATTTACCTATTGGAACGCATTGCGAAAGACTCAAAAGAAGATCATCCAGTTGTGATGGAAGTTTTAACATCTTTCATTCGCGAGAAAGCTCGATTTGAGAATCCCCAAACATCGTCTATCCCGCAAGATATTCAGAGTGCCTTAACAGTTATTGGACGCCGAAAAACAGACTATGATGTGCAGCGCCTAGATTTAAGTCGAACTAGGCTGCAAGAGGCATTCCTGGTGAGAGCCGATCTGCAAAAGGCATACCTGGAGGGAGTCGATCTGCAAGAGGCAACCCTGGTGGGAGCCAAACTGCAAGAGGCATACCTAGAGGGAGCCAAACTGCAAGGGGCATACCTGATGGAAGCCAAACTGCAAGGGGCATACCTGTGGAGAACCGATCTGCAAAAGGCAAACCTGGGGAGAGCCAAACGGCGTTGTTGCATGAAAGGAGCATGGATTCGGTAATGGACTAAGGTTTAAGTACCATCAAAAACCCTTGCATC
>JBCBSL010000500.1:0-3928 GCA_039819145.1 Cyanobacteria bacterium J06638_22
ATTGTTAAGAAATAGCTAATTTACCCTTAACAATTCAGTGAATGGCATCAGTGTTGATTCCATCCATAGGACTGAGGCATTGGACACGAAAAAACAAAGACGTTTGATGGTTGTTAGGGCGCGGTGTGCCCCAAAAATCATCAAACTGCGTAAGCCCTGAGCAACAAGGCTTATATCAAATCTGGTTGAAGAACCCAACTATTGCCCACGCTATCAATCAGCGCGATCGCCAATGGAGATAATGCGACGGATCTCATCGGAGCGGAAGCCGATCGCCATTGGTCGTCGAATGCCTGGTAGCACCTGGACATCGTAGAGTTCCTCAACCACTCCTTCGATGCGGAGGCTATGCACCAGATCACCGCTGCGCAAGTCAATCACAGCCAGTCCGCAGCGGGGAACGGCTCCCTTGCGAGCTAAGGCATCATCCAATGGCAATCCCTGAAAGCTCTTGTTGTGGCGCGGTTCGGATAAACCAACGATCGCAAAATCCCCATGAAAGGCTAGCCCCCGCAAATACCCTGGGCAAAAGGTGACCGCCTCAAATTGTCCCTGTTCTAGGTCAAGATAGCCAAACTCCCCCGTCCCCGAGTTGAGCAGCCAAAGGCGATCGCGATACCACCGAGGCGAGTGCGGCATCGACAGCTCCGCCGCAATCACGGCATTCGTCTCAACATCCAGAACACATCCACCCCGTGCCCGTACATCTCGCCAGCCATCAGCCACATCACTTTGGCTCACACTCGTCATGTAGCGGGGTTTCCCCTCTCGCAGGGCCAAACCATTGAGATGACAGCGATCTTCCGCCGCCAGCTTCGATAGAAACGGGGGTTGCCAGAGGGGGATAAAACTGTGGGTTAGGCTAGGCGTCGCGAGACAGCCAAATAGGGTATTGACGAAGATTGGGGGGGCTCCGGCAGTCTCGTGCTCTGGAACCGCGACATCGTGAATATCCAAATCCCCGGTGACATAGCTCATCTGTGGCACATAGAGCGCATCATAGCCCTGATGCGTTTGCCCCGGCTCCAACGCATTCTCAAACCGCCACAACTGATAGAGGGTGCTAAGCCACAGGCTGTTTTGGTGAACACACAACCCCATGCAACGCTCAAAGGTGCGCTCGAACACCGACAGGCGACCATCCGGTTGGAGTCCAATCAAAAAGAATTTGCCCGCTTGGTAGGTTGTGAAGGCAAGACTCAGGTTTTGTTCCAACAACCAGGCAGTAAGCTGCCGCGAGCCGGTCAAGCTCAGGGCGGGGGGTTGAGGTGTTGAAGAGGTCATAGGAGAAGCGGGGAAAACGGGGTGCAGGTTCAACCAGGATGCGGAAATGTCGGAAGGTCAACCGCTGCAACCGAGTCAATTTTCTTCAGCGGGCGGAACGGATAGACCCGTGGCGCGGGAGTTGTGCCCGTATGGGTTTGCACATCGGGGGAATCTGATTCCGTTGCGGCTTGTACCGCATTGGCCGCCTGCTGGAAAATTTCCTTGGGCATCGATAGACGCGGCTTCGGAGGGGCAGGAGGGAGGGCACTTTCCTGGGCTAACTGGGACGCACTAACGGTTTGTGCGGTCGAGGGATGGTTGGGTGGGTCACTAGATGGCACGTGCGGGGGGTGGCCGGTTTCAGCAGCGGTAGACGGTGCATCCCCCTCGCCCCCGAGCAAATTGGTAATCAAGGAACGAAACTCCATCGCCGCGGCTTGCAAGGCATTGGATGACGCCTGCACCTCGGGATCATTCTGCCAAGTCGCAGCGGTGGATGGATCCGCTGTAGCCAAGTGGGGTGGCAGCGAGGGCACGGCATTCGAAGGAGCAGCATTGATAGAAGGTGTGCCTGCGACCGGAGCGCCTGTAGCGGGGGAAGCGGGCAGTTCCGGCGGAGGGGTGAGATCAGCAGGCAGGGAGGTACCGAGGAAGGTGTCGAGTTTGGTGGGCAAGCCGCGCTGGGCAGTGGGAGCCGACCATGGTTGAATTTGCGGTACCCGAGGTGCTGGAGGGGGTACTGCGAAGGCAGCGATCGCCCCAGCATCTGTAGCTCCAGGGTCTAGCTCTGCCGTTCCCTGCGCCATCGCTCCCTGAGTCAATAAAGGACTAGGCTGAGCTGGATTCGACACTTCTAAGCAACGCTCCAAGGCCGCTTTGAATTGCAGGGTGTAGCGCTGCTGCCGTTGCAAACGCATGTGTAAATCCTGGCAGGTGGCCTCGCTCTGCTGCAACTGCTGGCTTTGTGCTTGAACCCGTTGCTGGAGGCTAGCGCCTTCGGTTTCTAGATGGGCAACGCGCTGTTGGCTTTGATTGAATTGCTCTGTCAGAGTTTCGATCAAAATCTGCTGTCGCTGGGTCGTTTGGTGCGCCCCTTCTAGCTCTTGGAAAACCTGGGCAACTTGTTCGGCAGACGGCGAAGCCTGCACGTTTCCGGCGCTGCGAGGGAAAGTCATTGGCGGTATTGGGCGATCGCCCTCATTAGCCTGCGCCTGTTCCAGGGCATCTTCCAGGTGCGCCACCCGATCCAGCAGCGCGCTGTTGCACTGGTTGAGCTCTTGAATCAAGCTCACGAGTTCCGCGACATCAGGCGGCACCGCTGCATCAGACATTTGTGCATCACCTGCGCGATTTGCGCCACTCGGGTTCATAGGCAGGGGTGGATTCATTGCTGTGACCGACGACTGGGGGGGGAGCGTGCGGGTTGACCAATTGGGTAGGTCAATTTCCTTATCAGAAGGTGTTTGGGCCGGTGATGGCGATGGCGACGCCGCACCCGATGCCCCCCCATGCAAATCGGCTAGGACCTGATCCGCTTGCTCCAGCGCACTCACGGGCATCGCATTCGGTGGATTAATAGGATTCCATTCCTGCTCGGCTGAGGGTGGGAATGCATCCGAGGATGCAACATCCCCATCAGTTTCGGCGGCATCTGCAAAGTCTTCCCAGCCGGAATACCAATTGGCCGAGCTGTTTGGGGCGTCGTTTGCATTGACGTTGGGTTCAGCAGGATGTTGCTCACTCATGATGAAAATTAGAAGTGACTAAACAGAAGTGATGACCAGAATGAACGGGATGACAGCGATGAACGGAATGTAACGAGGAATGGCAATCTGAGTTTGAACCGATGTAGCGGATATCTATTCGAGCAAATGTTTTAAATCGAACGTTTTGATAGATTCAGTGGTGTGCCAGAGAGAGCCGACCGCTCATGTTCATCCTTCAAGACAGCGATGTTTCTAACGCTATAGCCCAAACGGATTTTTAACGATTCGCTATCAAGTTCCTGACAACTCGTCATCGAGAAAAAGAGGCCGGATCAAGGAATGATGCCATGTTCCCTGCAAAGTAGCACAGAAATTCTAACTGACAATTCAATTCCCATAAACTTAAATTTTAGCCAAGCATCAATCTGTCCAGGTTTGAGTTATATCGGAGCAACCCATTGCACTGAGTACAGGACAAAAACCAGAGAGCTCTTAATTTTGGGTAGCGCGGGCGGTGCCCGCGCTACCCAAAATTAAAGGCTTTAGCTGGGGTTTATTTTTTGCCCTGTACTGAGCCCATTACATTCTGTGCCCGTTTCTCCTCTCTACTTTCGTAGAGCCTGACGCCTCGTGATGAGGGGCGATCGGTGTTTGAAACTTTCTCGGTGTAAGCGCTCCAGAACCGAGCTTGGGTTTACACCGTTTGATGTTCAGAGGATTGCTTTTCAGGGGATTGCGCTTAATGCGGGGCGACTTTGTCCGCTCCTAGCAGCGCCTCGTGCAGGAGGCTCTGGTGCAGTCGAGCGCGGTCGATAATGGCATGGATGCGATCGCTCGACAGGGCATCTCCATTGGCATAGAGTTCCAGCCAGGTTTTGGCGATCGCCCCTTTGTCTTCGGGAATTTCATCCAGGAGCCAACCCGGTAGCTCCAACTCCTGCATCACCTGGGAAACT
>JBCBSL010000501.1:0-3918 GCA_039819145.1 Cyanobacteria bacterium J06638_22
ACTTCTCCTGGAATTAGTGCAATACCTCCCGGCAGACTGGGTCGTATGGGGAACTGAAATTGAAGTTTCAGGGCGACGGGCAACTTGCCGGATTCCAGATTTGCTGGTGCATACCGAAGAGTCAAAAGCCGCTGTCAGAGGCACATCTCGAGCAACCCTCACCCGCGACATGCCGCCGCCTGCCCTGGCCATCGAGGTCGTCAGCCCCGGTCAGGCCAATCGAGACCGCGACTACCGCTACAAACATACGGAATATGCCGCACGGGGCATCGCGGAATACTGGATTGTCGATCCCGAAGCCCAACAGGTGACGCTCTGCCGCTGGGTCGATGGTCTCTACGAAGACGCTGTCTATAGCGGGACAGAACCGATTCAATCGACTGTCGTGCCCCAATTTGCATTAACCCCAGCAGAGCTTTTTGCCTGAGATTGATCCGTGCTGAGATGTTCGATTTTTTGCAGGCACACTGCGACTCAATCTGGATTGTCTGACTCACTCGCCAGTTCCGCATATTGGCGCGGCACTAAGTAGAGGAAGACAAACCACCATAGCAATATCCCAGATGTAACCGGAACGAGAATCCACCAGCGATGGGTCAACACCCATGCAGCTGAGGGGATCGTGATGCCAGTGAGCACAATGCTCCAGGGTTGGCACCACCAAGGTTTTTGTTGCCAGAGTGTGGGTTTGGATGGAGGGTTGGTCATGGGTTAGAAGGGGCGATCGCTCTCATTATGCTTCAATTCGTTGGTCTGATGGCATTGAGGATTCTTCAAGCAGAGCTGTATAACTCTGTTTTCCACTACATTTGGTGAAAGGTGGGCGGTATCTACCCTACATTTGGGGTTACTCGGAAAAGACGACGTCACTGTTGCCAGGAATGACTTCGCCGAGAGTCCAAGCGTCAATGCCCTCTTTCTGTAAACAAGCTAGGGCTGAGGCGGCTTCGGTGGGGGGAACCAGCATTACAAATCCCACACCCATGTTGAAGGTGTTAAACATTTCGGGACGGGCGATCGCCCCCATTTCCTGAAACCATTCAAAAATTGGCAGCACAGTCCAGCTTTGCAGATTGACCTGTATCGATTGGCCTTCGCCCAGGCAACGAGGCAAGTTTTCTGGCAAACCGCCTCCAGTAATGTGAGCCATGCCATGTACCGAAATCCCTGAGCGCAGTGTGGCCAGAACAGGCTTCACATAGATCTGCGTGGGTTTTAGCAAGACGTCGCCCAGGGCTTCGCCTTGGAGCAAAGTTGGACGTTCATCTAGCCCAGTGTTGGTAGTGTCAAGGATCTTGCGTATGAGGCTGTAGCCGTTACTGTGGATGCCGCTACTGGGGAGGGCGATCGCCACATCACCTACCTGCACCTGCACCCCATCCACAATCTGCTGCTTTTCTACAATTCCCACGCAAAAGCCAGCCAGGTCATACTCTCCAGGTTGATAGAATCCAGGCATTTCAGCGGTTTCGCCTCCCAACAAGGCACAGCCTGCCTGCCGACAACCCACGCTCACGCCTTCGACAACCGCGGCTAGTTGGTCTTCATTCAACTTGCCCGTCGCCAGATAGTCCAGGAAAAACAGGGGCTCTGCTCCCGAGGTCAGCACATCGTTGACGCACATCGCAACCAGATCGATACCCACGGTGTTGTGGCGGTTCAGCCCTTGTGCCAGCTTCAGCTTCGTGCCTACCCCATCCGTTCCCGACACCAAAACAGGCTCCTGGTAACCGCTGGGCACCTCAAACATGCCGCTAAATCCACCCAAACCGCCCAAAACACCAGGGCGATGGGTTCCATGCACCAGGGATTGGATGCGTTGCACAAACGCTCGCCCCGCTTCCACATCTACTCCGGCTTCGCGATAGTCCATAACATTCATTGATAGGAATCGCAGGTATTTTAACGTGCGGACGGGTTGGGTGGGACAACACTTGGTAGATGGGGCGATCGCGCCCTGATTAAAGGGCTTTCAATCAGTCGCCGAAATAAAGTTTGATTCGTTCCTAAAATAATCCTGACAGTGCTCTGATACAGCTTTAAACATTCTCCACCAAAGGAGGCAATCGACGCTTGATCGGTGATGATTGAATCATTGATGTATTGGTTTGAGCATATGGAATTAGCCGATCAATAATCGGTTCCAATTCTTCAGCCGATTTGACATATGCCCTGGCAATGAAACAATCATCTCCTGTAACGCGATCGCATTCTACAATTTCTTCCATATCCACAATCAGAGAAACGACTCTTTCGAGTTGTCCCGGCAAGGGACGAATTCGAATATAGAAAGCTAAAGAATAGCCAAGTATTTTTGGATCAACTTCAATGGTGAAATTTTGGATAACTCCAGATTCTTCTAGCCGACGGAGACGTTCAGAGACGCTGGGCGCAGACATATTGAGCGATCGCGCTAGGTCTGCAATAGATGTTCTGGCATCGGTTCTCAATGCATAGAGCAATTGAATATCTACGTTGTCTAACTTCGCTTTTTGTAGACGAAGGCGTTTTTTCATAATTTCCTCTATTTCTTAGGCAAAAACTCTAATTTACCTTTAGAGCCGTATACAACCATCAAGAAGACGTTGATACCATCAGTGCATTTAATACCAAGAAATGCATGAAATTACCAAGAGTTTTCGTGTCTAGGGTGGAAGCCGCACCACCGCATCTTTGGTTCATTATTAGTGCGATTTTTCACTATCTCGGCCCCTCATTTGCCGTACTGCTTTTTCAGCAGATTGGTGTCTTAGGAGTGGCCTGGTTTCGCATTACCAGTGCCGCATTGATTTTTGCCCTATGGACAAAGCCCTGGAAAACGTTTCGCTCAGTCAGTCGAGACGTTGTGGTTTTGCTGCTCTTACTGGGTGCATGTTTGGCGCTGATGAACAGCTCGTTTTACTTGGCCATTGACCGTTTGCCCCTAAGTTTAGTCGCGGCGATCGAGTTTGTTGGCACGATTGCGATCGCCCTGTTTGGCTTGCGATCGGTACACAACTACGTTGCCTTATCACTGGCGATCACGGGAGTCCTGATTCTGACCGATGTGCGGTGGTCTAGCGATCCACTGGGACTGACCTATGCCATTGTGAACGGGCTCCTCTTCATGACCTACATCGTGCTGGGGCACCGCATTGCACGACAAGGAGCCGGAGAAGGGGTAGGGCGTTTGGGTGCCGCTATGGCAGCCGCGTTCATTTTTGTGATGCCCATTGGCTTCTCTGAGGCGATCGCCGCTTTTTCCTACCCTGCGCTCATCCTTGCAGGGATTGGGGTTGGGGTGAGTTCATCCGTCATCCCCTACATTTGTGACCAGCTTGCGATGGCTCGGTTGCCACGCAACACCTTCGCCCTTTTACTTGCCTTGTTGCCTGCGACGGCAACCATCGTGGGTGCCATTGTGCTGGGTCAGATCCCAACGCCGAGAGATCTCCTCGGTATCTTACTCGTGATGATTGGTGTGGCAATTCACAAACCACCGCTAGACTCCAATAAGCACAAGACCAACGATGCGTGAGAATCTTCCAAACTTTCTCATCCCAGGAGAACCGTCCATGATTACGGGCATCAACCATATCACCCTGTCTGTCAAAGACTTGGAAGCATCTTATGCGTTCTACACCGAGGTGTTGGGATGCCGACCCGTGGCAAAGTGGCCGAAAGGGGCTTACATGCTGGCGGGAGAGATGTGGCTAGCGCTGATTATGGAACCCCATGTACGGGAGCAAGCCCTGCCGGAATATACCCATATCGCGTTCACGGTTTCTCCGGCAAATTTTGAAACGATGGTTCACAAGCTCCAAACAGCAGGGGTGCAGAGTTGGCAGGAGAATCGATCAGAGGGGGCATCCTTTTACTTCACAGATCCGAACGGACATAAGCTAGAAATTCATGTTTCTGATCTAGCAGCACGTCTTA
>JBCBSL010000502.1:0-3902 GCA_039819145.1 Cyanobacteria bacterium J06638_22
CGCCCGCTGCGTTGCAGCGGGCGCAAACATAGAGTTGGGTTTTTGAATGGGATTTGATGTCAGTGAGAATGTGCAAAAAATCGGAGAAAGCGGCAAGATGCCGAGGTTCAGCCTTCTGCATACTTGATTTGTCTGCTGAACTGTCGATTTAAGAACGCGTTAAAAACCGCCGAACAATGACTTATCACACTGAATCACTCCTCCCTGCTGCAAGAGTTGACTGGCGGGGCAAACGTCGCGTGGATTATCGAGGCATCTTGCGGCTTGCGTTTCCGCTGTTCCTCAGTAGTGGGGTTCAAGCGGTGTTGAACTTGACGGATTCCTGGTTTATTGGACGTCTCTCGACCGATGCGATCGCCGCTATGGGAGCACTTTACTTCCTCATCCTGGTATTGTTCATCTTGTTTGGCGGGGTCGGCATGTATGTGCAAACCTTGGTGGCTCAAGCCTACGGAGAAGGCAAATCTCACCAGGCAGCTCAAGCCGTTGGCACCGGATGTTGGAGTGCGTTATTGCTGACGCCGCTGTTCATTTTGCTCGCATTTTCAGGCGCTGAGCTGCTTAGGCTGTTTCAGTTCTCGCCAGCGGTTGAGCAGTTGGCCATCGATTATTGGACGCCGCGTCTCCTGGGATTGACGATCGCTATTACTAATTTGGGACTGATCGCCTTCTTCAACGGCATTGGAAAAACGACGATTACGCTATGGGTTTCAATCGCCATTGCCCTGCTCAACGTAGTTCTGAACGAGGGTTTGATGTTTCAGTTGGGTATGGGCATGGCGGGAGCCGCTTGGGCGACCACCCTTTCGCTCATAGCTGGCATGATACTTTTCCTCTGGGTGTTCCTAAGCCGTGAGATGCGTCGAGACTTCCAATCTCACCGAATCTGGAAGCCCCAGTGGCCAATGATTCGCTATCTGTTCGCCTCGGGCATCCCCCTCGGATTCCTGATGACCGCTGATTTGACTGGGATTGCCTTCTTCCAAATCATGCAGGTCAAACTCGGCGTTGTGCCGGGAGCGGCCACGCAGGTTGTGATGATGCTGACTTCGACAGCCTACATGCCGACCCTGGGCATTGCGCAGGCGGGAACGACGTTGGTCGGGCAATCGATTGGAGCGGGCAACCGTCACTGGGCCAAGCGCTTGGGCAATGTGGCGATCGCCCTATGCATCATCTACGCCATTGCCGTGAATGTCTTGCTCGCGCTCAACGGGCAATGGCTAGTGCCACTCTTCGTCACCACAACCGATGGGCAGGTCGAAGCGGTCATCACCCTGAGTCAGACCTTGCTGTGGCTAGCCGTCGCCTACAACGCGTTTAACGCACTGAATATTGGCAGTGCCTTCTGCCTCCAGGGAACGGGCGATGTTAAGCTGCCGAGCCTCATTGCCGTCCTTTTGAGCTGGCTTGGCTTTGTGCCGTTGACCCACATCCTCACCTTCGCTCAAGGGGAAGGGCTTGTGGATGGATTGCCCCAGTTCGGCTTCGGAGTGTTGGGCGGATGGATGGCTGCCATCCTGTTTACGCTAGTGTTGAGTGCGTCGTTGTTCTGGCGATGGCGATCGGGCGGCTGCCAAAAACTTGGTTTGAAATAGGGCGTCGGATTCCCATAGGCGAAGCGGGCGACAGCTCGGACGTCTACAAAGACTCCTAGCATTCACCCGACTCTACCCAATTTCTCTCTGCTCTTTGGGTTGATATCTACCCCATCAAAATGACGCGGTTGATCACATGGATGATACCGTTATCCGCTTCAATGTCTGGCGTCAGCACCGTGGCGTTCTTCACCTCAAACACGCCATTGCAATTGATTGGAATCGGTGAGCCTTCCAGGGATGTGAGGCTATCAATTGAGGCGAGGTCGGCGCGACTATATTTGCCAGACACCACATGAAACTTGAGGATACGTCCCAATTGCGGCGGGTTTTGCACCAGGGTTTGCACAGTGCCAGGGGGTAGAGCGTTAAACGCATCATCAACAGGCGCAAATACCGTAAAGGGGCCGGGGCTTTTGAGCGCTTCGACTAGCCCTGCTGCCTGTACCGCTGCAACCAGAGTTGTAAACGCATCTGCGCCCACTGCAATATCTACGATATCCGCCATTTCAAAATCCTCTTAAATCCGTCGGGTTAGGTGTGCAATCTGGAACAATAGCAACGGTAGGGTGGAGGCAAGACGGCATGGAGCCACTGCGTGAAACAAAGAGTGGATAAGCCTTCAGCCCATTCGGTACGTCTATGATTCAGTCTACACTGGAGCGTTACGGCAAATGTACGTCTAATCCTTCGTTTCACTTATGGTGTGGCTAAAGGATGATTATTGCTGAGGTTATGCATTTGGCTGATGGTGTGGGGGCATCGCCCCCACACCATCAATGAATTTAGTCAGGATGACGCGAGGTTTGCGTCAGTGCTGATTATTGAGGAAAAACGAAACAAGCAGGGTGAGCGATTTGCGAGCAATTTGGGGAGAACGGTTTGAGTTTGGCGATCGCTTCTTTCGCCTGGCCGCTATTAACGTGCTGTCAAACTTGATGGTGCCGCTGGCAGGATTAATCGACACCGCATTTTTGGGGCACCTGGATGATATTCGCCACCTGGCCGGGGTGGCGCTCGCCACGATCCTGTTCAACTACCTGTACTGGACGTTTGGCTTCCTGCGGATGGGAACGACGGGAACAACGGCGCAGGCTGTCGGGCGCGGCGATGAGGCGGAAGTGTGGCTGACTGGCTTGCGGAATGGGGCGATCGCCCTCACCGTTGGGCTGCTGATTCTGGCTTTGCAGCAGCCCTTGCGGGAATTGGGCTTTTGGATCCTCCAGGCGACACCAGAGGTGAAGCAAGCGGGGCGAGATTACTTCAATGCCCAAATTTGGGGCGCACCCGCCGCGTTGCTCGATTTTGTGCTGGTGGGCTGGTTTCTGGGACGAGGGCGGGGTCGCGCGGTACTGGTTCTATCTGTGATTAACAACAGCACCAATGTCTTGTTGAACTACTGGCTGATTGTGCGCCTGGGTTGGGCCAGTTATGGGGCAGGAGCCGCAACGGCACTCAGTCAATACGCCATGCTACTAACAGGCATTGTCTTCGTTGCTAGCGAGTGGAATGGGGCACAAATTCGGGCGATCGCCCCCCGTCTGCTGGAACCGACAGCGCTCAAAGCTGCCTTCTGGCTCAACAGCAATATTGTCATTCGCACCTTTGCCCTGGTTACCACCTTTTCGCTGTTCACAAACCTCAGCTCCATCATGGGTACGGTCACCCTGGCAGCCAATACCCTGATGTTGCAAGTCATTACCTTTGCTGCCTACTTCATCGATGGCATCGCTTTTGCGACCGAAAACTTTGCCGGGCTATTTTGGGGACAGGGCGAACGGCGGAAGCTGGTTGCCCTCACCCAGCTAGCCGGAAGTTCCAGCCTGGTGCTGGGAGTGGCGATCGCCGCTCTCTTCATTGCTGTTCCCCGTCCCCTGTTCGGCTTGCTGACCCGCCACGATCCGGTCATCGACACCGTTGCGGCTAGCGTGTTCTGGCTTATTCCTGTGCTGGGCTTTGGCTCGATCGCCTACATGCTCGATGGCTACTTCCTGGGGTTAACGGCAGGGAACATCCTCCGCAATGCTTCCTTAATCGCAACCTTGGTGGGGTTTATGCCTTTGGCGGCGATCGCCTATTACTACCAAAGCCCAACGCTGTTGTGGCTAGCTCTCAGCAGCTTCATGGCCGCCCGCAGCCTCACCCTTGGCAGCCAACTGCCCGCCACCCTCAGAACACCGGATTTAGAGAAGCCTAAAACGGACTTTTGATTTGTGGTAGTCAACAACCTCAGCAACTTATCGGGCACCGATTGATATCCAATCCGGTTGAAGAACCCAAATATGGTTTGCGCCCGCTGCAGTG
>JBCBSL010000503.1:0-3876 GCA_039819145.1 Cyanobacteria bacterium J06638_22
CCTTGGAGCTGTTGGCAGCCGTGGCGAAAAAGCCAACTCCAGTAGATAGGGTCACTCGACTCAGATTAGATGCCCAACTCTATGATCCGGCTCCCCCTCGGCGTCCTGGAACAATCGGACGTCCTCGTAGCGTTGGTCAGCGTCTACCCAAAATTAATCATCTCATCGATAATCCCTACACCCCTTGGCAACAGATTGTCATGGAGGATTGGTATGGACAGGGAAACGACGCCCTTGAGTTCGTTTCATCAACAGCTGTTTGGTATCACACAGGTATGCCTGCCGTTCCCATTCGATGGGTCTTGATTCAAGACCCACAGGGACGCTTTGCCCCCCAAGCATTGTTATGCACCGACGTGCATGCGGAGCCCATTCAAATCTTGACGTGGTTTCGCATGCGCTGGCAGGTTGAGGTCACCTTCGAAGAAGTCCGGGCTCATCTTGGCGTTGAAACTCAGCGCCAGTGGTCTGACAAAGCAATTCTTAGGACAACCCCTGCTCTGTTGGCTCTGTTTTCTATCGTCACTGCCCTGGCTGACCAAGTGCAAAAACAACAACCTTTTGTCCTGCCTCAAGCAGCCTGGTATCAGAAGAACCTACCCACTTTTGCAGATGCGCTAGCCTTGGTCAGACAAAGACTTTGGCGATTGAGGACTTTTCAGATGTCGATGGATGACCCTAACATGGTTAAAGTGAAGTGGACCCAATCCTTCGGACAACTTGGCAGGGCTATTAAGCTCTGAAAATCCTACACAAGTATTACTCTTTCAACCTGTCCTAAAGAGTAGCATAGTCAATCTCATTGATAATAAATTTCGTAATTGCTCAACCGGGTTGACCAGCGACGATGAGTGGAAGAAGATGGTAGGCTTTTTGCATGACAGCACTACCGCCCCTGGATGGACTGAGTCACGAAGAGAAGGATGCTCTCATTCAAGAGCTGTGGAACGACCTGCAAACGCTTCGCTCAGCCGTCGAAACGCTGAAGCAAAAACGGGTCAAGAAAACCTCCCGCAATTCGAGTATGCCGCCATCGAAAGGGTTCAAACCGAACCAGAGCAAGTCTGAGTCGTCTTCAGAAACCGACCCGAGGCCACCGAACCATACAAGTGGAGGACGAGAACTGCATCGCCGTCCGGATCAAACGGTCGTCGCCCAGGCAAAAAGCTGCCCCCACTGCGGCAGTGCGGTGAAGGCAGCCAAGCAGACGCTTATCGGGATATACGAGCGTATCGAGTTGCCGCCAGTGAAACCGTATGTCACTCAAGTGCATCGTTACGGCGGTACCTGTGAGTGCTGTCAAACCCATTATGAGTCACCCGTGCCTGTGGGGTTAGAACCTGGTTCTCCCTTTGGTATGAGCGTTGCCATTAGGGTAACGTATCTGCGCTACAGGCATGCGGTGAGTTACCAACGACTGAGCCAGTTAATGGCCGAGATGTATGGATTGAGCATCTCTGAAGGAGCCATTGCCAATCTTTTGCAGCGGGTAAAAACGATGCTTGAAGCTCCGGTGAACAGCATTGTGGAGCGACTTCGTCGAGCACGGTTAGTGGGCAGTGATGAGACCAGTGCGCGTGTCGATGGACAAAATCAGTGGGAATGGGTCTTTCAGAACGACCAAGTGTGTGTGCATGTGATTCGTCCAACTCGGGGCAAAACGGTGATTGATTCGGTGATGGACGCTCATCGTCCTCAGATTTGGGTGTCTGATTTATTCAGTGCTCAAGCGGCTCACCCTGCTGAAGACTGGCAAGTGTGTCTGGCCCATCAACTCAGAGATTGTCAGTATGCCATTGATGCAGGCGATGAGCTCTTTGCTCCACGGATGAAACGCTTATTCCTAAAAGCGATTGCCATACACCGACGACGACGAACTTTAGCATCCTCGACATTTGAGCACTACTGTTCTCGATTACGAGGCTCTCTGCGAGAGATTTTGCATCTATCCCCCACCTCGGATGATGGACAACGCTTGCTCAAACGCTACCAAAAAATTCGTGACCATCTGTTGCTCTTTTTAACCGATGAGACGATTCCACCCACCAATAATGCGAGTGAACAAGCGTTGCGCTGGAGTGTCGTCTTTCGCAAGGTCACCTATGGATTTCGCTCGGATTGGGGAACAGAATTGTTCGCATTGGTGCGTTCTATTGTTAATACGGCACAGCGTCAGGGTATTTCTGCCTTTGATGCCATTTCCCGCGCTCTTACCTTACAACAGCACGATTGGCTACTGGGTTGAGCAATTACTAAATTTCATCCGGTGTTTGATACTTGAGTGATTGATGCGGTCGAATCTGATTATAAAAATTAAACCAATCTTTCACCTCCTGAGTTAACTGCTGGCCATCTTCAAATGCCTTGATATAAATCAATTCCCATTTCACAGAACGCCATAAGCGCTCAATAAAAATATTGTCATGGCACCGTCCTCGACCATCCATACTGATGCGGACCTCAGAATGCTTTAGGCGTTCTGTAAATGCCTTGGCTGTAAACTGAGCCCCCTGGTCTGAGTTGAAGATCTCAGGTTTAGCATAGCTGGACAACGCCTCCTCCAAAGCAGCGATACAAAAGTGCACATCCATCGTATTTGAAATCCTCCAACTCAACACTTTTCGGCTGTACCAATCCATAATCGCGACCAAATAGAAATGTCCCTTGAGTACCGGAAAGTAGGTAATATCAGTGCTCCAGACTTGATTGACTCGGATAATCTCAACGTCCCGCAGCAGATAAGGATAGACCTTGTGCTCCGAGTTTGATTGACTCAGCTTAGGCTTGGGATAAATCGCTTGTAGGCCCAGCTGATGCATCAACCGTTGCACCCGTTTACGATTGATGTGATAGCCGTGCTGTCGGAGATAAGCCGTCATCCGACGACTGCCGTAAAACGGCGTTTCTAGATACTGCTGGTCAATCCGTTTCAGCAGGGTCAATTCCTCCTCTGATGGCTCAATTGGTCGATAGTAGAGCGTCGAACGATTGATGCCCAGCAGTCGGCACTGCTCGACAATGCTCAACTGGGAATGATGCTCCACTACCATGGCTTTTCGCTCTCCAAGCCCAATTTGGCTGAGCGCTCCGCTAAAAAATCCCGTTCCACCTTGAGTTTGCCAATTTGACGGTACAGTTCATTGATTTGTCCCTGAGTATCTGGCTCTTGTTTACGACTCTCCGTTGCCGATTCAAATAGGTCACTCGCATTCTCTAGTAGCTGTCGTTTCCAACCATTAATCATCGTTGGATGAATCTCGTACTGACTGGCGAGTTCCGGTACTGTTTTGATTCCTTGCAGCGCTTCTATTGCAACTTTTGCCTTGAACTGAACACTATAAATTTTTCGTTTCTTCGCCATGAACCTCTCCTGTTTAAGGTCAGTGGTTCAGAGCTTAACCCCCTGTCCAGTTTTTGGGGTCCACTATACTCGTCTACACCAGTAGCAGTGAAAGTGAAGCTGAGCAGCGATTAGTGGAGTTTGCTGAGAGGTGGGATGAGCGCTATCCCACCATTAGTAAATCCTGGCTCAATCATTGGCAACGGATTATTCCATTTTTTGCCTTCCCCTTTGAGATCCGTCGAGCGATTTACACCACCAATGCCATCGAATCAATGAATATGTCTCTCAGAAAAGTGATCAAAAACCATCGAGCCTTCCCAACCAATGAGTCTGTTCTGAAAGTGATTGATTTGATGGCATTGGTGATATAAATCGCTCGACGGATCTCAAGGGGGAAGGCAAAAAATGGAGCTTATCTTTTTCTCATACGCACAAAAAAGGAACCTTTACCTTAGGAGTAACACGCTTGCATTGGTAAGAAGAGATTCTGGGGTGCTCCACTTTCCAGAATCCTGCTCAAGTCTTCCCGGCTC
>JBCBSL010000504.1:0-3846 GCA_039819145.1 Cyanobacteria bacterium J06638_22
CCTTAAAGCAGCTGAAAAGCAAGGGTCTCATTTTTGAGGCTAACGATAAGCGTGTCTATAAATTAACGTTGCCTCTATTTGCCTACTGGTTAAAAAACAGAAGTGAATGAATCTAAGAGCTGTTTGAACAGTTAGAGTAATCGACAGCGTGCTTACGATTGTATGTTTCATAGATCTTCCTTACACTCTAATCCTGCGAGATTCGCATATACTTCAAGACTTACGGTTTGCTGATCAACCTTAACTTGCCCCGACCTCGGCTTGGGTAGGAGTTTCCCTCGAAGCGAGAGGCGATTTCCCCGCTGCACAACAACAAGGCAAATGTGACCCGCCTGCAATCGAGGCTTCCTACTGAACATGATGCACTTGGGTCTCTTCTAAAAGCTTTAGATGCAATATGTCAGGCTATAAAATGCGGGCATCCGTTTCTCACTCTCCTATGAGAGGATGCGGTTGGCTTCCATTTCTCCTCCGCTATGCAAGACGCACCGCCCAAATCGTCGCTCGGTCAGATCCTGATCATCCTGGCTTCCACCATTATTCTGCTGCTGGGGATGCGGATCGCGGCGCCCATTCTCAATCCACTGCTCTTTGCCCTGGTGCTGAGTTTGCTGGTCAGTCCGTTGTATAGCTGGCTGCGGCGGCAGCGGTTTCCCAGTTGGATTGCGCTGATTGTGATGCTGGTTGGCTTGGCCTTTGGGTTTGGGCTGCTCACCTACATCCTCACCATATCCGTGACGGATTTGGCCGGACGCCTCTCCACCTATGTGGGGCAGCTGGATACCCGAATCGAGCAACTCACCCTCTGGTTAAACGAACAGGGCATTGAAACCGTTAATCCTGCTCAAATCGTCAACGGCAACAACATTACCCGCCTGCTGCAACTCGTTCTGGGGGCGATCGGGGGATTGGTGAGCAACTTCTCGCTGATCTTGATGACGACGCTGTTTTTTGTGGCAGAAGGCCCCTTCATGATGCGGCGACTGCGGCGGACGGCCAACAACCCCCAGGTCGAACGCCTGACCGACTTTGGAGAAAGCGTCATTCAGCAGTTTGGTCTGCGGGCGATCGTGAACGCGGTTACTGGGGCGATCGTGGCGGTGTTGCTCTTCATCCTGGGCGTCGATTCCGCCTTTTTGTGGGGCATCCTCACGTTCTTTCTCAGCTATCTGCCCTACATTGGGACGATCCTCGCCGCCATTCCGGCTGTCCTGCTGGCACTGGCAGAGTTTGGCATCGGTCGCGCGATCGCCGTCGGGATTATCTTCACCGCTGCCAATATCTTCGCGGAAAACGTCTTGTCCCCCTCCTTACTGAGCAAGGGGCTCAACATTTCCCCCACTGTTGTGTTTCTTTCCTTTGCCTTTTGGACCTGGCTGCTGGGGGGAACCGGAGCCTTCCTGGCCATGCCCCTCACCTTTTTCGTTATCCTCATCCTCGATAGCTTCCCCGAGAGCCGCTGGCTGGCCGCAGTCATGATGGTGAACGAAGAGGAAGGGAAAGACGACAAGGGCAATGAGGAGCCCGAGCCAACCGCTGATTAGTGGAGCAAGGCGATCTAGCGCTACGTGCTCAGGTGGAACCGAATGATTTTTGAAAGCCCCGCAACGCGGGGCTTTCAAAAATCATTCGGTTCTAATCTCAATGAGTAAGGCGATATCACTCTTCGCCGACAACATAGGCGGTGACCATGGACTTGCGGAGCGATCGCACCAACCGCAATGCCTGATGCTTATACAGCCGCTTAGGGAGAGCGCTGGGCAAATTGTGCATCGTTTCGTTTGCCAGATGCGGTTCTAGGTTTGTGATGCGAGTGATAACGCGGGTGCCATCGAAAACGGCACCGGGGGAGTTGGCGCGTTCAATGCGCACACGCCAGGTCTGCGGCGCACGAATACCCCGCTCAATGCGTTGGAGGCTATCGCTACTGGCCAAGACGGTGAGGTCGTCGTCCACCTCTAGGCGGCGATCGTCCGGCGGGAGTAAGGTGGGAGCTGGATCCCCAACCTTATGGTGCAGCACCGGAACAACCCCATAGCCATAGGCCACTTCCGACAGCAATAGCCCTTCTAGGGTGTCGCCCGTTTCGACCTTGTATTCCGTCACGATGATGGTGCGACCATCGAGCCGGAGTAACGTTGCGATATTCTCACCAAAGGCGGCTGCCACATACACCTGCGCGGCCAATTCATAGGCACATAGAACCGAGGCATAGGGCAACAGTTGATCCACATTGTCACTGAAGCTGGGGTCAAATGTCCGAATCACCAAATTGCAGTTTGGGTTGGAGGAATGGGCGATCATCCCAATCTCCAGGTTGGCGATTTCATCGTTGGTACAGATCACGACTCCCCGTGCTGTTTCTAGGTTGGCGCGGCTCAGGCTGTTGGCCAGATTGCCGACGACGATGGGAAAGTCAGGCATCACGGTCGGCTCCAAGGCATCTTCATGAATGCCGACGACAGCCTGATTCAACTTCAGGAAAAACTGGGAGACGCCCCGACCTACGCGTCCCAGCCCGACCACAATGATGTGATCGCGTTTGGAAATGGGAGGCCGTTTTTTGGGCAATTGAAACTTTGTGACCAGCAGGCTTTCTGTAAGCAACGCATACAAAACTGCGATTGATGCAGTTCCAGCCAGGGTATAGCCCAGGTGCATGACTTGCAGCCAAGCAGGGATGTCGCTGCGCTCATTGATAGGTACCAACGCATCGTAAGACCCCAAGAGCAGCATGAGTGTGGCGTAAAAGGCTTTGAGAGGGCTGCGCAGACTGCCCGTGCCCAGCAACACGCCCATGCCCAGCACGAGCAGGAATAGCACCATCAGCCCAACAACTAGGGCAACCCGCTTGCTTTGATGTTCGGCAGTGGCATTCCATAGGTTGAGCCAGCGATCGCGCCAATAGCGCAGTGACAGCCGGGTTTGCCAGGCAATGGCGGCCTTTTCTGCCATTGCATCCGCTTGAGCCGTGCTTGCAACCTGGCTTTTCTGGTAGGTGTAATTCAAGCGATCGCCCAGCTCCAGATAGGTCAGCGTATCGCCAATGGCTAACCGCTCATCGGGTTCCCAGGCATAAAATTCCCGTTCATTCTCTTTCTCGGCGTGAAAATGGCTGAGGACGCGGCGATTAGAGGTATTCAGCTCATGCAACACCCGCCGTTCCCACCACTTGTTGGCCGGGGTAATCCGTCGCTTGATCACTCGGATGAGTTGGTCTTCTAGTTCGATGAATCCCTGGTTTTCATCTCCCAGGGCGGCGATCGCAAAGGCCGTTGTCGGCAATTGGGTCGCTTCAAATGCGACAAAGTTCCCCAAACGGTCTTCCAGCAGCTCATTCAGGGTTTGCTTCGCCGAGCGCACCACCAACCGCGCATGGGGATTGAGCAACCGCACCGCAAACGCCGCGTCAATATTCACCCGTTCATCGCTCGTTACCAGCAGCACCGCCCGATAGCGCTGCACCTGCGCTTTTTCCAAGACGCTGCGGTGGCGACAATCCCCAATCCATAAGTTTTCCAGTAACTCGGGCAAATGCTCGTTTTGGCTAAAGGTGGGGCGTTGAATATCGAGGCCACTCACAGCCACCCCAAACTCTTTCAGTTCGCTAACACAATACTGACCTAGGCTCCCCAATCCACACACCAGAAAGTCCGAGCGCACCGGAAGGCGCTGGGGTGGATAAGGCGCGGTTTGCTCTGCTGATGGTTCCGAGGCAGACGGGCTGTTCATCGTGAAACAACCTTTGTTGCAAAGAACTGTAATTCAGTTCTAGTGCAAAACTTTGCCAGTTAGGGATCAGCCAGAAAATAAAATCCCAGAGAGAGGGGCGGCGGGCTTAGCCCG
>JBCBSL010000505.1:0-3838 GCA_039819145.1 Cyanobacteria bacterium J06638_22
AGCCGTAAAACCCGAATATTGTTTATGGCCGCTGCAACGCAGCGGCCATAAACAATATTCGGGTTCTTCAACCGGATTTGATGTAAAACGTCAGTTGAAGGTAAACCACTGTCGCCCGGACACCATTTCGGCGAGCTGCTGCTGACTCGACTCGAAAATGCTTTTAAGCAACTCTGACCCAAGCGGAGCACTTCGAGCAAAGCAAAGAGGCAGGCTATGCAAGAGGTATTGCTGAAAAGCGATATGAATTGAAACTTCGTTTCGATTCATATCGCTCTGCTTTCATGCATAGAGTCAGCAACGCCACGAAAGACGAGGGTGTATGGGGGCGGATCGTGGGCATCATCTCCTACGGGATTGGACAATCGTTAGATTCTCTTTATGAATCAGCTCTTACCTTTGGCTTTCGATGCTTAACGGCGATCGCCCATCAATAAGCTTTTGCAGCGGATGTTATCCTGCTTGACTTCGTTGACGTTGTAGCCGCAGCACAGCTATGACATGAACCAAATACCTCGACCCTAACCTAATCAATAGAAGGATAAAGCTCAGCCTAACCAATCGAATATGAATGATAAACCGAGTCTTAACAGTGGACTCGGGTTTTTTGTATTCAGCCTAAAAAGAGGCTCTCTTCCGCGTAGTTTTCTATGACTAGAATCCAGGGTTTAAAACCAGTAACTTATCCCAATCGTATCTTGAGTGATTCTAAAAAATGGGTCAGACGTTCAAATCTGTTTTACAGATCTTCATCATTCAATGAAGCAAGTCGATAATATTTAGCTCACGAATTGATGAATAACTTTACATCCACAACATTCTCTGACTCGTATTGAAAATGAATCAAGACACTCACACAATCGTTCCTTTTGGAGGACAAGTATTATGAAACGCTTCGCACTTTCTCTCCTATCTTTAACTTTGATTATGACTGCCTTTGCACCCGCCGCAGAAGCTGCAAAGGATGAGCATGGTATCTCTCCCTTCAATCTGACTCACCTCGCTTACCAAGGTCGTTTGGGTGATGAAGGTGTACCAGGTTATGGTGTCTTTGTTGCAGGCATCCAATCGGGTCGAATCACCGCTGAAGACTTGATTGAAGCTGCTATCGATGCTGGTCGCCTGTCTGATGCAAGCCTGGACGATGCAAGCTTTGTTCGCTCCGTTGAGCAGAACTTGGATCGCATGGTTGACCATGGCCAATAGGATGTGTTCTTAGGGGCATCAATACAACTATGCCCCTACACTTGCGAGAAAAGTGACGTCAAACGCATAACCTAGATATGAAGCGGATAGCTATGGCTGTCCGCTTTTCTCTGCATTATGTATGTATCTTTCAGAGCAAATCAATCCTAGTCATTCCAGAAAGATACTGAGAGGAAATACCTATTGTTCGGTGTGATAGTAAAGCTCAATGAGTGGTTAGATATGAATGATAGTTTGAGCGATCGCACTCATCAAGAAATATGTCATCAAGCCCCATAACAAAACCATCTATATGTCGATTTATATTCCTGACGGAATTGTTTGCCTGTATTAAACACCTTGCATTGAACGTGATATAGCTGAGGAAGCCTAGGGACTGGAGATTCTGAGCGCGACAAGGTAGGAAGACCTATGAAAGTCATTCGCAAAACCCTTGGAAACGCTTTGTAAAGACTTGCGTTTTGTTTATGAGGTGCATGAGGAATCTGCTCCATAAACAGGCTACCAGTGGTTTTAAGATGAAATGTTAGTGCTGAAATGTTTGGGTCATGGCATCTTCTGATTTCACAGAACAGTTACGATCGCACCTCCAGACCGTTGATATTCCGAGTTTTCAAGCACTCTGTCGTGCTGCTCAGGTGTCGAAGTGGCAGGTGAACCAGTTGCGGCAGGGCAATGTAAAGCAAATGCGCGTTGAAGTTTTGCAACGGTTGAGCGCTGTTCTCCAAATGCCATTACCTGAGCTGATTGACACTTTCTCTGACTCAGATAATGTAGACAGCCTCTCAACGTTATCCCAATCGGCTCAACGAACGTCTGCTGCTCAATCGCAACAGAACTTTCAGCAAGCCACATTGCAAGTATTGGAATCCTTATTGCTGCAGCTGCCCACTGTCCGCCATTCTCTGGAACGTCAGCCGGATGTGCCAGCTAAGCGCCTGCTGCCCTTACTGCGTCCTTTGGATGAGCTGCTGGAAGCCTGGGATATTGAAGCGATCGCCCCCGTCGGGGCTGAAATTCCCTACGATCCCACCCGACACCAACTGATGGATGGCACCGCACAAGTTGGTGAGCAGGTGCGCGTTCGCTACACCGGATATGTGCAGGGCGATCGCCTCCTCTATCGTGCCAAAGTTAGTCCCGTTCTCTAGCCATCATTTGTGCCCGCTGCAACGCAGCGGGCACAAATGATAGTTGGGTTTTACGGCTATTTAACCGGACTTGATATAAGTCCTATCCATAAAAGGGGTTGCAGAATCCAAGGATGATGTTTTCTGAGAGGGGGCGCACCACGTCCCCTCTCAGAAAACATCATCCTTGGATTCTGCAATGCGCAGAAAAAACGTTGTGTCTTATTAAGTGCTGAGCGCAAGAGTGTGAATTGTAGAATCGGGGAGGTTCTTGCGGGGTGGGAAACTGGCTGCTAGCCCGTGCTTCCTTTAAGCCGATATTGGGATGACCCAAGACGCGGATGCGCAATCCCGTGGAGCCACAATTTTCTATTGCCCTTCCAAGCGATTTCTCCCCATGACAGATCTCAAAATCGGCATCATCGGCGGCAGTGGTCTCTACAAAATGGACGCCCTGCAAAATATTGAAGAGATTCAGGTGGATACGCCCTATGGGTCTCCCTCCGATGCGCTTATTTGCGGCAACCTGGACGGAACGCCCGTTGTTTTCCTGGCACGCCACGGACGCAACCATACCCTGATGCCTTCCGAGCTACCCTTTCGCGCCAATATCTACGCCATGAAAAGCCTGGGCGTGGAGTATTTGATTTCAGCCTCGGCAGTTGGCTCACTCAAAGATGAAGTTAAGCCCCTGGATCTGGTTCTGCCGGATCAGTTCATCGATCGCACCCGCAACCGCATCTCAACCTTTTTTGGAGAGGGGCTGGTGGCGCATATTTCCTTTGGTGACCCAGTGTGCAAGGGGCTGGCAGGGGTTTTGGAAGAGGCGATCGCCAGTCTCGACTTGCCCGATATCTCGCTGCATCGGGGCGGAACCTATGTTTGCATGGAAGGCCCCGCCTTTTCGACGAAAGCCGAATCCAATCTTTACCGCAGTTGGGATGCAACCGTTATCGGCATGACGAATCTGCCAGAAGCGAAGTTGGCGCGTGAAGCTGAAATCGCCTATGCAACCCTCGCTCTGGTGACCGACTACGACTGCTGGCACCCCGACCACGATAGTGTCACTGTCGAAATGGTGATTGGCAATTTGCAAAAGAACGCCGTCAATGCGCAGCGCGTGATCCGCGAAACGGTGCGCCGCCTGAGCGAAGCGCTTCCAGCCTCCGAGGCCCACGATGCCCTGAAATACGCCATCATCACGCCCCTCGGTAAAGCGAATCCAGCGGCCAGAGATAAACTCGCCCCGCTTTTGAAGAAATATTTGTGATGGTGTGGAGCGATCGCCCAAATCCTTGTCTTGGTGATCTCGGTTATATCGCTGAACCCATCTTTTCAAGAGGACTTACGCATTTGCCACAGAAAACCAAAGCAGTTTGATGATTTTGGATGGCGTTCTGCACCCCCCAAAATCATCAAACTGCGTAAGAGCGTGTTTGAAAACACGGATACGGAGTGCCGATTAGGCCAATCGCCGCACCAAGATACGGATCATCGCTATG
>JBCBSL010000506.1:0-3829 GCA_039819145.1 Cyanobacteria bacterium J06638_22
AGGAGGAAGGCGTGTGCTTTATCCAATTCTCCAAGCACTCCGCCCACTACTGGTTCCCCTCTGCTTCCTGGTGGCATGGGGATTTGTCATTTTGATGATGTTGAATGTGTGGGCATTTGTGCGGGATAGTGTTGCTCGCGCCAAGCAAATGCACCGCATTCCCTGTTCAGACTGCCGCTTTTTCACAGGGGATTATCATTTAAAGTGTACGGTGCACCCTGGCCGAGCCTTGTCGGAAGAGGCGATCGGTTGCCAGGACTTTGAGCCTGCACCGGGCACCATCCCCTGGACGCCGCCGTTGCGGTCTCAGAAGTTGCGGAGTTAGTGATGAAGTTTGTCTTGATTGGGTTGATCCGGCTATATCGCCTGCTGATTTCACCGCTGTTTCCGCCTACCTGTCGGTTTCGACCCACCTGCTCCCAATACGCCATGGAGGCGATCGCCCGCTTCGGCCCCTTCAAGGGAAGCTGGCTCGCCCTTCGCCGTGTCCTGCGTTGCCATCCCTTTCATCCTGGCGGCTACGACCCCGTTCCGCCCAAGGCGCAACCTGCAAACGCTCCCCATACCTGCTGCGACTGTGCGGATGACTCTACACCCTCTGAATAATTTACGGTTACGGCTTCAAGACGCCCAAAACATCAGTCCACAGAGACCGGAGGCTGAAAATTACACACCTCCGTTTCCTCTGTGCCGCTGTGGTTCCCGATAAAAAACGGGACTTAGGCGATTTCTCGGAAAGGATATACCCGCTGGCTTCGGCTACGCTCAGCCAGCTCGTTGTTGCGTGTCCTGAGCGCAGTCGAAAGACAAAGGCTTAAAAGGTAACTTCTTTCCCAGAATTCTCCTTATGCCTCACCCATAAAGGCCAGCTCAGCTGGACCCGTCATAAACAAGTGCTGGTCCGCTTCATTCCAAGTGATGTGGAGATTGCCCCCAGGCAGTTCCAGTGTGGCGCTGCGATCGCACTTCCCATTCAGCACCCCAGCCACCAGGGCTGCACAAGCGCCCGTGCCACAGGCGAGGGTCGCCCCCGCGCCCCGTTCCCATACCCGCATCTTCAGGTAGTCAGGACGCACTACCTGGATGAACTCGGTGTTGATCCGCTTGGGAAAGGCCGGATGGTTTTCAAACTGTGGCCCCAGCGTTTCTAGGGGGATGGCGGCCACATCTTCAACAAACGTAATGCAGTGGGGGTTACCCATGCTGACGCAGGTCACCTGCCAGGATTTTTCGGCGACCTCCAGGGGCACATCGATCACTTTGCTGCCGGGGGCTGCCAAGGTGGTGGGAATCTCCTCAGCCAGTAACCAGGGCATGCCCATATCCACAGTCACTTCGCCATTCGGTTCCATCCGAGGCGCCATCAACCCAGCGAGTGTATGAATCCGGTAGTTGGGACGGGCGCTGCCCGTTTCGGCGGTTTCCAGGTCGGCCAGAAACTTTGCCATGCAGCGAATACCATTGCCACACATCTCGGGTTCAGAGCCGTCGGAGTTGAAGATGCGCATGGTGTAGTCGGTTTCGCCCTGGGCTGGGAGGGCAAAGATCACCCCATCTGCACCGATGCCAAAATGGCGATCGCACCACTTGATGGCATCCTCCTGGGTGATCAGCGGCTCTGGCTGGTGCCGATTGTCCAGCAAAATGAAGTCGTTTCCCAACCCGTGGTATTTCCGAAAGGCAATGCCCATGCCTGCAACCCTCCTGGATGTGATGTGCTTTGCCTATTATCCTCTTTTCTCCGCAATCACTTGCAAGTCGGCAAAGTCTTCGGCATCTTTTGGCGGAATCAGCGCCACATCAACGAGGGTAAACCCAGCTTGCATGACCTCCTTGAGAATGTCGTTTGAGTCGCCAATATAGCGGGTTGCAAGATCACCATGCATCAAGCAGCGTGATTCGGGATCAAACGTTCCCTGGAGGCGGATTGTTTCGGGCACATCGTTGCACATGGAGCGAAGGGTGAGAATACCTCCCACCCGCAGCACGCGATGGGCTGCTTGCAAGAACCGAGCGCGATCGCCCCCAATGATGCAATGAAAACAGCGTCCGTCCAGCACAATATCGAAAGACGCATCAGCTAGGTCAGCCAATGTCAGCACATCCATGACCTGAAAGGGGATGGCAAGATTCTCGGCATCAGCGTTTTCCTTCGCCCAGGCGATCGCCGTCGGCGCGATATCGACCCCCGTGACTTCATAGCCTCGTTGTGCCAGGTAGAGACTGACATGGCCTGCACCACAGCCAACATCCAACAGTTCTCCCTGAAAAGGAAAGGCTGGTCGTGTGATCAGCGGTTGCCAGGTTTGGGTAATATCTTCGGCGATCTTGTCGCGAGCAATCCAGCCCATGTAGTTCGGATCCCCTCGGCGGCGTTGATACACATCATCGTGGAGCCGATAGTTGGTCTTCATGGTTAAAATGCTTTGAAGAATATGGGACGAACGGGAAAAGTCACGTTAGTTTTGAAGAGGAGACGACCTGACACAGGCTCGACAGAAATCTTTGGATAATCTGTAGCATCGGTCGGATGGGCGATCGCCCGCCCCATCCTTCTGTGTATGCTGACCTCATTTCCCTTGGCAACAGTTCAGCCCGTACCAGAACGACCGAAAACCCATTCAGAGCGAACGGAAACTATTATGAGCACCGAACTAGAAACAGGACTACCGAGTGTCCGCCAAATTCAAACCCTGACGCGCGACGAACAGGAAGTCGAACTGAAGCTCATTACGAATGACCTGATTACGGGCAAAATTCGCTGGCAAGACAATCAGTGCATTTGTGTGGTTGATCACTACGATCAGCCGACGATTGTGTGGCGGACAGCGATCGTTTACCTCAAGCCAAAAAGCATTTAATCCCACGCTATAGCGATCTCAAGTGATTTGTGAAATGAAGTGTGAACAGTATGCGGCCTTAAGCCGCATACTGTTCACACTTCATTTGGGATTGCTATATCTAAAAAGTTTGGATGGTTCGTATGGGGAACCATCCAGACGGTAAGCGTTTGATCGCTAGCCGATTGCCTTGAACCAAGTTTAGGCAATCGTCACAGTGCCTTTTTCCACCAATTCTGGTGCTGCCACCTGGAGATACTCGAAGAATGTGTTGGCCACAACCGACAGTTGCTTGCCCGCCAAGTGCACCGCATACCATTGCCGCTGAATCGGGAAACCCTGAACATCCAACATTGTCAGCTCACTGTTGGAACCCTCGGGTGTAAGGGTATGGCGAGACAGAACCGAGATGCCGAGTCCTCCGGCGATCGCCTGTTTAATCGCTTCATTACTCCCTAGTTCCAATCGGACTTTCACATCCAGATCATGCTCATCCAGCAACTTTTGGAAGGCCCGCCGTGTACCCGAGCCCGACTCCCGCACGATGAAGGTTTCTTCGCAGAGCCGCGTCAGGGGAATATCCTTTTGCCCAGCTAGGGGATGATCATGACGGGCAATTACGACCAAGGGATTGTCAAGAAACGGGTGTGCCTTGATATCGAGGTTGCTAGGCAATTGGCTCATCACATAGAGATCATCTTGGTTGTTGGTGAGGCGATCGATGACGCGCTCGTGGTTCGTAACGATGAGGGAAACGTCAACCCCAGGGTATTTCTGACAAAACGGGCCTAACAAGCGGGGCAAAAAATACTTAGCTGTGGTGATAACCGCTAAGCGCAACTTGCCTTGCTTCATGCCCTTGAGATCGGCAACGGTCATTTCAAGCTGCTCGAGCTGATGAAAAATTTCTTTACAGGTGGTGAAGAGCTCTCGTCCTGCATCGGTTAGATAGAGGCGCTTCCCAACCTGCTCAAACAACCTTGTTTGAG
>JBCBSL010000507.1:0-3829 GCA_039819145.1 Cyanobacteria bacterium J06638_22
CGATCGCCCAATTCCTGGGTAGACCGGACCGGTAGCACGATGAGCGTATTGCCCTGCCGCCCAACAACTCGCACCGTCATGGAGGCAATGGAGCTGGAACGCGCCGCAGAAAGTAAGAAAAAAGCCGCGATTTCGGAGGCCGAAGGTAAGAAGCGTGCCGCGATCGAAGAAGCCGAGGGGGCCGTACAATCCATGAAGCTGATTTCCGAAGCCCTACGCTCCAGTCCGAATAGTCAAGAAATTCTGCGCTATCTCGTGGCACAAAAGTATGTGGATGCCAACTATCGCCTCGGCGACAGCCCCAATTCCAAGGTGGTGTTCATGGATCCCAAAGCCTTGACAGAAGCCCTAGGCGACCTGCTCTACACCGAAGGCGGAAACCCCGTAGGGAATAGCGGTGGTGGTGGCAATGGTCAGGCACCCCCGCCCCCGCCACCGCCACTGCCACCGTCCGATGCCAAACCTTAATCCACCGGGGCAGGACATTTAGCTAAGGCGTTTTCTGGGAAAGAACATACCCCCGTCATTCCCGCGTACGCGGGAATCCAGGGAGGCTGAATGGCTATGACCGATAGGCTTGCAATGGATGCCCATTTTCATGGGCATGACGGAGCGCTTCTGTTAGCGGAATATTCTTTTGCAGAAATCACCTAAGGATTCTGGATTCAATAGAAAAGCATCTTTTTTGAGCGAAGCGCGGCTGCGCTTCGCTCAAAAAAGATGGCAGGTTAATTTATTCGCGATCCCAAGGCAAGGATGACGCAAACCTTGCGCCATCCTGACTCAACGCTTTAAAGGCGCATTGCACCCACCCCTTTCAACATTGTTCAACAAAAGGTACAAGTCCTCCAGCTCATACCAAATTCGGTTGAAGAACCCAAGCAGCGGGCACAAACGCTATCTGGGTTCTTCAATCGGATTTGATGAATATCCTGACGAAGGGAAGCCCTACCGCTACAATGGGGTGAACTTTTTTGTGGTGATGTGGGAGGTCGCGTATGTGTGGGATTGTCGGCTACATCGGGACGCAAGCGGCAAGCCAAATTTTGCTAGAAGGTTTGCAGAAGCTCGAGTATCGGGGCTATGACTCAGCCGGCATGGCGACCATCCTAGAGGATGAAATCCATTGTGTGCGCGCAAAGGGTAAACTGCAAAATTTGCAGGAAAAGCTGGCAGGGCGAGAGAATCCGGCGCAGGTTGGCATTGGTCATACCCGCTGGGCCACCCATGGCAAGCCTGAGGAGTACAACGCCCATCCCCACACCGATACGGCTCGACGCATCGCCGTCGTACAAAACGGCATCATCGAAAATTATCGTGAGCTGCGTGCCGAACTGAAAGCGAAAGGGCATGAGTTCCGCTCGGATACTGATACCGAAGTCATCCCCCACCTGATCGCAGAGTATTCCCAGCAATTGAAAGCAGGCACGCTAGCAGTGGAAATGCCAACCTCCTCCGTGTTTTTTGAGGCAACCCGGCGAGCCGTGAACGACCTGGAGGGAGCCTTTGCCCTGGCCATCATCTCGGTCGATTTTCCCGATGAGTTGATTGCGGTGCGGCAGCAAGCCCCGCTGGTGCTGGGCTTTGGGCAAGGCGAATTCTTCTGTGCCTCGGATACCCCCGCCCTCGTCACCCACACGCAGGTGGTATTGACCATGGAAAATGGCGAATTAGCTCGGCTAACGCCCATGGGAATTGAGGTCTATAGCTTTGAGGGCGATCGCCTGCGCAAGCATCCCCAAACCCTGAACTGGAACCTCATCCAAGTGGAAAAACAGGGCTTCAAGCACTTTATGCTGAAGGAAATCTATGAGCAGCCAGGGGTGGTGCGTGCCAGCCTAGAAGCCTATCTCGATCCCGAATGGACGCCCGATTCACAAACCAATCCTGTGCGCCTGGGCTTACCCGATCGCTTCTATGAGGAACTAGAGCATATTCAAATTGTGGCCTGCGGTACCAGTTGGCACGCTGGGCTGGTGGGGCGCTACCTGCTGGAGCACCTGGCCGACATTCCCACCCAGGTTCACTATGCCTCCGAATTCCGCTATTCTCCCACGCCGCTGATGCCCAACACCCTCACCATCGGCGTCACGCAATCGGGAGAAACCGCCGACACCCTGTCAGCCCTAGACATGGAAAAGCGGCGGCGGCTGGATCAAGAACCCAAGTTTGCCACCCGGATGCTGGGCATCACCAACCGCACCGACAGCACCCTGGGGCATATGGTGTCTGACCTGATCGACACTCGCGCTGGGATTGAAATTGGGGTCGCCGCCACCAAAACCTTTAGCGCCCAGTTGGTCGCCTTCTATTGTTTGGCGTTAGATTTAGCGGTGCGGCGTCGCACCCTGACGCCCGAGCGATTGGGGGCGATCGTCGAAGGCTTACGCCAACTGCCCGCCCAAATGGAGGCCATCCTGGAGGTGCAGGAACGCTATATCGGCGAACTCTCTCACCAATTTGCCGAAACCCAGGACTTTATCTTCCTAGGACGGGGCATCAACTATCCTATTGCCTTGGAAGGCGCACTGAAGCTGAAGGAAATCAGTTACATCCACGCCGAAGGCTATCCCGCCGGAGAAATGAAGCATGGCCCGATCGCCCTACTGGATGCCAAAGTACCTGTGGTGGCGATCGCCGTGCCGGGTCTGGTCTACGAAAAGGTGCTCTCCAACTCCCAGGAAGCCAAAGCCCGGGATGCCCAGCTCATCGGTGTCACCGCCATGAACGATGAGCACGCCGCCGAGGTCTTCGACGACCAACTCCCCATCCCCACCGTAGACGAGTTGCTATCCCCCCTACTCACGGTCATCCCCCTCCAGTTCCTCGCTTACCACATCGCTGCCCGTCGTGGTCTGGATGTGGATCAGCCTCGGAACTTGGCGAAATCCGTCACGGTTGAATAACCTACTACGTTTGCAGTCAAGAGCTGTGGGGACATAAAAAAGAGCTGTGGAGACATAAAAAAGTTAAATGATAAATAGAAAAGTTAAACATGGCTAATCCAAAACTCACCTGCTCCTAAAACATCTGTACATCCCAATAATCAGGTGGATTGGCAGGCACGAGATGAGCAGACCTTAGCTGAAACCAAGGAAGCAGCAAAGAATCTAAATCGACAAAAATGAGGTGGTTGAGCCTTGGAAGATTATCAGGCTGGCAGGGCTGAAGCCCAGTTACTAGGAAAAGGTGGAAAGGGCGATCGCGTTAGAGGTTAATCACTTTAAGGAACATAGCCTGGCAACTTTACCTGGGTCTGGAAAGTACGATTGTGCCGAAAGACTTGAATACGATGTCGAGTTTGACTCTGTCAAGGGTGGTTAAGGCGAGGGTGGCGCTGGAACCGGATTTGATATAAATCGTAGAGTGCTGAGCTTCCACTCAGGTTTTCCCTGGCTGCTACATCCTCTGCTAGCTGTTTGCTTCAGCCGATCCCTCTCAACTTTTTGTCAGTCAACTAGCCAAAATGACAAAAGGTCTAGGGAAACAATCGCTTCAGGTGACTGAGATACGCCATTTGTAAGACTTATTCAGATAGATCATCAGATTTCTCCTTCCTCTCGCTCACTCACTACCGCGATCGCCTCCTCATAACCCAAACGTTGAGCCACCATCAAAGCAGGCTCGCTCAACTCAGCAGTAGAGTGACGCTTCCAGCTATCGGCCACTGCTGGGTTAATTCCCTTGTGCTGGTAAAACTTCAAATCCCCCAACATTCCAGACTTAGAGCTTAATCCCTCCGTCATCTTTTTCTCAGGCACCGCATAGGGCCGCAGCATTTCCGCATTAAACGGCAGGTTCAAAAATTGGCAAAGCCCCTTGATGCTGT
>JBCBSL010000508.1:0-3827 GCA_039819145.1 Cyanobacteria bacterium J06638_22
CCCGCTGCACTGCAGCGGGCGCAACCAATATTTGGGTTTTACGGCTGTTTAACCGGATTTGATATTAAACCTCTAGTGTGAACATTTGAGGAAATTCCTGTTGCAACGTTTAATGGCTCCTGAGTCATAAAGCTTCACCACAATTGGCAGGGGACTCGAGACAATAGAAATAGGCGATGCGCATCAGACCATTGCCCGATACTGAATGCCAGTTTTGTAGGGAACGTTGCTTGAAGTTTTTGAAATGGTTGGGATGTAGCCGTTTCAGCGATCGCCCCGACAAACCTGGCCAAGGCTTAGTCAAGATTATCTGGAGACTTTTTTGTGGTTACTCAAATTGCACGCCCATCGTATGAAACCGAAACCCAGGCGATCGCCCGTCAGCTGCTGAGTGCGACGCGAGAGAGCCGTTCCTTCTTAGCCCAAATGCGTGATCAGATGCGTTGGGATGACAAATTGTTGGATTGGGCGATGAGCCATCCGGGGTTGCGAGTGCAGTTGTTTCGCTTCATTGACTGCTTGCCCTCGCTGCAAAGCAAGCCGGAAATTGCCCGTCACCTGCAAGAATATCTGGGACAGGAGGAGGTGGAACTACCTGCGGCATTGAAGGGACTGCTAGGTTTTGCCAGTGCCGATTCGATGCCGGGGCAGGTTGCGGCAACGACGGTTTCGACGGCGGTGGAAACCCTGGCGTACAAGTACATTTCTGGGGAAACGCTGAAGCCAGCGATTAAAACCCTGGAGCGGCTACGGAAGGATAAGATGACCTACACCGTGGATCTGTTGGGAGAAGCGGTGATTACCGAAGAGGAAGCCCAGTCTTACCTCGATCGCTATTTGGAATTGTTGGAAGCGCTCACCCAAGCAGCGCAATCTTGGTCTAAGGTGCCGCAGATTGATGAGGCCGATGGCAAGCCCCTACCCCAGGTGCAGGTATCGGTGAAGCTGACGGCGTTTTATTCCCAGTTCGATCCGTTGGATGCGAAGGGGAGTCAGGAGAAGGTGTGCGATCGCATCCGTATTTTGCTACGGCGAGCCAAGGAATTGGGAGCCGCCATCCACTTCGACATGGAGCAATATGCCTACAAAGACCTGACCCTCAGCATCTTGAAAGAGGTATTGATGGAAGATGAGTTCCGCCAGCGAGACGACCTGGGAGTCACACTCCAGGTCTATTTGAAGGAAACTGAAGCCGATCTGAATGGGCTGATTGCTTGGGCGAAAGAGCGGGGCACACCCATCACCGTGCGGTTGGTCAAAGGAGCTTATTGGGATCAAGAAACTATTATTGCCGAGCAGCATGACTGGCCGTTGCCGGTTTTCCAGCACAAGGTTTCGACAGATGCCAACTTTGAGTTACTCACTCGGCTACTGCTGGAAAACCACGACTATCTTTACGCGGCGATCGGTAGCCATAATGTGCGATCGCAAGCCCACGCGATCGCCATTGCCCGCGAACTCAACATTCCACCCCGCAACTTCGAGTTGCAGGTGCTCTATGGCATGGCCGACAAGCTAGCAAAAGCGCTGGTGAAACAGGGCTATCGGGTGCGGGTCTATTGCCCCTACGGCCAGTTGATTCCAGGCATGTCTTACCTGATTCGGCGCTTGCTGGAGAATACGGCCAATAGCTCTTTCCTGCGGCAGAACTTGGAAGATCGGCCCATTGAGGAACTGCTGGCTGCGCCAGTGATGGCCGATGAGATCACTCACCGCCAGGTGCGGGCTCAGGATCTACCCGACAGCTTTGAGCCTGCGGCGGATACGGATTTCTCAGAGCAGGCGAAGCGCGATCGCGCCCTGGCGCAACTTCAAGCGATTCGCCCTAAACTCGGGCAATTGCATCTGCCGCTGGTCAATGGCAAGCGGGTGCAAACGTCGGAGAGTGTGCCATCGGTAAACCCGTCGAATCCCGATGAGCTAGTCGGACGGGTTGGGTTGATTAATGTGGCACAGGCGGAGGAGGCGATCGCCGCCGCCAAAGCCGCATTCCCCGGATGGAAAGCGACTCCCGCGAAGGAACGCGCCGCCATTCTCCGCCGCGCTGCTGATCTGCTGGAAGAACGCCGCGCCGAACTCGCCGCCTGGATGGTGCTAGAAACGGGCAAAGTGCTGGGGCAAGCCGACCCCGAAATCTCCGAGGGCATCGACTTCTGCCGCTTCTATGCCGCCGAGATGGAGCGCCTGGATGCAGGCTATGTCTATGATGTGGCCGGGGAAAACAACCGCTATCACTACCAACCCCGTGGTATTTCGCTGATCATCTCCCCCTGGAACTTTCCCTTCGCCATTCCCATCGGCATGACCGTTGCCTCATTGGTGACGGGCAACTGTACCTTGCTGAAGCCCGCCGAAGCCTCTTCGGTAGTGGCGGCCAAAATTGCAGAGGTATTTGTGGAAGCAGGCTTCCCTGATGGCGTTTTCCAATTCGTTCCCGGCAAAGGTTCCGTCGTTGGGGCGCACATGGTGAAGCATCCCGATGTCCACATGATTACGTTCACAGGTTCCCAGGAAGTGGGCTGTCGCATCTACGCCGATGCTGCCGTGCTCCAGCCGGGACAGCGCCACCTAAAGCGAGTCATTGCAGAAATGGGTGGCAAAAACGCCATCATCGTCGACGAAAGTGCCGATCTGGATCAGGCGGTGCAAGGAGTCGTCTACTCTGCCTTTGGCTACAGTGGCCAGAAGTGTTCTGCCTGCTCCCGTGTGGTGGTGCTAGAGCCCATCTACGATGCTTTCTTGCATCGGCTCCTGGAAGCGACGAAGTCCCTCAATGTGGGCATCGCGGAAGACCCTAGCACGAAGGTGGGACCCGTGATCGACGCGACGGCACAAAATCGCATCCGTGCCTACATCGAGAAGGGCAAAGAGGAAGCCACACTCGCCCTGGAACTTCCTGTCCCCGACCAGGGCTACTTCGTCAAGCCCACGATTTTTGTGGATGTACCCCCCACGGGCAAGATTGCCCAGGAGGAAATCTTTGGCCCAGTGCTGGCGGTGATGAAGGCGACCACCTTCGACGAGGCAATGGATATCGCCAACAACACCCTCTATGCCCTCACTGGCGGACTCTATTCCCGTACCCCCTCCCACATCGATCGCGCCAAAGCCGAGTTTGAGGTCGGCAACCTCTATATCAATCGGCATATCACTGGGGCGATCGTGGCACGACAACCCTTTGGCGGTTTCAAACTCTCCGGCGTCGGCTCAAAAGCAGGCGGCCCCGACTATCTCCTCCAATTCCTAGAGCCCCGCCACATCAGCGAAAACATCCAACGCCAAGGCTTCGCCCCCATCGAAGGCGCAGAGCAGTAAGGTGATCTCTTGAAATGAAATTACCAACCAACGGTTCGTTACGCTCCGCTAACAGAACTCTACAGCAGGTATATTCTTTCTCGGAGATCGCCTAAGACTTCTTTTCAAAGCTGATGTCTATAAAAGAAATGCCTGGATGTTCAGTATATTCAGGCATTTCTTGTAGAAGCCTTTATGGATAATGCATCTTACCAATTGCATAAAAAATCTAAAATTATTCTCCTGGCTTTATTCATAGAGCTATGATTGATGACTATAATTTTGAACAATTGAACAGCATCTCCATTAAATCCAACGTAACGAGCTTAGCTTTAGTTTTAAGCGAAGCTCGTTGAACATGAAGACATAGAGGAATCGTAGTGAAATTTCACGCATTCATTCTCGTAAATTAAGTAGCCAATTTGCATGAGCTAGAGCACTTAGGCCAAGGCGAACCATATAACCTGATATATTCTTCAAGTTTGGATTCAATGTTCTCTCTCTTACTGGCTACTTAATTTACGAGAATGAAT
>JBCBSL010000509.1:0-3801 GCA_039819145.1 Cyanobacteria bacterium J06638_22
GGCTTGGGGGGATCTCACCCTCAGACCTCAGCATCAAGCCTCCATCTTCTCGGATTCGATACAAACGGACAGGTAGCCTATACTGAGAGCTGTATTTTTTGCTGTGACGTAATACGGCGAATGGCAAGAAACTGGGCAATTTGCATTGGCATCAACAACTACAATCCGCGTAACTTTACGCCGCTGAAGTACGCGCGGCAGGATGCGGAGCGGGTGAGTGCCTTTTTTCAAGAGATGAACTTCGACAAGGTGTATCTCTTTACCGATGGGTCATCGCCAATCTCAGCAGATCAGGGACCACCCTATCCCTCCGAACCCACCCACGGCAATTTGGTGACCTTTTTGAGCGATCGCTTTGCCCGTCCGTTTTTATCTACTGGAGACAACGTTTGGTTTTTCTTTGCGGGGCATGGTGAGCGGCATAACAGCAAAGACTACCTGATGCCCAAAGATGCCAATGCCCGTGGCGACAAAGTGATTTCTGCCTTGCAGGTGGATGAAGTGCGCGACTGGTTGCTCAACAGTGGCGCAGACAACGTGGTTTTGCTGCTAGATGCCTGTCGCAACGAAGGCGGGCGGGGCAGCACGGGCATTTCCGCCGAGCAACCGGGCGTGATTACGATGTCCTCTTGCAATCCGTCGGAGAAGGCGTGGGAAATCAACGAATTGGAGCAGGGCGCGTTTACCTATGCGCTGCTGGAAGCACTGCAACTGCCGGGCGACCAAAGCTGTGCCACCGTCGAACGGCTGAGTGCGTATCTGAAGCATCGGGTGCCCAATCTCTGTCAACGCTATGGCAAAATGCCCGCCCAGACTCCCCGCATCAGCGTTGATCCGATTGAGAAGCAGCACTTCATCTTGATACCGCAATTTGCTCGACAAGCCGACATCGAAAAGCTGAAAACAGACGGCTTTCGGTTTGCCTTTAACAACCAACTGCGGCTGGCAGAGAAGATGTTTATTCGCGCCAATGCAGCGGCGCAAGGGAAAGATACCGAAATCCTGGTGGCCTATGCCAAAGTACTGAATCAGATTGAGCGCATGGGTGTCTCCGCCGCCACAACGCCGACGGCTCAACCGGGGCAGGGTGGAGCAACCGCTGAAACAGTTTCGGTGCAAGATGCGGCCCAGGATGATAGGGCAGGAACCCAAAAACCAGAAACGACAAAGCCCTCTCTCCCGACCTTTGAGTTTGAGGTGGTGACGGTGAACGCGAAGGGAGAGATCAGTCAGCGGAAGCAAAAGCGCACCGAATATGTTCGGGAAGACCTAGGCAATGGGGTTTACCTGGATTTGGTACAGATTCCTGAAGGCACTTTTCGCATGGGGTCGCCCGAATCAGAAGCTGGGCGGGATGACGATGAGGAACCTCAACATGAGGTGCGGATTTCGGGCTTTTGGATGGGGAAATATCCTGTGACCCAGGCGCAGTGGCGATCGGTGGCGGCACTGCCGCAGGTGGAGCGAGATTTAGACCCCGATCCATCTAAATTCAAGGGGAATAGTCGTCCGGTGGAGAGTGTGAGTTGGGAGGAAGCAGTGGAATTTTGTCAACGACTATCCCAGCACACCGGACACGAGTATCGCCTCCCCAACGAAGCGGAATGGGAATATGCCTGCCGCGCCGGAGCCGCGACCCCCTTCCATTTTGGTGAAACCATAACTGATCGCGTTGCTAACTTTGACGCAACCCTGACCTATGGCGATGCCCCAGAAGGGGAATATAGACAAGAAACAACCGATGTCGGCAGCTTTCCGGCGAATGGGTTTGGCTTGTATGACATGCACGGCAACGTGTGGGAATGGTGCGCCGACGACTGGCATGAGAACTATGAAGGTGCGCCGACGGATGGCAGTGCATGGTTATCCTCTGGCAGCGAAAAAATGGTGCGCGGTGGTTCGTGGGACGACTTCCCGTATGGCTGCCGCTCGGCCAACCGCTACAGGTACGCGCGCGATTTTCAGTACAACTACCTCGGTTTTCGAGTCGTGTGCGCTTCCTCGTGACTCTTCATTGCCCTTTACAATTTTTAACTTTTGCTCTTTACATTTCTTCACTTTTCTTCTTATCGCGCGCAGCGCGATCGAATTTAAAATTTGGCATTGTCGAGGTGCTGTCATGGCTGAAGAATGGCCGATTATTCAAAAAACCTACGATTTCATCAAGTGGTATGTGCCAATTTTGGATCGCCTCCCGCGCAACCACAAATTTCTCTTGGGAGTCGCCCCCAGAAGTTCGACTTCTTGAAGAAGTCGAACTTCTAAGCTCTGGCCGGTATTCTGAAGCTGTGACGATTTAGCTAAGGAGGTTAGGCAGCGGTGGTTGAGGCAAATGTGCTGTGGGTGGTGGCGGAAACCGAGGAAGTGGTGGAAGAAGAGATTGGCCTCGAAGGGGAACGGGGCGGAACGCGGGACATTGGCGGTGGCTTTGGGTTACCCGACACCACTGAGCGCATCACCGAAGCCGTTCGCACGGTCACTCGGCGCAAGCGCGTCTCCCTCGATGCCCAGGCACTCAAAGCGCAAGTGGAAAGTATGCTCGCCATCATGAATGATGTGTTCACCCAGGCAGATGCCCATACGGGGTTGCGGTTGGATGAAGTGGAGCTATCGGTGGAAATCAATGCCGAAGGGCAACTCAGCATTGTGGGCAACGGCGGCAAGCTGGGCAACACGGGCGGGCTGAAGCTGAAGTTTAGCCGAGCCAAAGCGTAGGAATTTTGGATTTTAGATTTTGGACTTCGGCGTGAGCGCTCAGTCGAACGATTTTGGATTGGGGAATCTGATTGGGTGATTCAAGGGGATTCAATTTGTCGGTTGGGATGGCTTGAGTCCGATAAAACTGCCGATCGAGATTCGCGATAATGAAAAGAACCCGAGACCAATGACCGAGGTAGATGAACAGCAATAACTTTGCCGGATCAAATCATCCAGGAAGGTGAAGCAACCTCATCCGCATTTAGGAGACTCAATCGTGCTACCAGCCGAGTTGAAGCCGGGATACACTGTGCTGCGCGCAACATTAGGAGAGATGCAAGGGGCGATCGCCTCTACCCCCGATCCAACCCAGATCCAGACCCAATTCAAAACCGCGCAAACCCAGTTTCAGCAAGAAATTCTGACTCCATCCGCAGACTTAGCACTGTCCTCCGCTGTGCAATCGGCGCAAACCGAAGTGAACCGTCTGATGCGCTTGCTCGGAACCGATGTGACCTTTTTGCGCTCGGCGAAACAGGCCGATACCCAGGCAAAGCGATTGGGACAGGTGAGCGATCGCCTATCTCGCCTGCTGGAGTTCTGTGATGGGTTGTTGGCAGCGCCAGAGGAAGCCTAACGTGGCGCGAAGTTCGCTGGGTCTTGGTCGCGGCGATGGCGGACGGGAATCGCAGGGGGTTGGCGATCGCCCACTAGCGCAGCGGTAGCTTCCAGGGAATCCCGCAGGCGCTTGGCTGCATAGATGGACATGTCGCGGGGAACATTGATGCGATCGCGCAAGTAGCGTAACCCAACATCGGAGCCTTCGGGAGGGCAGCAGGGCTTTTCGGTCATCAGGTGGGTGAGGGCGCAGCGCAGGGCTTCATCGAAGGTGCGATCATCTGCCGGATTTACTCGGATAATGTCTTTGCGGTGCTTGAGAACCCGCTGCAAGGCTTCTGCGCGCGACGTTTCTGGTTCTGGATAGGTGACATCGGGCAACCCAAACCAGGGGCCAAAATCGACCCGCTCTTTGTTTTTCAGCATTTGCGGTTCGCCATTTTCGTAGCAGCCTCCCATTTGCGGCGGTAGGTCATGCACATGGGT
>JBCBSL010000510.1:0-3787 GCA_039819145.1 Cyanobacteria bacterium J06638_22
AAAACCACCGCTCTGAGAGAAATTGCGCGGGTTCTGGCCGATGATCTGGGCAAGCGCGTCGTTATTATCGACACCTCTAATGAAGTAGCTGGGGATGGGGATGTACCCCATCCCGCCATCGGCCGCGCCCGCCGGATGCAGGTGGCACGCCCCGAACTCCAGCACCAGGTGATGATCGAGGCGGTGGAGAACCACATGCCCGAAGTCATTGTGATTGACGAGATTGGCACTGAACTAGAAGCTCTCGCCGCCCGCACCATTGCCGAACGTGGGGTGCAGCTTGTGGGCACTGCCCATGGCAATCGCATCGAAAACCTGATGAAGAATCCGACCCTGTCGGATCTGGTTGGCGGCATCCAGTCCGTCACCTTGGGGGATGAAGAAGCCCGCCGTCGGGGCAGCCAAAAGAGCGTACTCGAGCGGAAAGCTCCGCCGACCTTCGACATTGCCATCGAAATGCTCGAGCGGCAGACCTGGGTGGTGCATGAGGATGTAGGAGCCACCATTGATATGCTGCTGCGAGGTCGTCAGCCGACTTACCAAGTGCGCAGTGTGTCGGAAACGGGCGAAGTGCAAGTGCGCCAGGAAACCCCTGTGCGCGATCGCCCCCAAGCCATCCGCAGCCTACCCCTGGGCGGCAGCCTCTCATCCGATCGCGAAGCCCGTCCGGCATCCGGTTGGCGATCCTCGGGGCAAATGTCGCCCCTGAGTACCCAACCCCGCCTAGAGAGTACCCGCACAGAACCAACCCTTCCCGCTGCCGAACACCAAGACTTCGAGATGCTGCTGGATGAGTCGCTGCGAGAGGGCATTCCCATCCCCGGCGCACAATCCCGCAATTCTCTAGCAATGGTGGGACCCAATGGTGAAGATTTGCCGATTCATGTGTATCCCTATGCCGTCAGTCGGCATCAGGTGGAGCAAGTAATTCGGACGATGAATTTGCCCGTGGTGGTGACGAAGGATTTGGACGAGGCGGATGCGGTGCTGGCGTTGCGATCGCATGTCAAAAACCACTCCAAGCTGCGCCACTTGGCCAAACATCGGCAAGTCCCCATCTACACCATCAAGTCCAACACGGTTCCCCAAATCATTCGCGGGTTCCAGCGCTTGCTCAAGATGGACGATGCAGGCATCCCCGACAATGAGCCGATGAATCTCGTTCTCTTCTCCCAGAATGGGGATGAGAATGAGCTAGAGGCACTCGAAGAAGCAAGGCTAGCGGTAGAGCAAATCGTTTTGCCTAAAGGCCAACCCGTAGAACTGTTGCCGCGCTCATCCAAAGTGCGCAAGATGCAGCATGAGCTGGTCGAACATTATCGACTCAAATCTTCTAGCTTTGGCGAAGAGCCCAACCGTCGCCTCCGCATTTATCCCGCATAATCTATCCCGCATAAAGTCTTGCCGAAACCACATATGAATTGAGCCGTATGAGGACTGAAACGAAGTTCCAGTCCTCTACGCATTCAGAAGCGCTCCGCATCACGGTTCTTGCACAAGCAAAAACGTGGATGCCGTTCGGTACAGCCGCTATACCCATTCCCGAGGAGTCTCCTACAAATCAGGATCTGGGTTTATAAAGCCTTACGCATTGAGATTAGGACAAATCATTTTTTGCCCCCCCCGCAGCGCGGGGGGGGCAAAAAATGATTTGCTTTTACCTAAGCGCGTAGCGCTATAGCGGTGCGCAACCGCTGTAAACCCAGATCCTGGTTGTTTGTGGGTGCGGCACGCGCCTACAAACAACCCTACTCAACTCGCCATAGCTTGCTTAGACTTGCAATACCCCATCCGCTTCAGGGGAGCTACAACCCATCGTCAAAATGTTAAGAAAACGTAAGGTTGTCATCGCACAATTACAGTGGGGGGATCGCCTATTTTCCCTCCTAAACGCGTCCAAAGCTTTCGCGATAATCGTGGAGAAAGGTCGGGTAGATACCCATTGGAGCCGTTGTTTAACATTGATGCTCAAATCGCTTTAACAACAAACTCCGAGCCTATCTCGTACTATACATTAATAATATGTATGGTCAGAATGACGTAGAAGCAGTAGAGGGGATGGCCATATATCTCTCCTCACCTGCATTTTATCCATTTCATTCAGCCAGTCTGTTTCCCGGCTCCGTTAATTCATCACCCCATTTTTGCTTGATCTCTGTATGACCTCTGCTCCGACTCGCTCCACATTCGCGATGACCACGCCGTTGTATTACGTCAACGACGTGCCTCACATTGGTAGCGCTTACACAACGATTGCAGCGGATGTTGCCTGCCGATACCATCGCTTGCAAGGGATTCCGACCCTCTGCATCACCGGTAGCGATGAGCATGGCCAGAAGATTCAACGCACGGCAATGGAAAAGGGGCGATCGCCCCAAGAACACTGCGACCAGATTGTCGAAAGCTTTGCGTCCCTCTGGGACTTGCTCGATATGCGGATCGATCGCTTCATCCGCACCACTGACCCTCGCCATGAGGTGATCGTGCGCGAGTTCTTCCAGCGCTGTTGGGATAGTGGCGACATTTATTTGGGGCAGCAAAAGGGCTGGTACTGCGTATCTTGCGAAGAATACAAAGAAGAGCGCGACCTGCTTGATGACCACTACTGCGTTCTTCACCCGAACAAACAAGCAGAATGGCGGGATGAGGAGAACTACTTCTTCAAGCTGTCGGCCTATCAGGAAAAGCTCGAGGCGCTGTACCGCGATCGCCCCGAGTTCATCCAGCCCGACTCTCGCCGCAATGAAGTGCTGAGCTTCGTGCAACAGGGGTTGCAAGATTTCTCTATCTCCCGCGTCAACATGGATTGGGGGATCCCCCTACCTACCGATCCCAAGCACACGCTCTATGTCTGGTTCGATGCGTTGCTAGGCTATGTCACAGCGCTGTTGGAGCCGGGGGACGAACCCACGCTAGAGAATGCACTGGCCAAGTGGTGGCCCATGAATATTCATCTGATTGGGAAGGATATTCTGCGGTTCCATGCCGTATATTGGCCCGCCATGTTGATGTCGGCTGGCGTTCCTGTACCCGATCGCGTCTTTGGCCATGGCTTCCTTACGAAGGATGGGCAAAAGATGGGAAAAAGTGTTGGCAACACCATCGATCCGTTTGATCTCATCAAACGGTATGGTTCCGATGCAGTGCGCTACTACTTCATAAAGGAAATTGAACTAGGACGCGATGGAGATTTCAATGAGCAAAGATTTATCAATATTCTCAACGCTGATTTGGCAAATGATTTGGGCAACCTGTTGAAACGAACCCTTACCCTCTCAAATAAGAACTGCGATCGCGCTATTCCTCCTGTTTCTCCCGATGCTATTCCTGACGATCATCCTTTAAAGTCAGCGGGTCTTAGCCTCAGCACAACGGTGCAAGATTGTTACGAACGCCTTGCCTTTAGCCAAGCCTGTGATCCTTTGCTCAATTTGGTTCGCACAGCCAATAAGTACATTGATGAGCAAGCTCCCTGGTCCCTCTATAAAAAAGGAGAAGCAGACGCCGCGAACATTGTTCTGTACAGTATCCTGGAGTCGGTGCGCTTGGCGGCCTACTGGCTATCACCCATCACGCCAAATCTCAGCACGCGCATCTATCAGCAGTTAGGTTACGATGTAAACTTCAACGGCTCTCCCGAAACGTTGCCGATGTTTGCTAAACACATTGAGTGGGGGATTTTGCCTCCGAAGCAGCCATTAGGCGGCAATGATCCCGTTTTTCAACGATTGGAATTACCAGCTTGATTCTTCCCTTCACACAAACCAGATTGATTGCATTTTTTTCT
>JBCBSL010000511.1:0-3777 GCA_039819145.1 Cyanobacteria bacterium J06638_22
GTTCCAATGAGCAACGGTTGATGACCCAGCTCATGCGACCTGACATCCCCTTCCAATACTCGTTGTCGAAGTTGCGACTCAATCAGGCGCAGGTGCGGCTGAGCAATTTTGAATATGCCATTCAAGATATAGCAACCGACCCAGAGTTGTGGGGACGGGGAGCGGGAGTCGCAGCCTACCTAGCCGACCAAATCCACTTTGTTGACGCGTATTTGGCTCAGCTCGAAGCCCTGATGGGGGATGAGTTTGCCCTCAGTTCTCAGCGCAATCCCGAGGAAGTCGAACAAGCCCTGCAGGAAATGGTCGTGAGTGATACGACCCGCCGCTTGGATGAGTTTGCATCCCAGTTGAATGAACTGCTCATCATTACCCAACGCCTGGAAGATGAAGCGAATCGCCAGCTCGAACGGGCAGAATTGCTGCGATTTCAGATTTTGCTCGGTAGTATGTTGACCTCTGGAGGGCTGGCCATTTTCTTTGCGACCTACACCAGCCGGGCGATCGCGCGCCCCATTCGAGCCGTCACAGAGTTTGCTCACCGGGTCACCGAAGATGTCAATTTTGATCAGCAATTGCTGGTCACAACTAGCGATGAAACTGGTGTACTCGCCTATTCGCTCAACAAGCTCATTGGTCGGGTAAAAGACTTGCTGATAGCCCAGCGGGAATCCTTAGAGCGGCAAAACCAATTACAAAAGGAGCAATTGGTGCAAGCCGAAAAGATGTCGAGTTTAGGGCGAATGTTGGCTGGGATTGCCCACGAGATAAACAATCCAGTCAATTTCATGTATGGCAACTTGGCTCACACCAATCGCTATGTATCCGATTTGTTTCGCCTGATTCATACCTACGAAGCCGAGGTCGAAGATACGCCCGCCGGGGTCGCGCAACTATCGACGGAAATTGACCTGGCGTTCCTGGAAGACGATCTACCCAAGGTTCTGCAATCGATGAAAGTGGGCGCCGATCGCACTCGCCAGATTGTCCTAGGCCTAAAGAATTTTGCGCGCATGGATGACGACTTACCCCAAGCCGTCAATTTGACCGCCTGCATCGATAGCACCCTGCTGATTTTGAACAATCGGATTAAACATGGGGTGCGCCTCATTCGGGAGTACAACGATGTGCCACTAATCGAAGGCTATGGCGGGCTGCTATACCAAGTGTTTATGAACCTGATGAGTAATGCCCTCGATGCATTGGATGAGAAAAAAGCCGCTTTGCCCAAAGCTGAGGTTGGAGCATGGGAGCCAACCATCGCCATTTCCGTCCAATGCGATGAACCCGATCACGTTACCGTCACCGTCACAGACAATGGCTGTGGCATTGCAGCAGAAAAACTCGCGCGCGTTTTTGACGAGTTTTACACCTCAAAACCCATCGGGGTTGGCACCGGTTTAGGCCTCTCCATCACCCGCGAAATTATCGAGAAAAAGCACAACGGCACCATCCGCTGCGTCTCCCAGGTGGGACAAGGCACGACCTTTATTCTTGCTCTGTCCGTACGCCACATCATGATTGATCAGATTCAAAGAGAGCGTCTTGCAGGGGCGAGAAACAGTTCTCCTGTTTGACCTGAAGCATTTCAGTTAACGCATATCCCGTTTTAAGGTTGTGCCCTGAGCATAGTCGAAGGGCACATAATGATTCACTGGCTTCGACTGCGCTCAGCCAGCAAATCCGTGCTTATTCTTCGTTGCAACGACAGGAACGTTGGTGCAGCCATTAACGCTCAAAAAAACCCCCACTAAATAGTGGGGGCTCATTCCTTTAAACGAGATTTAGGTAAGACCGCCTAACCTCAGCCAAATCGACTGGAGGTTGAGGCTATCAAGAATGCGGCGTAGGTCAAGATATAGCCCACCGTGAAGTGTGCCAGACCTACCAAGCGAGCTTGAACGATGGAGAGAGCAACGGGCTTGTCCTTCCAACGAACCAGGTTCGCCAGAGGCGTGCGCTCGTGCGCCCAAACGATCGTTTCGATCAACTCTTGCCAGTAACCACGCCAGCTAATCAGGAACATGAAGCCCGTTGCCCAAACCAGGTGAGCGAACAGGAACATCCAGGACCAAACGGCCAGGTTGTTCATGCCGTAGGGGTTGTATCCATTAATCAGCTGAGCAGAGTTTAGCCACAGGTAGTCGCGCAACCAGCCCATGATGGTGGGGGATGCGTCGTTAAATTGAGCTACGTTACCGCTCCAAACCGCCAGGTGTTTCCAGTGCCAGTAGAAGGTCACCCAACCAATGGTGTTGAGCATCCAGAACATGGCGAGATAGAAGGAATCCCAAGCAGAGATGTCGCAAGTACCACCCCGACCAGGACCATCGCAAGGGAAGCTGTAGCCGAAATCTTTCTTGTCGGGCATCAGCTTGGAACCGCGAGCATCCAACGCACCCTTGACCAAGATCAGGGTGGTGGTGTGCAGACCTAGGGCGATCGCATGGTGAACCAGGAAGTCGCCAGGGCCAATGGTCAGGAACAGAGAGTTAGTACCACTGTTGATGGCATCCAACCAGTTGGGCAACCAAACGTTGCCGTAGTTGGGCCATGCGGTGGCTGCAAGGCTATCGGGGTTAGACAACAGCGAATCAAAACCATACAGCGCCTTACCGGAAGCCGCTTGAACGAACTGTGCGAACACAGGCTCGATCAGAATCTGCTTTTCGGGGGTGCCAAAGGCTTGCATTACGTCGTTGTGGACATAGATACCCAGGGTGTGGAAGCCCAGGAAGAGAGACACCCAGCTCAAGTGAGAGATGATGGCCTCTTTGTGCTGCAATACCCGATCCAAGACGTTGCCCTTGTTCTGAGCAGGGTCATAATCCCGCACCAGGAAGATAGCACCGTGAGCAAACGCACCCACCATGATGAAGCCAGCAATGTACTGGTGGTGAGTATAGAGCGCTGCCATGGTGGTGTAGTCCTTCGCCATGAAGGCGTAGGGCGGCAGGGCATACATGTGCTGGGCCACCAGCGAGGTGATCACACCCAAAGAAGCCAGTGCCAACGCCAACTGGAAGTGCAGCGAGTTGTTGAGAGTCTCATACAAGCCCTGGTGAGGCAGGTTGAACTGACCTTCACTGGACCCGCCAGTCAGACCTTTCTTGGAATCGAGCATGTCCTTGATGGTGTGCCCGATGCCGAAGTTGGTGCGGTACATGTGACCCGCAATGATGAACAGAACAGCGATCGCCAGATGGTGGTGCGCCATGTCTGTGAGCCACAGGGACTCGGTTTGCGGGTGGAAGCCACCCAGGAAGGTGAGAATCGCAGAACCTGCACCATCCCCCGTGCCAAACACATGGTTCACCGTGTCGGGATCCTGTGCATAAACACCCCAGTTACCTGTGAAGAAAGGCTTCAGGCCAGCCGGATGAGGCTTCATGGACAGGAAGTTATCCCAACCCACATGCACCCCACGGGATTCGGGGATAGCGACGTGAACCAGGTGACCCGTCCAAGCCAAAGAGCTGACGCCAAACAAACCAGCCAGGTGGTGGTTGAGGCGTGATTCAGCATTCTTGAACCAGGAGAGGGAAGGGCTGAACTTAGGCTGCAGGTGCAACCAGCCAGCAAACAGCATCACGGCTGCCAGCAGAAGCAAGAAGACTGAACCCATGTAGAGATCGCCATTGGTGCGCATCCCGATGGTGTACCACCAGTGATAGACACCAGAGAAGGCGATGTTGACGGGGCTCGAAGCACCCGCTTGAGAGAAAGCATCAACGGCAGCGGTGCCGAAGTGGGGATCCCAGATTGCGTGTGCAATGGGAC
>JBCBSL010000512.1:0-3758 GCA_039819145.1 Cyanobacteria bacterium J06638_22
TTCGCATGGCTCAGCCTCTTGAATGCTAAGGGTCTCTCATGATAACTGGTACCTTATCTGTGAGCGCCTCCCTAAGCACAACTATAAGTCCCGGAAAGCGAAAGCGCAGGACACGTGGTCATCTGATTCATCACGATGCGCTAGGAAATTGATGCCTATGAGGAGTGGACGATGAAAAGACTGACGGTCAATTTATTTTTATTAGCGATGGTGTTGCTTGGGATTCTGGTTCCAATAATGGCCGTAAGCGCACAAGAAACGGGGGGAGTCCGCACTACACCGATGACGTCCCAAGACCAAGGAATGAATTACCGAAACACCATTCCCCGCGAGTTCACGACTGAAATCATCGCGGTTGACGACGAGGGACGCGCGCGGGCCGAACAGATTATTGAAATTTACAAGGTTCTGTCCACCGACCCATCGATCGCCAATATGCGGCAATATCTATCCGACGATTACATCCAGCACAGCACGACGGTCCCCGATGGTCCCGAGGCGATTGCCATGCTATTTTCCTCCTCGGTCGCGCAATATCCTGCCGAAATTGATGTTCACAAAGTCATGGTCGTCGGCGATTGGGCCATGGCCCATGTCAATTTCCGCAACCTCGAAACGACCGATCCTGAAGATCTCGGAACAGCCGCTGTCGACCTGTACTTGTATGACCCGGATGGCAAAGTCGCGGAACACTGGGATGTGCTTCAGGGAGTCCCGACCCATTCGGCAAACCCCAATGGCATGTTCCTAAAGATTTTTAAGGAGGATTGAGAGCATGAAACTGTCATCACTGCTGGCAACCGTCCTTCTCGTGAGCCAGACCTTTATGGCGAATCCGGTATTCGCCCAGGCAGCGCCGCCACCGCCTGCCGCCGATGTCGAAATGACTTATTATGACCGGCACAAGATTGACGTCAGCAACCTGCGTGACTTCTACGATGGGTTGCTCATCGCCGACATGATGATTCACGCCGACGCGATGTTCGACGCCGAGACGAAGTGGAAGCTAACGCTCTATGAGATGATCCTGCTGGGCAGTAATCATCATCAGGCGCGCAGCGCCTATCAGCTATCGTTAATGGGTGTGCCCATGGATGAAATTCGGGCCATCTGGTCGCCCGACTACGTGGCGTCGATCGCCGACGAACGCATGCGGGCAGCGTTCGAGTTCGTCGAAGTTGCGGCCATTAATCCGGCACGCGTGACGGCTGACACGCACGCGGCACTCCGCATGCAATTCATCGACAGGCAAATCGCGGAACTCGTCGAACTTGTGGCGATCAATGCGGCCATGGCGACGCACGATCTGATTCTTCCAATACCGACCGATCAGGAAACGATCGACTGGGCGAGTGCAAATCTTGCTTCTGCTGGCTGGGAACCCGGACTCAACCAAAGTAGCAGCCCTGAAGAACAGCGTGCCGCACTGTTTGTGGGTGAAGCCCTGGAGACCGCACATAACGAGATCCTTGCGGATTGGGAACCGGGAAATCTGGCGGCGATCGACCCCGTGTTTGCGACCGACTGGATCAATCACATCACCGGCTACGGCGTTTCGCCGATGACGTTCGATGGCGATAAGGATGGCATTGAAGAGCCGTTTGACTTCTATCCAGAGGAGTACCTACGTTGGGAAAATCCCGATTGGGACGCTGAGAACCTGCCCCCAGCTGGGATACCGCCGTTTGATGTGACCGCCTATGATTACCCGTACTACCAGCCGTCTGTCGTGCCGGAAACCCAGTACCCGCTCAGCGATCGCAACCGATTTGATACCGAATGGACGCGGCAAAGCTCTCTCGGAACGGTGAAAATTGACGCGTATTTCTCTAGCACGGATCGAGCCCTTGATCTGCCGACGAAATGGCAAATCTTCTTTGTCAACCAACTCGCGAGCGGTTGCGGTCATTGCCAGGTCCACGGTGCCTATGGAATATATGATGCGATCGAAGACGATTATCCCCATGATCGGATTCCACTCGATGTGCTTCCGGCCGTGATCGAAAGAATTCAGGCCCTCTTCGACTTTGAGCGATCCGATCTGTTCACCGACGCTGAGAAAGCGGCGTTCCGGCTCGCCCGCGACGCTGGCCCGCTGCCGACCCGCACCACTGCAGCACATATCGAGGAATTGCGGCATTACTATTCGGATCGGGAGATCCAAGAGATCCTATCGTTGCTCATTACCGGCGGCTGGCTGTCGACGGCGATGCAATCGCAATTGACGGTCACGGATCGACTGAGCATGGCCTGGGCGCTGCGGTACTTGACCCCAGTCGGTTGGCAACCGGGTGCCCATATCGGTCTACCTCACGAGCAGCGCCGCTTTCACATGACCGAAGTGACCGATTTCGCCATTGCCCAGATGAACTCCGGTGAGATCATCGACGGGGCATCCGAATGGCTTGACGTCGATGTTCCGCTTGCCGTCGATACGGACTCTGATGGGGTTGAAGATGGGTTCGACGGTTTCCCGAACGATCCCACGCGATGGGAAGACACCGATCGCGATGGCATCGAAGACGCGTTGGACGACGACATTGATGGGGACGGCATTGCCAACCTCGAAGAAGTCTCGATGGGGATCTTCCCCTACAAAGCTGACTCTGACGGGGATGGCGTTGACGATCCAACCGAGATCGAGGCCGGAACTGCCCCCGTCGACCCTCGCAATTTTTAAGGTTTAGCCCGCGCGGCATTCACCCTGCAAGACGATTAGGTGATTGAGTATGATGAAACTTTCAATGCTTTCAACTTGTGCTGCGATTTTGCTCGGGGTCTCTCCTGCGCTAGCGCAGGAAAACGTGGCCGGTGTCAAAGCGGATCCGTGTATGGGTGGGGATGTTGTTTTTCGCCTGGGCTATGCTACTGCCGATGACGCAGAAACGCCTCGTGTTGAGGGCAATGACCTGTTTGTCCAAAATGATCGTTTTGTCTAAAGGGTTGCCTTATCCGAATGGCACCGCGCAGCCAAGTTTCCAATAAACTCGGAAATTTGGCTAGAGACTATTCGTTCTTCAACGGCAGAGGGCGATCGCGAGGAGCAGTTGGCGCAGGCAGACGTTACCGATGCTGAAACCTATCCGCGTATCGACGGGAATGTGATTGCCCGCCTGGGCTATGATGCCGCCTATGACGCAGAACCGCCGCGCATTGAGAGTAATGATCTGTTTGTCCAAATTATTGCCTCGCCCGAAATTCACCTGACAGATCGGTTTTCAATCAACGCGGAAATTCGGCTAGAGACCATTCGTCCACCAACGGGCGATCGCTATTTCGAGGATCATGGGCTCTTTGTCCGCAGTTTGTATGCGGAATATGCGGTTGGCGATCGCCTGTCGCGACAGGCGGGCAAATTTACTCCGTCTTTTGCATTTGCGTCCGTGGTCACCCCAGGAATGTACGGCAACACTCAAAAAATGATTTAGTTCTACCTGAGCACTTAGCGCTATAAAACGGCGGCAAGACAAGAATTTTCGCAAAATTAGCGACCTTTTCCTTAACAGTTGGCTCAGGGTCAAAATATTGGTTACTTCTAATTTTTTCACGCAAAATCTTGTTAGGTAAAACCATCTAAAAATAAAGATTTTAGAGTAGTTCAACATATTAAATTGTCGTCAAATGTCCGGTTTATTTCGTCTATTGTCCTTGCTAAAACTGCTTGAAATACAGAAACTAACGTGGGAGCATGTCAGGTTTGCAGAAATCGGAGAAAGGGCTAAGGATAGGACTATCGTGACACCTGGTAGCGCCCATGA
>JBCBSL010000513.1:0-3751 GCA_039819145.1 Cyanobacteria bacterium J06638_22
CAAAGACTTAACCATTGAAGTCTTCTTACCCCAGTCATTACTACAGCTAGCCGTCGAAGCCTGGGAACGGAAAGGGTTTGATCCGGATTTTTCCATGCGGGTTGGTTATGACTACCAAGTGTGTGTCCGCTCCACAGAACGCTGGAAAGAATATGGCAGTTTTCATCAAGAGCGCTGGGAAGACAAATGGCAGCAGCTTAACGCCCAGCTAAATGCCCGAGCCCATACCCTAGTCGCCGATATTGATGAAAAGATTGACTATGGTGACTTACTAGCGGCATTAGGAGACATGTTGGCCTTTAAACTTGATAAAGCTCCTGCAGACAACACGATTTTCAACGCGGTGTTAGAAACGGCTATTCCAGTCGGCCTTTGGCTACGACAAGATTTGCCCTACCCTCTGACTTATCAGATTGGTGAGCTAACAGCGCTTCTAGCTTGTTGCCTGCGAGAATTGCCGCAGCGAGTACAAAAGAAACGGGCCGAGACTCGTAAGCAAGAATACCGCTCTGCCGACTGCCATATCGGGCATCATCTTGTCCTACTGTGGGAAGACCCCCACCGATTGCCGCCTATCAAACCGGAGTATGCTCCCGACCTATGAAAGACTGGAAGATATTCCAAGGCAATGGCCACAAGAAACCTAAAGCCATTGAGCATCTCCCTCCCCCACCTAGGTGGAGGCAGTTTAGCAGCGATAAAACCAGCTCTGCGGTTAGCAAAGAGCGGCTAGGAGCCACCTTTCAAACCCCGCCGGAAGCAGTCGAGCTAGTGAACGCCGCTCTGTATCTACGGCGTCCGCTATTGGTGACTGGCAAGCCAGGAACCGGCAAAACCTCTTTGGTGTATGCCGTTGCTAAAGAGCTAGACCTAGGAGAAGTGTTGCGATGGTCGATCACTACCCGCACCACCCTCAAAAATGGCCTCTACGACTACGATGCCATTGGTCGCCTGCAAGAAACTCAACGCATTTTGCAAAAAGCCCAGCTAGATGGCAAAAGGGTTGATATTGATCAGGCAGTAGATATTGGTCAATTTTTACGGCTAGGTCCACTGGGAACAGCCCTCCTCCCTTCAAAGCGCCCGAGGGTTCTGCTAATTGACGAAATCGACAAGAGCGACATCGACTTGCCCAATGATTTACTTAACGTATTTGAAGAAGGGGAGTTTGAAATTCCAGAGCTGGTGCGGCTGAAGCAAACTGTAGAGGAGGTGACAGTACGCACCGCCTACACCGACGACACTGAAGCGATGACCCGTGCCGATCTCTCCACTAATATCAAGGGCGGTCGCGTACCCTGCGAAACCTTTCCTTTCATCGTTATGACCAGCAACGGCAAGCGGGATTTTCCTCCGCCCTTTCTGCGCCGCTGCCTGCGTCTGGATATGCGCGAACCTCAGGAAGATGCCTTAGAAAGCATTGTGACCGCTCATCTGGATGAGCTGACCGATGAAGCTAAAGATTTGATTCACGACTTTCTCGCGCGGCGGGATGGTACCAGTGGCAAACGCGGGGGCGACTTGGCTACAGACCAGCTCCTCAATGCCATTTACCTGGTCACCCGCAATCAAGCTCCCCAGGGAGAAGAGAAACAGCGGCTGATTGATCGATTGCTGAAGTACCTCAGCAGCAGCGAGGACGCATGATTAAGGACATCTTCCACCAGCTAGACCAACTTGGCCTGGCTCTCTCTGCTGAAGAGATTGCTGATGCACTGTGGTTAGGCATCCAGATGCGGCGAGCGTCTCCCGATGGAGATCAGGGATTTACTGAAACAGACTCCGAAACACAACCACGGCCTGCGTCTCCGACCCGACAAAAGATTCTTACAGGTGTAGAGCAAGACCAGTCCAATTTCGGCTCGAAAGCTTACCTTTCTAGCCGACATTCCGCAGGTTAACAGAAGTTAGTTTAGGAGATAGTAGCGGCAGGCCGGAAAGCCCATGAGGCGAATGATTTTGCTGCGTTCTTGTGAGAGGTTGCTGACCTGTAGGGCTGTCCCCATGGAGACTACGTGAATGGCCTGAAACTTCTGCAGAATCCAGCGAAAGGTCGGATTACGAGTCGGGCGCTGCTTTTGGTCGAGCACCGTGTCATTGACTTGGGCGAGTTGGGCTCTGAGTTTGCGCTGGCCGAGACTGTAGACCAGCAAGGTCAAGGCCATCACGAGGGCCAGGGCTTCGATCCGTTGGGGCTTTTTGACAAAGACACTGCTGGTGAAGAAGAGCGGATCTTTGAGGAAGCGAAAGCCCCGCTCGACATGCTGTTGGGCTTTGTACTCGCGCAGCAGGCGCTCGGCTGGATAGAGTTGCTCGTCAAGGACATTAGTGGCCAGGATGAAGCGACGACGGCGCTGTCGGCACTGGGCTTCGTACTCAGCCGTGCGCTCCAGGGTCGCCTGCCATTGATAGCCCAGAACGGGTGAGTCTGAGGGGTGAGTGCGCTTGGGCCGACCGGGGGGGCGCTTGGCCGTGACGGAGACCAGCGCCACTTGGGTCAGGGTGTAGCCGGTGAAGGAATCCTGAAACCGCAGGAGCGCAGCGATGGCATCAGGCTTACAGGCAAAAACCTGGCTACACAGCTGCCGCAAAGAGCGTTGTAGGCCTTTCTCCTCCTTTTCGAGGGGCTTGAGCCAATCCTCTGACTGCGTCCGGTGCGGGCTTTCCACCAGAATCCAGCGTTGCTCCACCCCACCGTAGGTCTGCCGTTGTTCCCATAGCTGATAACCGTCGAAGTCACAGGGGCGCTTGCTCAGCAATTCGGGGGTGCTATCCACCAGGGTCTGAGCCGCCTTGAGGGTCTGCGGCACCCGGCTTAGCCACGGCAAGCTTCCCACCTGCTGGAGGTTAGGTTCGCTGTAGAATGCGGCATCGGCCACCATCAGCGCTGGCGTCGCCCACTGTGCAGCAAACGCTGTCATCAGTCCTGCAAAGGTCTGACTATCAGTCTCATTACCGCTGCCGACCTTGAACCAAACTGGAATGCCGCCGTCGGCACTGCACATCAGGTTGACCAAAAACTGCTTCAACTCGGGTCGATGGTCTCTCGAATAGCCCCGACAGATCTCAATCGCTTGCGGGGCCTCAGCTTCTGATACGCCCTCAGCTTCGCTCACGGCGGGATACTCTCCGTCGAGGGCAAAGGAGGTTGAGTCTAGATGGCACTGGGAGATGCTCACCCCAAAGCGGTCCACCGCCTGCATCGCTACTTTGAGAAAAAACAGCGTCGTCCCGGACTCAAACAACTGATCTAACACCCGCCCCAAACGGTCGTCGTTCAGGTGCGCTGCTGTGATGCCCGCGCCTAGCAGGTGCTCGACCGGTTTACCGTCGAAAAACTCGCTAAACAGGTACAGCGGCGCACTGGCAAACCCTAACCCATTGAGGATCATCGCTTTCACGACTTGCCCGGGGCTGACGTGGTTCAACGGGTGGGGGGCTAGAAGCTCGTTGGTTAGCTCCACAAGTCCCATCTCATCCACTAAGGCTGCTACCAACCCCAAGTGGTCCAGGTTCTCTATCTTCAAGGCGCGATCCCATGGCTTGCCCTGAGCCTACCTTAACCACCCCCAAAATATTCCTGTTGTCAACCTGCGGAATGTCGGCTCCAACGGCGCGATCGTCCTTTGCGCGATCGCCCTTTTCCTCTCTAGCACCGCGATCGTCCTCTCCAACCGACATTCCGCAGGTTAACAGAAGTTAGTTTAGGAGATAGTAGCGGCAGGCCGGAAAGCCCATGAGGCGAATGATT
>JBCBSL010000514.1:0-3740 GCA_039819145.1 Cyanobacteria bacterium J06638_22
ACTAAAGTACGTGAAACAATGACTGTGGGCTAAATTCAGCCTTTATTGACCATTGTTACCCTGCGAATCTGGCGTTGAGCCGCCTTGGTAGAGGCCTGTGCTCAAGCTTGAAGTCTCATCGTTAGAAGCTTCGATTTATAAACCCGTAAGCCTTAGCAAACCCATTACGACGAACAATGGTAGATTCTCTCAAGAAACCTGATTTTCAAGAAATTCGGCCAGGGGTCAAGGTTCCTGCCAAGGAAACCATCCTTACTCCTCGCTTTTACACCACCGACTTCGACGAAATGGCAGAGATGGATATCTCTGTAAATGAAGACGAGCTGCTGGCCATTCTGGAAGAGTTTCGGACAGACTACAACCGTCACCACTTTGTTCGCGATGCCGAATTCGAGCAAAGCTGGGAGCAAATGGATGGCGAAACCCGTCGCCTATTTGTCGAGTTCCTCGAGCGCTCTTGCACAGCTGAATTCTCTGGCTTTTTGCTCTACAAAGAGCTGGGGCGTCGTCTCAAGGAAAAAAGCCCCGTGCTAGCTGAGTGCTTCTTGTTGATGTCGCGGGATGAGGCACGTCATGCTGGCTTCCTCAACAAAGCCCTGTCAGACTTCAACCTGTCGCTGGATTTGGGCTTTTTGACCAAGAGCCGTAGCTACACCTTCTTCAAGCCCAAGTTCATCTTCTACGCCACTTACCTCTCCGAGAAAATTGGCTACTGGCGCTACATCACCATTTACCGTCACCTGCAATCTCACCCCGAGAATCGCATCTACCCCATCTTCCGGTTCTTCGAGAACTGGTGCCAGGACGAAAACCGTCATGGGGACTTCTTCGATGCGATCATGCGCGCTAAGCCCAGCATTTTGAATGATTGGAAGGCTCGCCTCTGGAGTCGCTTTTTCCTGCTGTCGGTGTTTGCCACCATGTTCCTCAACGACATCCAGCGTTCGGGCTTCTATGCCTCGCTGGGTCTGGATGCGCGGGAGTATGACATTCATGTCATCAAGAAGACGAACGAGACAGCCGGGCGCGTTTTCCCCATCATTCTCAACGTCGAGCACCCCGATTTCTTCCGGTTGATGGATCGCTGTTCTGACAACAACCTGGCGCTATCAGAGATTGGGGCTAATGATCCTAAGCCTATCAAGATCCTCAAGCGCTTGCCTCGGATGCTGGCGATGGGACGCGACTTGCTGCGGCTCTACTTCATGAAGCCGATCGATACCGCTCAGCTCGAAGGAACGGTTCGGTAGGATTTTTGGTCTTCAATCTCAAGCGGTTCTGGAACCGTCCAGAGCCGCTTTTTTATGGAGAACTCTCGTCAGGTATCCGGTTAAGCCGGAAGTGTTCCTTTGGTATGGCTTTTACACAAAGGTTGGGGAATAGGTTGGGTTATGGTTCTCGCTGGAATGGGGCGATCGCCCTCTCGCTGTCCTTATCACTGGCCTTAGCGGGGAGCCTGCTGTGCAGTTGGAACCTGCCCGGTCGAGCCCAGGAAGAAGTTGAGACCGAACCGGAACCTGATACCGAAGCCGAGCCTTTTATTGAACCTGAATTGTTGGAAACTAGCCCCCTCCTGCGTCGCTGGAGTGAGGAGATTCCCGACATCGAAGCCGAAATCCGACAGGATCCGGCCTTTCGCACCCGAGTCCGGTTTGGCTATGTGCGTTTTCCCTCAACCGATGACGATAGTGGGGTCGGCCTGGGCATAGAAGATGTCTTTCTGGGGGAAACACCCCTAACCCTGAGTGGCATGGTGGAACGCACCTGGACGGGCGATCGCACCCAATGGGGAGCCGACCTCCGCTATTACGTCTTGCCCCTTGGCGATGTCATCAATGTTGCCCCAATCCTCGGCTACCGCTCCTTGGAAACCGATGCCTACGATAGCGACGGGCTACATTTGGGGGTTCGGTTGGTGCTGATTCCGTCTCGCACTGGAGCCGCTGACCTGTCCCTATCCCAAAGCTGGGTGGCACCAGGTCGCGACTCCGAGGTCAGCATCACGGCGCTATCGGCAGGCTATGCCATTACGCCGGATCTACGCCTCTCCGCAGATCTACATCGGCAAAATGCCTCAGCCGATGACGACACACGGATTGGACTGTTCTTAGAATGGATGCCGTAGTCGCTGCTGAAGACGGTTCAGTATCGTGGTTCTTGATGCCATGATTCGATGTCCTCTGCCCCTGCTTTTTCAGTTTCTATGCGTACCATCGACGAAATCAATGAAAAGATCCAGGCAAAGCGTGCGGTTGTCTGGACGGTCGAGGAACTGAAGGCAAACGTCGCAGAACTGGGGGTTAAAAAAGTTGCCCAAACGGTGGATGTGGTGACGACTGGGACGTTTGAACCGATGGAATCCTCCGGAGCCATCTTGAATCTGGGGCAGCCGGATCCACCCATCAAAATCCGTCAGTGTTGGCTGGATGGGGTCGCGGCCTATGCCGGATTTGGGGCAGTTGATCTCTACCTGGGAGCCAGCCAGAGTGCAGACTATAGCGGTTCGGGTGAGGTGTCAGACCTGGAAGAGCTGAGAGAAATGCGATCGCGCTCTCCCCAGCAAGAATTGGGCGGCGGGCATGTGATCGCCGATCTGATCGCTGGCAAATCCGTAAAGCTGCGGGCGATCGGCCAGGTAACCGACTGCTATCCCCGCGCCTCCATCGAAACCACCATCACCCGCGATACCATCAACCAGTTCTATCTCTATAACCCACGCAACCTTTACCAAAACTTCATCGTTGGGGTGAATGGGGGCGATCGCCCCCTGTTCACCTATCTAGGACCGTTGCAACCCCAACTCGGCAATGCCGTGTTCTCCAACCCGGGCGCCCTCTCTCCGCTGCTGAATGACCCGGATTTGCAAGTTGTGGGGATTGGCTCCCGCATTTTTCTGGGGGGCGGCATTGGCTATGTCGCCTGGGAAGGTACCCAGCACTTTCCGTTGCAAAAGCGCTTGCCCAATCACACTCCCATCGGCCCTGCCGCGACCCTGGCATTGATCGGAGATGCCAAGCAAATGAATGCCCGCTGGGTACGGGGTTGTTACTTCAAAAGCTACGGCCCTTCCCTAATGCTGGGCATTGGCGTTCCTCTCCCTGTGCTAAATGAGACGGTCGTCGAACGCTGTGCCGTGCGGGACGAGGATCTGGTGGCTCCGGTTGTCGACTTCGCCATTCCCCGGCGCGTCCGCCCCAATTTTGGCTTGGTGAGCTACGCCCAGCTTAAATCTGGGCAGATCACGATTGATGGCAAGCGGGTACGGGTTGCGCCCCTCGCCAGCATCTTCCTGGCTCGGCAAGTTGCCGATACCTTGAAGCAATGGATTGAGCAGGGCGAGTTTACGCTCACACAACCCGTCGCGTCGTTGCCGAGCGATCGCCCCTTCCTGGCTCAAGACCGCTGGGGCGCACAAATCAATCTGGAATGATTTTTGATTCGGTAATACCGCTAATTTAGCGTTCACTTCGTTGCATCAACGGGGCTTGACTTATATAGCGCTACGCATTGAGATAGAACCAAATCATTTTTGAAAGCCCCGCGACGCGGGGCTTTCAAAAATGATTTGGTTCTATCTCAATGCGTAAGGCGATATCAAGTCCGGTTAAATAGCCGTAAACCCCAACTATTGTTTGCGCCCGCTGCGTTGCAGCGGGCGCAAACAATAGTTGGGGTCTGCAACGGGATTTGATGTTAATCACCACCCAGGGGCGTCATCACTCGCGGGACTCGCGGGGTGG
>JBCBSL010000515.1:0-3738 GCA_039819145.1 Cyanobacteria bacterium J06638_22
GTTTCTGTGTGGATTTTCTACTCCTTCAACGTTGCTTTGAATTATTTCATTGGAGCGTGCACAGGTGTGGTTTACTTGAGACTGTTGGCAAAAAATGTGGCTCAGCTTGGTCGCGAGAAGCAACGTTTAAGCAACACCCGGTTAGCATTGCTGATTGGAGTTATTGTAATTGCCTCTCGGGTGAGTGAGTTGCAAATTATGCCGATCTTTTTAGGTTTTTTAACCTACAAAGTGGCAGTCATCTTCTATGTGGTGCAAACAAGCTTCATGTCAACGTCTGACTGATTCCTGTAGCGCTATATGAAGTATCGGGTGCGATTCGATAGGTCGTCTCTTCCTAGCGATTTATGACAGCTATTCGATTTGAATAGCTTGTGTCAGGCGCAACTAACCTCTGGATGCCCCTCGTACTTTCAAATCTCAGCGATTTGAAAGAAGGGAATTTTTCTGGTCTATATTTCATAGATTCTCTCCACTGCACTGAGAAAAGATGTATTTAGCGGAACCCCTTAACTATCTGAGCCATATCTATCATCTGCCCATCGCAGAACTTGAGGTAGGCAAGCATTTCTACTGGCAGATTGGCAACCTTAAGTTGCATGGCCAGGTCTTTTTAACCTCTTGGTTTGTGATTGGTGTTTTGATTATTGCAGCGTTTCTTGCAAGCCGTCGCTCCGATCGCATTCCCAGTGGTATTCAAAATTTCATGGAATATGCTCTGGAATTTATTCGGGATCTGGCTCGAGGGCAAATTGGTGAGAAAGAATATCGTCCCTGGGTTCCGTTTGTAGGGACGTTATTTCTGTTCATCTTCGTGTCTAACTGGTCTGGAGCACTGCTTCCTTGGAAGGTGGTTGAAATCCCTGGCGGTGAACTTGCGGCTCCGACAAGTGATATCAATACCACCGTTGCCCTCGCACTATTGACATCACTGGCCTACTTTTATGCAGGCTTCCGTAAGAAAGGGTTGGGTTACTTCGGCAACTATGTACAGCCGGTTCCCTTTATGCTCCCTTTCAAAATCATTGAAGATTTTACAAAACCTCTCTCTCTCAGCTTCCGACTGTTTGGAAACATCTTGGCAGACGAGCTTGTGGTTGGGGTTCTTGTACTCCTTGTTCCTCTGTTTGTGCCGCTTCCCGTCATGGCATTGGGTCTGTTTACCAGCGCAATTCAAGCGCTGATCTTTGCGACCCTAGCCGCTGCCTATATCGGTGAAGCAATGGAGGATCATGGTGAAGGGCATGAGGAGCACTAACGTTCCTCAGGTAGGGTAATTGACCCTGCAAATTCAAGACCTTTCGTAGTAGGCAGGGTTCTGCTTGTCGCTAGGTCGTAAGCGTGTAAGCGCTTTTCTAACTTGTTCACGTACGCAATTCTTTAACCAAAGGAAAGGAAGTTATAGCTATGGATTCACTCGTTGCCGCTGCTTCTGTTGTGGCTGCTGCTCTTGCAGTCGGTCTCGCTGCCATTGGCCCTGGCATTGGTCAAGGAAGTGCCGCTGGTCAAGCCGTGGAAGGTATCGCTCGTCAGCCTGAAGCGGAAGGCAAAATCCGTGGAACGTTGCTGCTGAGCTTGGCCTTCATGGAAGCACTGACCATTTATGGTCTGGTTGTTGCCTTGGTTCTTTTGTTTGCGAATCCCTTCGCTTAATCAAAGGCCTTTTTGTAGAGGTGCGACGCGTCGCACCTCTACTGGTTTCATTGAATGGCCATGATCCATTGAGGATCTAGCATTGATTGGTTGATTTTTTGGACTTAGTTCCTAAAGATCTGACGGTTTTAACTTTGTAGATAGTTCTAGCAAGATTGGTGAGCTTGTTCTGTTGGTGGTGAACGTCTTTCTGCATAGACGGCAGTTGTTGCAAGGGGTTCAGGGTAGACCGTATGACTGGTAGTTTCAACTCCCAAGATTGCATGGTAAAAATTATGCTCTGAGTGAGCTGAACGGGTTGGGTATTTATGTTTCACTCGCTAATCCTTTTGGTTGCAGAGGCGGCGGAAGCCGAATCAGGGGGAGGTCTCTTCGACTTAGATGCCACCCTTCCCCTGATGGCGATTCAGTTCTTGATTCTGGTTGCCGTCCTCAATGCCCTCTTTTACAAGCCTCTGGGCAAAGTTTTGGATGATCGTGATGCGTATATTCGTGGAACGCAAGCGGAAGCAAAAGAGCGTTTAATGAAGGCGCAGGAGTTGGCGCGGCAGTTTGAGCGAGAACTCGCTGATACGCGACGTGAAGCTCAGACGACGATCGCTACGGCTCAAGCGGAGGCCAGCAATATTTCCTCTGACAAAATTGCGGCGGCGCAGCAAGAGGCGCAGGCGCAGCGGGAAAAGGTCCAGGCTGAGCTAGATCAGCAGAAAGCGGAGGCGATGCAAAGCCTGGAGCAGCAAGTGGATAACCTTAGCCAGCAAATTTTGCAAAAGCTTCTGGGAGGTGTTTCCCTTGGTTAGTTTCAGTATTATGACGCTCTCGGCGCTGGTTCCTCTGAACTGGTTGTTACTCGGTGAAGCCGAAGAAGGTGGATTTGGCCTGAACTTCGATCTTCTCGATACCAACCTGATTAACCTCGTCATCATTATTGGCGTGCTCGTTTACTTTGGCCGCGGTCTTGTGGGTAAGACGTTGGCAGAGAGACGTTCGCAGATTGAAATTGCAATTAAGGAAGCCGAAGATCGCAAGAAGTCGGCGTCTGCATCGTTGGCGGAAGAGCAACAGAAGCTTGCCCAAGCCAAGACTGAGGCGGAGCGCATCCGGCAAGATGCTGTAGCCAGTGCTGAGCGGGCAAGGGCTGCGATTCTTGAGGAAACGGAGGCAGAGTTGACTCGGATGCGGGAAGCGGCAAGTCAGGACATTACGTCGCAGCAGGAGCGGATTGCGCGTGAGTTGCGTGAGGTTATCGCATCACGAGCTGTTGCCCTGTCTGAAGACCGCCTCAAGTCCGGGTTGAATCCAGATGCTCAGTGGCAACTGGTTGAGCAAAGCATTGCATCGTTGAGAGGTTGAGCATGAAGGGAACCGCATTATCAGAAGTCGTTGAACCTTACGCCCAAGCGTTGATGTCGATCGCAACTTCGCAAGATCTGGTGGATCGCTTTAGCGAAGATGTGTCAACGCTGCTTGATACGCTAGATGCCTCAGACGAGCTGCAGCAATTCCTGGGCAATCCCTTTCTGAGTCCAGACGGGAAAAAATCCGTGCTCCAGCAGTTGGCGAGCGATCGCATCCACCCACTGATGCAGAACTTCTTGATGTTGTTAGTTGACCGGGGGCGTGTTTTGTTCCTGGGTGGTGTTTGCAAGCAGTATCAAGCGCTTGTTCGTCAATCTCGTGGCATCGTTCTGGCGGAAGTCGCCTCTGCGGTAGAACTAACGGATGAGCAGAGAGAAGCCGTTAGACGCAAGGTGATTGAGCTGACGGGTGCGCAGCAGGTAGAAATTAGCACGTCGATTGATCCAGACTTGCTCGGTGGCGTTGTGATCACCGTCGGGTCGCAGGTCTTTGACGCTAGCTTGCGCGGTCAGTTGCGCCGTATGAGCTTGAACCTTGCGAGTAATTAGTCAGTCTAGAGCGTATTGCCGCTCTACTTTCCATTTAACCGATATCTTCGAGCCGCGCTCGTTTTGTCCACCCACCTATTCTGTGTAGTTCTAGCCAACAGGAAGACCCATGGTAGCAATCAGACCCGACGAAATCAGCAGCATTATTCGTCAGCAAATTGAGCAATATTGCTCAATT
>JBCBSL010000516.1:0-3724 GCA_039819145.1 Cyanobacteria bacterium J06638_22
TCCACCCGTTGGTTGCCGGAAACTCGAAGGTTCATTCAGCCTCCAACACGGTCAACTAGCCCCGTCAGGCGATTCAGTTTTGCTCGATTGGTTACCTCAATTTGCCCATCGCCTCGATTCATACCATCGATTCCCCCAAGCAATTGATTAATGGATTCAGCCAATTAGATTCAGCCAATTGGATTCAGCCAATTATTTCTTAGCTCAACCCTCTATTCATCAACCTTTGTTCAGCACTACCGCAGGTATATCGTCAAATGGCAGACATCATCGGAAGCATTAACACCGACTTTTTAGTAGGAACGGGCAACGCCGATTTTATTTTGGGAGAAGGCGGAGATGACCTGATCCGTGGGGAAGGGGGCAACGATCGCCTCTTTGGTGGAGCCCAGCGGGATATCATCATCGCCGCAGCGGGCAATGACTTTCTGAGCGGTGATGTTGGCAACGATGTGCTGTACGGCGACAACGGGAGCGACACCCTAGTAGGTGGTGCGTCAGTAGACGAGTTGTTTGGGGGAGCGGGCAACGATCGCCTCTCGGGGAACGACGGGATTGATGTCCTCTATGGTGGCGAGGGAACAGATACGTTGATTGGGGGCAGCAAGCGCGACTTCTTCGTGCTAGCGCCTGGTTGGGGCGGAAACAGCATCGCGACCGCTGACCAGATTCTCGATTTTCGGCAAGAAGACATTATCCGCCTGGGGGGTGGCCTGCGGTTTAGCAACCTGCGGATTCGCAACGAGGGCAATGGGGTTTCCATTCAGGATCGTCGTACCGATGAGTTTCTAGCCTTTTTGCCGAACACTCCCAAAAGCCGAGTCGTGCAATCGCGCTTCCGCCGCACCTCGATTCCGGTTCGCGATAACGTGGCTCCAACCTTCGATGACGTGAATTTGGGGGGCAATGTTACAACGGCTGGGGGTCGCAATCAGACGTTCACCGTCCAGTACGGAGATGCGCAAGGGCTGGATCTGCGTAGCATTGGCGATCGCGACCTGCGGGTTACCGGGCCAAACGGCTTTTCTCAGTTCGCGACCCTGGTCAATGTCAACAGCTCATCGCGAACCGCCGCGACTGCAACCTACCGCATCACGGCACCGGGCGGCAGTTGGGATGCCACCGATGATGGCACCTATACCGTTTCCCTGCGCAATGCTGAAGTCTTTGACCAGGGCGGCAACTTCATTGCTGGCCAGAACCTAGGGACGTTTCAAGTGGATGTCCCACCGCCCGTCGTCCCCGTTTCCGTATCGGTCAGCCCCGGTAGCGTCATCGAAGACAATGGTGCCTCGATGACCTACACCATCCGGCGCACCGGGTTCCTACGCGATTCGCTCACCATCAACTTCGGATTGGGGGGAACCGCCGAGCCTGGAGCCGACTACACAACGGTGGGCGGCATTATCAACGACGATCGGGGCAACATTACTCTGCCAGCGGGGGTCGCATCCGGGGTGGTAGTGGTGACACCAGTGGCCGACAACCTGGATGAGCCGAACGAAACCGTTGTGCTTTTCTTACGGAATGGCTCTGGCTATTCCATCGATACGGGCAGTGCCACGGGGCGCATTACAGATGATGAAGCCGTGGTGACGCTGGAAGTTGCACCCGAGACGACCGTAGAAGATTCTGGCACGGCGCTGGTTTACACCTTCACCCGCTCTGGATTCTTAGGACGCCCCATTACAGTTGACTTTTCGGTGGCGGGCACCGCCAACTTTGGTGCCAACAATGATTATCAGGTGGCCGCCGCTACGGGTACAAACTTCCAATTCTCTAGCAACAGTGGCTCCGTTCTGTTTGAAGCTGGGGAAAATACGAAAGTTCTGCGGCTGATTCCCAATGCCGACAACAATCTGGAACCGAACGAGACGATCGCCCTTACCCTGCGAAACGGGACAGGCTATACCCGTGGTACAACCACCCGTGTCACGGGCCGCATCCTCAACGATGAAACGGCGATCTCGGTTGAAGTCGCTCCCGATAGCGTGCTGGAAGACAGTGGGACGGATCTGGTGTTCACTTTCACCCGCGACGGCTTTTTGGGTGAGGCAACCCTGGTGCAGTTTTCGATTGATGGCACCGCTACCTTTGGTGGGGATGGAGCCGATTACACCGTAACCTCAGATGCCACCACCTTTGCCTTTGGTGGCACCACTGGAACGATCGCCTTCGAGGCTGGATCAGACACTCAGACGGTGCGGATATCGGCGATCGCCGACAGCATCCTTGAACCGGACGAAACGGTTGATCTGACCGTCACGGAAGACGACGCCTATCTCATTGGTGACTCGCAAGCGGCGAGCGGCACCATTCAAAATGATGAAAGCAATCTACAACTCTCCCTCAGCCCGGAAAGCGTGTTGGAAGACAGCGGCGACGCCCTGACCTATACCCTGACGCGCTCGGGCTTCCTAGATCGGGCGCTCACCGTCAATTTTGCTGTTGGAGGGTCGGCGGTTCTAGATACCGACTATACCGTCACAGACTCCTCAGATCTCACATTTGGCGCAACAGACGGCACCGTTAGCTTCGCCCCGAACGAAACCGAGAAAACCATCATCCTGACGCCAATTGAAGATGGGATCTTTGAAGACGATCGCACGGTCAGCCTGACCCTGCAACCGGGGACGGGTTATGTACTCGACACCCCCGATCCGATTGTGGGCACCTTTGTTGATGACGAAGCCAGCGTGAGCCTCAGCGTGTCTCCAACGGCTGTTGCCGAAGACAGTGGTAATGGCATTGTCTATACCTTTACCCGCGAAGGCTTCACTGACGAGGAACTCACCACCAACTTCACCATCGGCGGCACAGCGATGCGGGGCATGGGAGGAGACTATACCACCACGTCTGATTCCCCATTCCAACTTAGCGGCATGACGGGTAGCATTACCTTTGCCGCGGGTTCCGATACAGCCGTATTAACCGTGACACCAATCACCGATCTCCTTATCATCGAAGAAAACGAGACGGTGATTTTGACGCTGGCCGAGGGGGATGGGTATGGCATTGAGACCCCTGACCCAGCCTCTGCAACGATTGTGAACGACGATGGCATTGTGACGAATACGGAGAATAGTGGGCCGGGTTCTCTCCGGCAAGCGATTCGAGCCGCCAACAATTCGGCATCGATTGAGAACCCGACGATCACCTTCACCGAAGGCGCAACCGGAACCATCTCGCTGGAATCTACGCTCCCGGCGATCGCCCGCGACATGATGATTGATGGCCCCGGTGCTGCCAGCTTAACCGTACAACGCGACAGCGAAGATGAATTCCGTATCCTGCGGGTCAACAGTGGCGTCACCACCACCATTCGGGGTCTAGAAATTGCCAATGGCAGTGCGGGCAATGGCAATGGCGGGGGAATTCTCAATCAGGGCGGCGATCTAACGGTTGAAGATAGTCTGATTAATGGCAACCGTGCCCTCATTGGGGGTGGCATTTTCCACGAAAACGGATCGCTGACGCTCAACAATACCGTCGTCTCCAACAATCGTGCCGAAGGGACAGGAGGAACACCAGAGAACCCCACAACGGGTGCAGGAGGCGGATTAGGAATTGGAACTGGAACCGTTGACCTACGCGGCAATACCGCATTTGAAGACAATGTCAGCACCATCGCGGGTGGCGGCATTTTCAACAGCAGCGGCACGCTAACCGTCCTTGGCACAGCTCCAGATGGGCGCATTGTCTTCGACCGAAATCGTACGGGAGG
>JBCBSL010000517.1:0-3712 GCA_039819145.1 Cyanobacteria bacterium J06638_22
CAACGGGAACCTGAGCAGCTGGGATGTGAGCAGTGTAACGAGTATGAGCGCGATGTTTGATTTTGCCAAAGCGTTCAATGGGGATTTGAGTAGCTGGAACGTAGGTAACGTGGATGCAATGAACAGCATGTTTCAGGGTGCAGAGGCCTTCAACCAGGATCTGAGCAGCTGGGATGTGAGTAGCGTGACGAATATGAGCAACATGTTTTTCGGTGCACGTTCCTTCAACCAGGATTTGGGAAGTTGGGACGTGAGCAGCGTGACGGATATGAGAGCAATGTTGGGTCAAATGGGCATGTTGCGTCAGAATTATGACCGTACCCTGATCAGTTGGTCGGGGCAGAACGTACAGTCTGATGTAGTGCTGAGCGCAGAGGGCAGGAGCTTCTGTGCGGGAGAGGAGGCACGTGCACTTCTTGCCGAAAAAGGATGGACGATTAGCTGCGACTTTAAGGAATGTCCCACGGATGCTACCGATATCATTACCTTTACCCTGCCCGGGCAAACCAGGCGTGCGGTATTCAATGATGAGGATCATACTGTGCACGCTGAAGTAGCACCGGGTATCGACGTAAGCGCCCTGACCCCGGTTCTTGTACTGGCGGTCCCTCCCACCACCACCAGTAGCCCGAACAGTGGGGAAATCGTTGATTTTACAAACCCGGTTATCTACACCGTAACTGCTCCCGACGGAAGTACCACCCAGGACTGGACGGTAGAAGTGGTGGTGGACGAGACCGCTCCGCCGGTCATCACCCGGCAGGTAGAAGATCCCGGCTACCACATGCTGAGCGCACCAGCCTCCGGCCCGCTCTTCAATGAACTGCTGGATGCCTTCTGGACCCAGGGCATGACCGGCAGCGATGGTCTGGCAGGAGAATCCAACCTGTTTACCTGGGATGCAGTGAACCAAACCTGGGTGGCCCCGGAAAACCTGGCTACCGAATCCCTGGCTAAAGGGCAGGGCTTTTTATTCTTTGTGTACGCCGACCACAATGGCCCCGGTGAGCCTGGCGGTACCGAATTCCCCAAATTCCTGACCAGCGAAAGGTTCGGGGAGGACAGAAATATGGAAGCGAACGCCGGAGACATTACGGCGGTAACCGGGCTGGATCATGAGCAGTTCTTCCTGGCGGGTAATCCGTACGGGCAGCCGGTACACTGGGACGCACTGACCAAAAACGAGCTCTCCGGAACCGTGTACATGTACGATCCGGCGGAGAAACGCTATCTCGTCTATAGCGAAGGAGGATTGAGCAGTGGTGACTTTGACGGGGTGTTGAATCCCTACCAGGGCTTCTTTGTACAAGGGTTTAACGAAGGGGAGGAAGAAGCGGAAGGCTCCCTTACCTTCACCGAAGAGGCCATTGTAGACGAAGACCCGGCAGAGGAGGCCCTGGCAAAAACGAACCCGGAAAAAAACACAAAGAAGGATGCTCAGCCCGAAATGCGGGTGCTGGGACTGGTTGCCCAAACCGGAGAGCAGGTGAGCGAGGCCTGGGTGAGTTTCCAGGAAGGCGGAAAGCCGGGCCGCGATGTCCACGACGGGCTGACCCTGGCACCCCTGGATACCACCTTTTTGCAGTTGTTTACCCTTACCGAAGAGCACCAGACCCTGACCATTAACGCCCTGCCATTCCAGGTGGATGAGGCGCATTATCTGCCCCTGGGGCTGACTGGTCATGGCTTAGGGGAAACGGCTGAACTCACCGTGGAACGCCTGGACCATTTTGAAGGCTGGGTCCTCACCCTTACTGATACCAAAACCGGTCAGGTGTATGATCTCGTCCAGGGCGAAACGTTCACCCTGGATATGGAACCGGGAGGGCAGGTCGAGGATCAGGCTGAAGGAAGTCCCGCCATGAATCCCCAACCGGTAACAGCCACCGCATCCCGCTATGAACTGATGCTGGCTCCGGGAAAGGTCGTAAGCAATGACCCGGGATTGGAACTACCCACCGAAGTGGCCCTGGACCAGAACTATCCGAATCCCTTTAACCCGGCCACCATCATCAAGTATGCCCTGCCGGGCCGTAGCGACGTACGCCTGGAAGTGTTTGATATCATCGGTCGTAAGGTGGCCACCCTGGTTAATGGTGAACCCCAATCCGCCGGCCGGTACGAGGTGCGTTTCGATTCCTCGGCCTTAGCCAGCGGCATGTACCTCTACCGTTTGGAGACAGGCAACAAAATCCTGATCCGCAAAATGATGCTGATTAAGTAGGATGTCCTGTTCGTGTTATTCTCTCCCTAGTTCTCTTTGCTGTCATCCTGAATCCCCTGAGCATAGTCGAAGGGGATGAAGGATATCAAATACTGAACTACCCGCTGATGCATTATTTGATATTCTTCGACTCATCCGTCGTCCGCCGGATTCGCTCAGAATGACAGCCCTTTACTGGCGCAAGCGTCCGCTTGTGCCAGGTCTATTCACGTACTTTTGATTGGAAAAGCACAAGCGGACGCTTGCGCTAGGATCTGAGGTTCCATCTCTTCGTCATCCTGTCCGCCAGCTGGCGGACGATTATGTATTGAGAAACGAAAATGGTATCTTTGTCATACATGTATGACAGTACAACCAAAACCCGATAATTATGCCCATTACAGTACGCCTAGGAGCAGATGTGGAAAAACGCCTGGATGAGTTGGCCAAACTCACAGGGCGTACCAAAACCTACTACATTCGTCAGGCTTTACAGGAAAAACTGGATGAGCTCGAGGATTTGTATATCGCTGAACAGCGTCTAGAACAGCCTGAAGGAAAGCGTTGGAGCCTGGAACAGCTGGAAAAAGGGGATGACCTGGAAGGTTGAATTTGATAACCGGGCCCGCCGGGAACTTCGCCGTCTGGATCGGCAAACCCAGGATCGTATTCTTGATTGGATCAGGGAAACCCTGGCCACCGAAGAAGATCCTCGAAGAACGGGTAAAGCATTACGAGGTACGATGCGAGGGTTATGGAGATACAGGATTGGGGATTACCGCATCATCACCCAAATTCAGGACGATATCGTTGTGATCTTGGTTGTTCGCATTGGTCACCGAAGGGATATTTATGAAGATCGGTAGAGCCTTCACTGGCGCAAGCGTCCGCTAGGCTTTGGTATTGTAATTCCCATCTCTTCGTCATCCTATCCGCCAGCTGGCGGACAGGATCTTACGAAAAGGCGAAGACCGTGAGTTCATACACAAGTTCTATACTCTTAGATAGCAGTTCAGCTATATCCCTTGATTACGCTACCTAACAACAAATAAATATCCGATCTATACAAAGATCCTGATCCGTCAGCCGACGGCATGGCTGGCGGACGCCGATCCGGAATCTTAATCTGAATGAAGGGCATATTCGACGAATCAGATTCCTGCCTACGCAGGAATGACTACAGGTTGGGTTTGGTATCGTGTGATTTCCTCTGTGTATTTTCATTGCTGTCATCCTGAGAGAGTCCGCCGGCTGGCGGGCGAACCGAAGCCTGCCTGCCGGCAGGCAGGGATATCAAACACTGAACTACCCGCTGATTCGCCACTTGATATCCTTCGCTGGTTTTATGGTGCTTTTTAACAGGTTCGGGGAGCTCAGGATGACAGCGTTGTTTTGAAATGCAGGTGGAAAATAAGTCAAAGTCCTTCCACCCCTGGCGCAAGCGTCCGCTTGTGCCAGGTCTATTCACGTACTTTTGATTGGAAAAGCACAAGCGGACGCTTGCGCTAG
>JBCBSL010000518.1:0-3702 GCA_039819145.1 Cyanobacteria bacterium J06638_22
ATGCTCCAGGGCTGAACTCAATTTGAATCAAGATGAATGAATCCGAGATACCTTTAGAGACCGTCTAGATAGTTTCTAAAGGTATTCATTTGTATAGTGTGTAGCGAAGATTCAAATTGAGTTCAGCCCTGGAGCATATTCGTGAGTTGGATTAATCCTTTTAGAACGCATTTCGCTTTTCTTGAAGTCCATCCGAAAAAGATAAGAAATGACTCCATGGCTCTTTTTCTAAATCCCTTTTTGTTGTTTCTTCACTACGCTTTTCGTTTAGCGTCCGGGATAGCAACGTTTATTTCTGAAGTTATTTCTTGCCATTCACTACGCAGTTAGAGGTTATCCATGAGTGGTTCAAATCGTCCAACTGACCCATTATTTAATCAACAATGGCATATACAAAATGTTGGACAAACAGGTGGAACACCTGGCATTGATCTCAATGTTCTACCCGTTTGGAGCGATTACACAGGAGACGGCGTCCGAGTTGCCATTGTCGATGATGGAGTCGATTATCAGCATTCCGATCTCGACAATAACTACGATCAGTCAACAGATATCGATACCTTCCGACGGATAGCCGATGGTGCTCCCGTCCTGCAAAACGATAACCACGGCACCGCTGTCGCAGGCCTAGTCGCTGCCGAACGCAACGGAGAGGGCAGCGTGGGCGTGGCGTACGATGCCACCTTATCCAGCATTCGCCTGGATTTCTCCAACGGTTCATTGACCGATACGACATTTGCCCTGAACCAATTCAGTAATTTTGATGTAGTGAACAATAGTTGGAGCTACACCTTCCCCTTCGCTGATAATTTTGCGGATCCAGACTTTGCTCCCTTCCAGCCAGCATTGGAAGCAGCCGTGGAAGAGGGGCGCGACGGGCTAGGAACCGTGGTTGTGTTTGCGGGTGGTAATGCTCGCCAGAGCGGGGACAACGCCAATTACCACAATCTCCAAAATTCTCGCCACTCGATCGCAGTAGCAGCATTGAATGACCGGGGTGAACATACGGTCTATAGCAACCCTGGAGCCAACTTGCTGGTCTCAGCGTTTGGCGGAGATACGGATACCGATGGTATTGTGACGACGGATCGGGTCGGTTCTGCGGGCTACACCACGACAGACTACACCAACGACTTTGGCGGCACCTCATCGGCAGCTCCCATGGTGGCTGGTGTCGTGGCGCTGATGCTAGAGGCCAACCCGAACCTAGGCTATCGCGATGTACAAGAAATCCTCGCCTATTCGGCACGACAGACCGATCGCCAAAACTCCAGCTGGCAAACGAATGGAGCCACCAACTGGAATGGGGGTGGGTTAAAAACCAGCACAGACTATGGGTTTGGCTTAGTGGATGCCCATGCCGCTGTGCGGTTGGCCGAAACCTGGAGACCCCAACAAACCGCCAGCAACGAGCGCCGCCTTGAGGCACAGCAGCAGTCCCCCGTCGCCATTCGTGACAATACCACTGCCAGTAGCCAAGTCACAGTGACGGGCGGGCTCACTATCGAACAAGTTGAGATTCAGGTCGATCTTGATCACACTTGGCTGGGCGATTTAGAGCTAGTTCTGGTATCTCCCAGTGGAACAGAAAGCGTGCTCATGAGCGCGGTGCCGAGTAATGTCAGCTTTCTGCGAAACGATTTACAGTTCACCTTTTCCAGCACTCAGTTTTTGGGAGAAGAGGCAGCAGGTGAGTGGACGTTGCGGGTAAGCGATCGCGCCCTATTTGACGAAGGTGTTCTCAACAACTGGAGCCTCCGGGTCTATGGCGATGCCCCCAGTCCAAACGATACCTACATCTACACCAATAGTTTTGCGCGGGTGGGTGCGACAGCCTCCCGCAGCCAACTCCAGGACGATGGTGGACGAGACAGTCTCAACGCCGCTGCCGTAACCTCAGATCTCTCGCTAGACTTGCGCTCCGGCAACAGCAGCCAGATCGCCGGACGCGCTCTGACCCTGACTCAGGGAACTGTGATTGAGGTGGCGATCGGTGGCGATGGCAATGATCAGCTCCGGGGCAATCAGGCCAACAATCGCCTCTCGGGTGGGCGTGGAAATGATCGCCTACTCGGCCATCAGAGGAGCGATCGGCTGCTGGGAGGTGCCGGCAGAGATCGGTTATTCGGCGGAGTTGGCAACGATCGCCTGATTGGCAATAGCGGCGACGACTTGCTCCAAGGTGGAGCTGGAAACGACACGGTGACTGGAGGAACAGGGCGAGATCGCTTCGTCCTGAATGCGGCTAATAATGGCATCGATACAGTCACCGACTTCATCAGCGGCACCGACAAAATTGTGTTGAGCAAAGCCCTCTTTACAAACCTGATGAGCACAGTGGGACAAGGATTTTCCCAGGGCAGCGAGTTTGCCAGTGTCAGCAATCGAGGTGCGATCGCCACCCAAGCAGCCCTCATTGTTTACAACGCATCGACCGGGGAGTTGTTCTACAACGCCAATGGCCGTGCGGCAGGATTGGGGAACGGGGGAGCCGTAGCGACCCTTACAAGTGCGCCGACCCTTACGGCCAACGACTTCCTACTGCAAGCCTAAGGTTTGTCCACATTCAGCATCGGTTTGTCCACATTGAGTCCTGCATGGGTTGTGGCGATTGTCCCAAGCGATCGCCACATTTTCTTTGGGCAGATATCGTTTATGTCCGCTGCAAAGCAGCAGCCATAAACGATAGTTGGGTTCTTCAACCGAATTTGATATAGCCTTACGCATTGAGATTAGGACAAATCATGTTTTGAAAGCCCCGCGCTGCGGGGCTTTCAAAACATGATTTGGTTCTACCTGAGCGCGTAGCGCTATATTAGGGCGATATTGCACTTTTCGGCAATGGCAATGGACAAAAACCACCCCATATGGCCCTTCAAGATTCGCTACTCTAAGCAGGTGTCTATCACAAACGCTGCACAGCCCCCATTCAGTAGATCCATATTGTCGGGATGTCGTTAGACAAACCATCTGACAGGTCATCCTGCAAAAAAGCTTGTGAAAACAGCGCATATGCTGTTCACGATATATTCTGGCAGAAGTGTCCGATTGCTGCCGAGTCGTGGTTTTCATTGATCTCTCGTCAAACGTTCACCTTTCATCGAACCTGCTGTGCTTACTGTTGTCTGGATGGTTTCTCTGATTTGGGCTCTACTCTGCTGCTGGGGACTTGGTCTCGTCTGGATGCGCCACACTCAACGTCAACAGGCGTTGCAATGGTGGTGGAAGCGACAAGTTACGCAAGCGTATGAACATGCAGAAAGCTTAAGAAATCACGCGCTGCAAGAATCGTTTGCCCTACGCCGACACTTGGAATTAGTCGGGGTTCCTGATCCGTCAGAAGCCACCCTAACCCTCTGGCAATCGCATCTACCACTCCTCTTAGAAAGTGCTAATCGTCTCCATCGAGAAGTAAAAAGCCTGAGCGATCAACTCTCCTCACCGTTCCTTGAAGACAGCTTGCCTCTCGCCATTCGCCATGGGGTGACCTTCTGGAAACAAACCTACCCAACCGTTAACTTCACGTTAGATTTGCCCACACATTGGGCCGTAGAAAATGAACTGCAACAAGATGTTTTAACCAAAGTTTTGAACGAATGCTTGTATCTCCTTCTGGCTGACTTATATTGCCCTAAACAGGAAACCCAGGCTGACGATGGCACTCGCAACGGTCATGATGGAGAACATGATGGAGAAACCGTC
>JBCBSL010000519.1:0-3665 GCA_039819145.1 Cyanobacteria bacterium J06638_22
CTGCCTTATTTGAAGGAACTCCAGCAACAGTTTCAAGCCAGCGGCTTTATGCTCATTGGGATTAATGCTAATGATGGCGTCCAATCTCCCATCGATCGCTCGCCCCACATGTCGGCCTTCGCGGATACCTGGCAACTGAACTTTCCCTATCTCCGCGACGAAACACAAGATGTGGCCGAAACCTTCGGAGTCACCCATACGCCCCAAATGTTCCTGATTGACCAGGAAGGGGTCGTCCAGTTCAATGGTGGCGTTGATACACAAGTCGAAGCAGCGATCGCAGCGCTCCTCCAGCAACAAATGCCGCCTCAACCACAGACCAACATAATGGGTACACCCTTAAAATTTCGTCGTTAAAGAACTTGTGCAAACATCAAACCCCAAAAACCCCAATGAGAAAATAGGCATTAGGCATCCTCTCATTGGGTTGTATATCAAATCTGGTTAAACAGCCGTAAAACCCAACGATCGTTTGCGCCCGCTGCAGTCAGCGGGCGCAAACGATCGTTGGGTTCTTCAACCGGGTTTGATTTTCTCTAAACTCAACAGCTCGACGCCCTGGAGTGGCATCACATGTATGGCCTTATGTATGCCTTACGCATTGAGGCTAGGACAAACCATTTTATGTATGAAAGCTTCGCTACGCGAGGCTTTCATACATAAAATGGTTTGGTTCTACCTGAGCGCATAGCGCTATATCAGCTCTACGCAAAATTACTCGATGTGCCTGATTGCCAAAGACTCAGAGGCAGTAGTCGTTCCAGATCCAACGTTGCAGCAACCTGTGCTAATTTTGTGAGCTGCGTGGGCTCGGGTAAGTAGGGTAGGGTTCCAAGGACGGGAACCCCTGTGAGGGTTTGGATCAGCTCAGGAGGAGCCCACTCATCGCTTTGTTCAGGACTCATGGGCTGCAGGCAGTTGAGGATAATGCCTTTGAGGTGGATGTGAGCTTGACGGGCAAGGGCAACATGGGACACCGCTTGCCCAATACTTCCCAGACGTACCGGAACGACAAGGACGCAGGGCAAGCGCCAATCCCAGGCCAAGTCAGCGACGGTACTCTCCGCCGTGAGGGGCGATCCTAACCCACCAAAGCCTTCAATCAACACCCAATCGCGGTGCCGCGCAAGGGTTTCAAAGGTTTTCCAAACGCTATCCAAGGAAATAAAACGATTCTCGCGAGCCGCCGCAATAGGAGGGGCGATCGCCGTCTCGAAGTGAATGGGGTTGATCTCATCGGCAGACTGGTTCAGGGAGAAGAGGCGCGGGTATAAGTCGCGATCCTCGCCCCCCGCCTGCACCGGCTTAAAAATGCCGAGCGATCGCCCAGCGTAATAGGTTTGCCAGTATGCTGCGAGCGCTGCGGTCACAATCGTTTTGCCGACGCCCACATCTGTCCCAGCAATTAACAGCGTGTTCAACGGACTGCCCCCCGAACGATTCGTATAAATAGGCCTAAACCTTTAGCATACTCTGCCCCGGCTACGGATGCAGGATTGGCCAAGGTCACCGAGGTTGGTCAGGGGGTTAGGACTTTTTACCCGCCAATGCGGAGCAGCTCTACATCAAAAATGAGAGTGGCATTCGGAGGAATGACGCCGCCTGCACCCCGTGAGCCGTAGCCCAGCTCGGGGGGAATGATGAGTTGACGGCGATCGCCAACGCGCATCATAGCAACGCCCTCATCCCACCCACGAATCACCTGGCCAATGCCAATTTTGAAAGAGAAGGGCTGGTTGCGATCGCGGGAGCTATCAAACTTTTTGCCGTCTTCCAAGGTTCCGGTGTAGTGAACAGTCACGGTTTGACCTTTTTGGGGTTGTGCCCCGGTTCCTTCTGCGAGAACAACATACTTAAGCCCAGAGTCGGTCGTAACGACGTCGTTTTCTTCGGTATCTGCCATAGCAACTGTCAGAGTAGATTGAGCGGGTACTTCGGGTTCAGCGATATCAGGTTTAGCGGGAACATCAGCGCTAACGAGCATGGTTTCTGGAGCCGTCAGGTTCGGGTTCCCTTCGGAATCGGCCAGAGCCTCGGCACCACGATCCGTCAGTTGCAGCACTAATAGCACCACCAAACATCCAACAACCAAACCGAGACTGATCAAAATCTCACGCATGACAATTTCTCCGTGTGCCTCCAACCAAGGCGTGCGTCTTACAACGTTCCCAGCGTTTGCCGGAACTTTACATGTGTTCTTCAGTCTATCGTCAAACGCAGCGCCTATGGCTCATCGATCGCCTTATGGGGCATCGGGATAGTCCGCAGTCTTGCTGAGGGATCAGCAGGAGGAGCAATTCATACCCCTAGAATCTTGGGAGGCGAGCTATTGCCTCAATTCGCTAAGATAGCATTTGTAAATCTGGTAACGTACAATACTAGCCAGGGATTATTTGATTTTCCATCGTTCCGTTTGTGATGGCTTGTGGGATCCATGCGTGCAGCTTCTAGCCATCTTCTCTTCATTTTTGATGGCACCTTATGACTGCAACGACCGTGACCAACTGGCAACATCATTTTGTTGAAACCAATCGAATCCGTCTTCACTGCGTAACCCAAGGAGAGGGGGAGCTTGTTCTCCTCTTGCATGGTTTTCCAGAGTTTTGGTATTCCTGGCGGCATCAAATTCCAGCTCTCTCTCGCCACTTCAAGGTCGTCGTACCCGATTTGCGCGGCTTCAACGATTCAGATAAGCCAACCTCTGGCTATGACCTCGATACGCTAGTGACTGATGTGCGGGGCTTAATTGAAGAGCTGGGTTACAAAAAAGCTCATATCGTTGGCCATGACTGGGGGGGTGCGATCGCCTGGCATTTCGCCCACCAGTTTCCGCAGGCTCTCGATCGCCTTGCCATTCTCAATGCCCCACACCCCCAAGATTTTCGGCAAGCCGTTGCAGGCAGTCTCGATCAACTGCGTCGCAATTGGTATGTACTGGCCTCGCAAATCCCAGCTCTCCCAGAATGGCTTGTTCGACAAAACCTGGGGGCAATCATCCGCAACACGTTCCAGAGTAATGCCATCCGTAAGGGAGCCTTCACCACCCGCGATACCGAAATTTATCAGGCCGCTCTGGAAAAGCCAGGGGTACTCAAGGCAGTCATTCACTACTACCGCACCATGATGCTTCCCCAAATTTCTTGGAGGCTGTGGGAGCGATCGCCCAATCCTATCCAGTCACCAACCCTCATCTTATGGGGAGAAGAGGATCAGCTACTGACGTCACAACTGACAGATGGCATCCCACCCCAAATCGCTGCCCCCTATGAGCTGCGCATGATTCCTGAATGTGGCCATTGGGTTCACCAAGAAACGCCTCAAACCGTGAACCGAGAATTGCTCGGCTTTTTGCGATCGGCCAACCCTAACCCTCCGGTTTAACCGCATCTTTCGGATTGAGGGACGGATTGAGGGAATGATTTTTTCTGAGAAGGGCTGGAGCATGCCCTCTCTCAGAAATATAGCGCTACGCGCTCAGGTAGAATCAAATCATTTTTTGAAAGCCCCGCGCTGCGGGGCTTTCAAAAAATGATTTGTCTTAATCTCAATGCGTAAGGCCATAGCACGGCTCAAAACAATCGTTCTTAGATTCTGTAACCCGTTTAACCAAACAGGCTCCGATGGCCTGTAATATCAGATCCGATTAAACAGCCGTAAAACCCAAA
>JBCBSL010000520.1:0-3621 GCA_039819145.1 Cyanobacteria bacterium J06638_22
TGGAACCTTACCTCTTCGGGTATCGTCTGGTGGATCTTTCGGAACCTCTGCCGGAGTTTCCTGTGAGATTCAGAATTCTTGCGGAATATAGCTGATGAGTAAGGAGTATAAGGTCTAGGTGTTCTGGTCGCGATCGCGCTCTGCCTATTGGGGAACAGTTTCCTGCCCCCTTGGCACAATGGTGCACCTGCTCACGGCACCCCCACCGTCTAGAAGGCATCGATACGATTTGTGGCTGTTGCCCAAACAGACACGAGGTCACTCTCACAGCATCCAATTCGATAGGGTACGTCTTGGCGGCCCACTTTTATCTGGTTACCCAGCTAGGTGTCATCCAATCTCCTGTCGTTGAAGTCTGTTTGCCTGTCCTATGGAGCCAACTCAAATCAAACCATTTTCACTCTGCCTACTCGCCATTGGGATCACGCTAGTCGCCTTCTTGATACCCACGGAACCATCGTCTGTTGGTGTCATGACGCCGTTTCATCGAAGTTTCCAGGGCTTTTATGGAAGCGATCCCATTCCCTAACGACCTGTAGGCTTCGCGTTTAGCCAAGATTCACAAAACACTCCTAAGCCATCACGTTTCTTCTCGTTTCCAATGAGATGGTGGATGCGGTGTATCCACCATCTCATTGGAAATCCAAGCAATCCTAGCGAATATCAAGTCCGGTTAAATAGCCGTAAAACCCAACTATCGTTTGCGCCCACTGCGTTGCAGCGGACACAAACGATAGTTGGGTTCTTCAACTTGGATTTGATATAGCCTTACGCATTGGGATTAGGACAAATCATTTTTTGAAAGCCTCGCGGCGCGAGGCTTTCAAAAAATGATTTGGTTCTACCTGAGCGCGTAGCGCTATATAACTTTGTCGATGCTGCCGACACTGCATCAACAAACGGCATCGGGCTGAATTAGGAAACCAGTTTTGGCGCCGTAGGGCTGAGGGAATTGGGTTGCCGCTGACGCGTCTGCACCAAACCCGTTGTCCGATAGGCTGGGATTTCAATCGTAAATTCGGTTTTTTGCAGTGGCTTAGACTGGAACGACAGCCGTCCATGATGTTGATGCACAATCGTCTGGTAAGCGATCGCTAAGCCTAAACCACTCCCCTGACCAACCTCTTTGGTCGTAAAAAAGGGATCAAAGATTTTGTCTCGAATCGCCTCGGGAATACCGGATCCATTGTCGGCGATCGCAATCCGTACCCATAGTGCTCCCGTTTCTGCAACCTCAAAGGTTTCGGTAGCGATCGTAATCTGCTTGTCTGGTCGACTAACCGATGTCAGAGCGTCCACCGAATTTCGGAGGAGGTTGATCAACACCTGATTCAACGCCCCCGGATAACATTCCACATGGGGTAAATCGCCATACTGCTCATGAATAGCGATGGAATCATCAATCTGACTGCGCAGCACCGCCAAGGTATCCTGCAAACTGGCGTGGAGATCCACCGCTTTGTAGGAAGCCTCATCCAAGCGCGCAAAGCTCCGCAGCGATGCCACAATTTCACGAATCCGAGCCGAGCCATCGTGCATTGACTGCAAAATGCGGGGCAGATCCTGTTGAAGGAACGCCAGCTCAATGTTCGACTCTAGAGCCTGCAAGCCTTCCGTGGCCTCGATATGATTACGGTACGCATCAATCAGGGTGAGCAAGTCTTCGACATAGCGCTTCACATAGGGCACATTCCCGTAGATAAAGCTCACGGGGTTATTGATTTCGTGAGCCACGCCCGCAACCATTTGCCCCAAGCTCGACATCTTCTCAGTCTGAATGAGTTGCGTCTGCGTCCGTTTCAGCTCATCCAGGGCGTCTTCCAAAATTTTGGCCTGAGCAGCGCTTTCTTGCGCCTGCCGATGCATTTGCTGATAGAGATAGGCCTGCTGAATCGATATGGCCAACTGGTCGGCAACGGCCTGTGCCAGGTTGCGATCATCCTGTGACCAATAGCGAATGTGGGAACACTGATTGAGATACAGGATGGCATGCAGGCGTCGATTGGCCTGTACAGGCACCACCAGGGACGATTTGATTTGGGCCAACTGATATTCAAGATTCTCTCCCCCAATGCGGGGATCGCAGGAGACGTCAGAAATAACCACCTGCTGGCGATTGCCAATCACCCAACGGGTAATGGGGCCATCGATATCAAAGTCTTTAATCGAAGGGCCAAACGAGTCGCGGCAAGACTCAAATAGATGCTTGCGTCGAAAGATCCGGGAATGGCTTGAAAAGTAGTCACCCTCGGAGAGTTCCTCTTCGGTGAGGGGTTCGACTAAGTGCACCAGGCACCGATCGACATCCAATGCCTCTCGCAAATGAGCGATCGCATCTGGCAGAATCTTTTTGACATCCAGACTCTGGCGGGTTTGCGTCGTGATCTGATTGACCAAGCGCTCTCGCTGTGCCTGCTTCTGTGTACATTCGTAGAGCTGCGCTTGTCGGATGGCAATTTCTAGTTGCTGTCCGATCGTCCTGACGAATTCGAGATCATCAACGGACCAATCACGGGGCGTTTGTTCAAGGCAGGCAATAAACCCAATAGAATCGTCTTGCCCCTGCACTGGCACCAGCAATGTCAACACCTGATCAAACAATTTGACCAGGGATTGATGATTCTTATTGCCAAGGGCGAGCCACCGTGCAATCGTGCGCAGATCGGTGGCAGCTGACCGCTCTGCCATGCGGGCGATCGCTCGCTGTTGACGCATGAGAGGGGCGATCGCGCCCACGGCTTCTGTGGAATAATGACCCACGACCGACTTCCGGGCATCCCTGGAAAATTCACACACCACCTGGATTCGCTCAATCTCTGGGTGATACCAGAAATACAAGCAGCCATCTAGCGCCAGGGAATCCCCCATCTCATCAACCGCTGTCTGCAAAACGACATCTAGATGCAGCGAATCGCGAATGCGATCCACAATACAGCGCAGAGATGCGTTACGGCGTGGGGCGACCTGGGACAGCCGCGTAGAGGGAACCCACAAATCCTGAAAGTGGGAAAACAGGGACAACACAGAGATAGCTTTACCTTAATTTCTGTAAGACTGAACGTATCGCGGAGAAAACCAGAAGGAGCCTCACTAAATTTCGCGCATCGACAACATGAACAAGACAGTGCCTAACCCAATGCAGTGATTGCCATTTTGTTGACCAGCTAATAGCACTGTTGTCTAGCTGTCATGAAAGCTCCTCTGACCCGCTTTGCAAAAACTCTGTAAATGCCACCCGAAATCATACTACCGGAATTAGTTAATCCACACTTTAAGATTGAAATGGATTAACGAATTATATTGTGTGCCTAAGAAAACACAATCGGTCAACTACCTGCTGAGTTTGAAACATTGCGGGATGAATTTGCACCCTTTTTCTTATTCTTATAGGAACGACGCTAACAGCTCGACAACGACCTCCTAGGCTTTACAGAAACTTTATCAAAAGAGATTCAGCAGCAAGATTTGCATATATTTACCGAGATTCCAGGTTAAATTCCTGATCGTACTGTTCTCCGCTTCAGTAAATCCCCAAGAGCCTCCACCAGCCGTAGCCCTATGGTAAGGGATTAGCCAGAAAATAAAATTCCAGAGAGAGGGGCGGCGGGCTAAGCCCGCCGC
>JBCBSL010000521.1:0-3585 GCA_039819145.1 Cyanobacteria bacterium J06638_22
TGCATTTCCAACCCATTTTGCGGAATGCTGTCTACTGCTCTACATCCTTAGCTGAGGACGGCTCTGTGTACTATTACTATTCCCCCCCCATTATCCTACTGGTGGCAGGTTTGCTGGCGAGCCTAACCTCTGGCTTGGCCTTTGATGCCACTTTAAAGATGGCCGTTCGAGAATGGTCGAAAAATAAGTCTACTCGAACCCTGGCTGAGGCAAGAGGGCTATCGTTGCTATTGCCGTTTTTGGGTATTTGTGGTGGTATTTGCTTTTTTCTATCATCGGGACTACAAATTTTTGGCTTCCCCTTAACCCTGTCGATTGGGATCGCCCTACCGCTGACGCTATTGAGCGGTGGATTGGTTTGGTACCAACTGGGACGGGTACTGCAACAAATTGAGGAAGGTGGCTCTGCAGCTCTTGACCTGGATTCGTTTACCTAAAACGAATAAATTAGGATGTCTCTGCACTCTCCGATTCACTAACCTGTAGGACAGTCGAGAGAATGTGCTGGCAGTCTGCAACCGATTTGCGATCGCGCATCGCGTCCAGAAGTTCTGTGTAGGCTGTCTCGTTGGTTTGAAGCAATGTTTTGGCTTGCAAGATGGCCCAGCGTTCCTTTTGCTGAGCGGCGTTAGAAGATTGGCGAATGAGTTGGTAGAGGATGCGGATTTGTTGGCGATCGCCCAGGCCACCCTCGGCTTCGTCGTAAGTCAGCAGTTCCGCTGCAATCCCCGCCATCCATACAATGCAGTAGCGATCGACCACGGTGGTGGGTAAATTACCCTGGCTGAGAGATGCCTCTAAGTTTTGGGTGTCGAAGCGCACACCGCCATTGCCGGGTTGCCCTTGCCGAAAGGCTTCCCAGGCATTGAGACTGTAGCCCGTGATGGGAATCTCCAGTGCGTGGGCGACGAGGAAGTGCCCCGCTTCGTGATGCAGGATGCGATCGCGATGGGCCGGGGAAAATTGGGCGATCGCATCCACCAGCAACGTGCTGCCCCGGTTTTGCCAACCCAAAGTATCCACTGTGGCCAGAACTAGTAAGCCCCCGGCTAGGGTCGCGGGGATGACGGGGGATAGGTTCACCAGCGGTCCAACCAGGCTTGCCAGCACAAAGGCAAAAATGGTGATAGCGATCAGGTTAAGAGAAATATCGTTGGAGTTCACGGTCTTTCAGACGGAGGGACAAGAGGACGAGCGGGTAGTTCAGGACGAACGTTGCGGGACTTGTAGAAGGTTTCGAGGCTGTGGCGATCGCCCACAAAGCGCCAGTGCCAAGGTTCGTAGCTCACCCCTTGGGGATTGTTGCGGGGAAAGGATAACTCGAAGCCAAAGCGGGCAGCATTTTCTTCCATCCACTCAAAGGCTTCGGTCTCTTCGAATTCCTCAGTCAGATGGGTATCGGGTTCACCTGCATCCCCCACATCAATGGCATAGCCGGTGTGGTGTTCGCTGTATCCCGGTGGCGCACTAACCGATGCACGTTCAACCGCTCGCTGGCCGCGTTCGGCTTTGCGATCGAAGAAGATTGTATTTTGATCCTCAATGGAGCGGAATCCGGACAGCAACTCGAGTTGAATATCATTCCGACGGGCAGCCGCCAACAATTCGGCCATGCGCTCGGCGGCGGCTTCACGCAGGCGGATTGAACCATCCGCTGTCAGCGGCTCCAAGGTACTGGCAGGGGCTTCGTCGTAGGGGAAGTGCCCCAACAGCACATCGTCGGGGAGGGTGGGGGCGTCTGCTTCGGTTGCCGAGCTTGTCGTCGCTGCAGCGGACGGGGACGTAGCGGAGTCGATGATGGCACCGCCACCGTTTAGGCGGGGAAGCAGCATTGTCATAAGGCCCCCCAGAAGCAACGCTAGCAAGCCGCCAACCACCATCCACAGCGCAAAGCGGCTAGTGCGACGGGGAGCTTTCCAGGCGATTGCCGCTCCCGTCGCGTTGGCTGCTCCCGTTGCATGGGACTGACTTTCCCGCTGGGCCACCGGAATATCGTCCGACTGAATGTCGTTGTTCACGTTCCCCACTTGCTCCACTCAACTCCTTTCCGAATTGTGGCTCATCAAAATGATGGCGACCCCGAATTGTAGCGGCCGAATTTTGGCGGCTTTAATTAGGCGCGGTTCTGTCCCCTACACCCAAAATGCATCGCTCCGACCCGAACCTATCCCTCAAATGCCTTTGGCCTGACCGAAGCGGAGACATTCGCCAGACTGTTGCTTGCAACCCACACATAATCTAGCGCGATTGTAAACTGAGCCTGTCGAAGCCCCACTTTTGTCTCCAGCATTCTACCCATCTATGCTGGCGTTTGGAAAAACCTCTCTCGAAGTAAATAGACCAGAACCTCCGCAAACCTCGCGTATTGAATTCTCCCTATGAATTTGGCCACTCGCCTACTAACGCTCTACCTTCCATTGATTGTTTGGGTTTCGCTGGGATGGTTTCTAGGACGCCGCCTGCCACCTTCGATCCCCGCCTATTTTGGAAAATTTCTCTTCTGGATTGGTATCCCTGTCAGCATCATTGGCTTCTTACTCGATACGGATTTATCGGGGCCGATCTGGATCGCGCCTATCATGGCGTGGGGCGGCATTCTTGTTGGCAGTCGCCTAGTCTGGACCTGGATGCAGTGGCAGCTGCGGCGAAAAGTCTCCAGTCCAGATGCCCTATCAATCGATCCAGTGCTCCCTTTGGCAGATGCTTCAACCTCTCTCACCCATCTCCCAACCCAAGGAAGTTTGCTCCTGGCATCAATGGTAGGGAATACGGGTTATCTGGGTTTTCCTATCGTACTGACTCTGGTGGGCGCTCCCTACTTTGGCTGGGCGGTGTTTTACGACGTACTGGGATCGATGCTGGGAGCCTATGGGTTAGGCGTGTTGCTGGCCAGTCGGTTCGGGCAGGGCGCGCGCACCATCAAGCGAATGCTGGCGGCGCTATTGAGGAATCCGGTGTTATTGAGTTTTCCGGTTGGGCTATTGCTACGCAGGCTGGCTCTACCGACCCCACTGACCCTGGCGTTGAAGGGGGGAGCCTGGACGAGTTTGGTGCTGGCGCTTTTGCTGATTGGGATGCGCTTAGGGCAAATGCAACGGTGGAAGCATGTGCGGTTGGTGAGTGTCAGTTTGGGGGTCAAGATGTTGCTGATGCCTCTGGTGTTTGGTGGGCTCCTGACGCTACTGGGTATCCAGGGTCCACCACGCCTAGTGATTGTGTTGCAGATGGCGATGCCCCCGGCGTTTGCCACTCTGGTGTTGGCAGAAAACTTTGACCTGGATCGGGATGTGACGGTGACGGCGATCGCCGTCGGATCCACTAGCCTGTTGCTCACCTTGCCGCTCTGGGTTTGGCTCTTTGCCCCAGGTTGATCCCGGAAACCTAGGTGCTTAGACTTTTGAGCCACATCACCCGATAATTCTAAGAATAAGAACCACCAGCCCCAAGCGCGCTGTGATGCAAATGCATGGTCTGGGTGTTATCCAATCGATGGGTCTGCGGTGCGGTACCTAGGAAGGATAGCCGATGGCCATACTCACGTTGAGCCGAGGATAAAAAGACAAACACTATGAACTATGTGGTTGC
>JBCBSL010000522.1:0-3558 GCA_039819145.1 Cyanobacteria bacterium J06638_22
CCAGGGGAAATTGCCCCTGGCTAGTGTGTTTACATAAGTGATTTCTACATCCTTATCATCTACCAAGGTTCTGCCACCTATCTATCAGTTGTTGTGACCGCATCTACAACCCGTTAGGAACCTGCGTATCAGGGAATTCTACTGATAGTACAGGTGGAGGATCACGCAGACGTCAAGTATTTTCCCAAGGTACAGCCCAACTTGGGTAAGAGGCTTTTTAGCTGGTCTTGAGACAGGTTGACGGTTTATACCGTGCAACGCGCACGAACCCTCAACGTCTCACATACGCCTCAAGCTCTGCCGCCTTTGGACATTCCGTTCCGGAATCTGAGGCCGCATGTCAGGTCTTCAAGCGCCCCTGTTGCCTTTATCCCCCGCCCTTGATTCAGAAAGGGTGAAGGGCAGCCAAACGCAAAGACTCTCTCCAATAGGGGGAGGGCTTTAGGGTGCGAAGGCCAACGTGATAGGCGTTCGGATTTGCGTGAAATGGTTCGTTGGGTAGCTGTACCGAATATTTCCCTTGATAAGTCTCAGGCGTTCCTTGCTGTGCAGGCACCAGGTCTGTCTCAGGAGCCTTCCTCATTTGTGATTGATTCTGTCCTGAAATCCGTTATTGAAGGTAGCTATACACGATGGTTTCCGCTAGCAATCATTCGTCCCACATCGTTTTTATCGATTCCACTATTGAGAATTACTCGATCCTGCGTGAATCGTTCCAAGGTCATGCCGAAGTTGTCGTGCTAGACGCAACCCAAGATGGGGTTGCACAGATCTCACAAGCTCTTGCTCAGCGGCAGCAAGTCTCCAGTGTTCAAATCCTTTCCCATGGCAGCAACGGTGTTCTGCAACTGGGCAGCACAACGCTGACTGCCAATAACCTTGAGGATTACTCAGAAGCATTGGAAGGCTGGTCAGAGTCGTTGACAGAGGATGCGGATATCTTGCTTTATGGCTGTAATGTGGCCGCCGATGCGGTCGGGCAGTCTTTTGTGCAGCAGCTCGGAGACTTGACGGGAGCCGATGTGGCCGCTTCGACGGACTTGACCGGAGCGGCAGCCAAGGGCGGCGACTGGGATTTGGAATATCGGGTAGGGCAAGTGGATGGAGCGATCGCCCCTCAACCCGAAGCCTTAAGCGCATTTGAGGGCGTTCTAGATGCATTTAACAGCGGCAATATCGTCGTCCTGCGGGTGGGGGATGGAACAGCTATCGATTTCGGCAGAACCGCTCCAGTCTTCTTAGATGAATACACCCCCGACTTAACACTGGTGCAATCGATCGCCCTCCCCACTATCGATAGCGGTGCGAATCAAACCCTGACGATTCCCAACCACTGGAATGCTGGGCTAGGGCTGTCGGCGGATGGACAGTATCTCGTGTTCGGGGGATACGATCGCCCCATCAACGAATTTGCAGGCAACGAAAAGGTGATTGGCCTGGTTGACGGTGCTGGAAACGTCGATACCAGCAATCGGTTTGTCGTCAATGGCAATCGTCTGCGGGCCGTGGCCACCGACGATGGTAGTCAGTTTTGGGTCGCGGTTCGTGACGACGGTGCGGGCGATATTCGCGTTTTGGACTACGGTAACGGCGTGAGCACCTCAGTGCTGGATACCCCTGCCGACCTGACCGCCAAAGGGCTAGAAATTTATGATGGGCAGCTGTATATCTCCACCGACGACGACGGCTTCCGTCCCCTGAGCCAGGTGGGGAATGGCGTTCCAGACACACCAGCTACTATCACGCTGTTGCCGGGAGCCAACAATGTCTTCAACACCGAAGAATTTGTGTTTCTCGATCGCTCTCCCCTAGTCGCTGGCGTCGATACGGCCTATGTCGCGGGGTTCGCGGGGATTCACAAGTTTTCGTTTGATGGCAACACCTGGACAAAACGGGGCAACTTTGATGGCCCTCCCGGCAGCAATGAGTGGAGCGGCTTATCTGGACGGGTGACGGCGACGGGGGTTGAGCTATTTGCGGTGCGGGGCGCGGAGGAATTGGTGCGGGTCACCGATACCGCTGCCTTCAATGCCAACATTAACGGTACCCAAACTGATGTTCAGCTAGCGGGAGCCAACACGCGGTTTCGGGGTGTTGCGTTTGCCCCCTCGCTGCCAGTGGTCAGCCTCACCACCATTGACGGTATCGCGCTGGAGGCGAGTGATAACGTCGGCGTTGTGCGCATTGCTCGCTCCACCCTTGCGGGTGAGATGGAGATTGAGATTGACCTAGCGGGGACGGCGATCGCCAACGACTACACCATCCTCGGCGGCACCCGGATCGGCAACCGTGTGACGATCACAATTCCAACCGGGCAAGAATTTGCGGATCTGACCATCATCGCCAACTCCGATTCCCAGCTCGAAGGCGACGAAACCCTGAGGCTATCCATCGCCACTGGGGACTACACGATTGATGCCGCCGCGCCAACCGATACGGTGACGCTGCAAGACAACTTGCCCCGTGCCTTTGGTGAAGGAAACATCATTGTGCTGCGGGTCGGTGATGGCGGCACCTATGGTCTGGAACGGCTGGTTCCCGCGTTCCTGGATGAATACACCGCCGATGGTACCTTGGTGCAATCGATCGCCCTCCCCCTCGTCGATGAAAATGGCAACCAAACCCTCACCCTGCCCACCAACAAAGATACCTCCCTCAACCTCTCGGCTGATGGGCAATTTCTGGTGCTGGGCGGTTTTGACAATGCAGTCGGAAACTTTGCTGGCGGGCGGCGCACCCTAGCCCTGGTCGATGGTGCCGGAACCATCGATACTACCACCGTTTTCACCGATGGAGGTGGCAGCTTCCGGGGCGTGGCCACCATCGATGGTAGCGAGTTCTGGAGTTCGGATAATCGCTTGCGGCTGGTGCCCTATGGCAACAACGGCGCTAGCACAGTGCTTAGCAATCCCTACAACGGACGCATCCTAGAGGTCTATGACGGTGAACTATATGCGTCCGTGGATATCCTCGGCACACCGCCCTTGAGCGAGGTAGGAACCGCCGATGCCACCACACCCCCGGTAACCCTGACCCCCACCCCCATTCTTGGCGGGAATGGCATCCGCAATGCTCACGAGTTTATCTTCCTCGATCGCTCCACAGCGGTGGCGGGTCTCGATACCCTCTATATCACCGGATTTGGTGGGGTCTACAAGTTCTCCTTTGATGGAACGGACTGGACTGCACGAGGAAGTTTTACTGGCGCTCCAGGCGGTGATGCCAATTGGCGTGGCCTCGATGGGCGGATCACGGCGGGTGGGGTTGAACTCTTCACCGCCCGGGGCGATCAACTGCTGCGGGTGGTGGATACCGCGGCCTTTAATGCCAACTTTGCTGGAACAGGGACGGAACTGGCGATCGCCCCAGACAACACCGACTTCCGTGGGATTGCCTTTGCCCCGGATGCCCCAACCGTCAGCATCATCGCCGATAACGCGACCGTTGAAGAAACCGGAGCGGCCAATACCAGTACCCTGACCATCGAGCGCTCCACCGGCTTCGGCACCATGATTGTGGAGCTGGACATCGCCGGAACCGCCCTGCTCAACACCGACT
>JBCBSL010000523.1:0-3541 GCA_039819145.1 Cyanobacteria bacterium J06638_22
AACCTTCATTTTTTTGTCGTCAATTAGTAGCCACAGCCCACCATCGTTTTTAAAATATTGAAGCCGGGTTTTGCAAGGGCGATCGCCCTTGCAAAACCCGGTTTTTCTATAAAGGGGTGTGTTCAACCCCTCAGTACCGGACAAAAAAATCACGCCCCAGCTAAAACCCTTGATTTTTGTCCTGTACTCAGGCTCAACCCTGACTACGACAACGCCCACTCCACCGCCGTTTCGGCATGGATGCGACTGGTGGGAAACAGGGGGATGTCACAAGCATCGGGGGAAATCAGCAATTCAATTTCGGTGCAGCCGAGGATGATACCCGCTGCGCCGCTCTGCACGAGCCGCTCGATGATGGCTAGAACTGCCGCTTGCGATTCCGGTTTGATGATACCCAGACAGAGTTCGTCGTAGATGATGCGGTGGATGGTGGCGCGATCGCCCTCTTCCGGTACGTTCACGGCCAATCCATGCTTGGCCTCAAGCCGTCCTCGGTAAAAGTCTTCCTCCATGGTGAATCGAGTGCCCAGCAACCCCACCGTTTGCAATCCAGCGTCCTGAACCCGATCTGCAGTCGCATCGGCGATATGGAGAAATGGGATGGAGATGTGAGCGGCGATCGCCTCCGCCAATTTGTGCATTGTATTGGTACAAAGCACCACACAATCAGCACTGGCTCGCTCCAGCTGTTGCGCCGCTGCCACCATCATCTTCCCGGCTTCGTCCCAGCGTTCCTGGTGTTGCAGCACCTCAATTTCTGCAAAATCCACAGACACCATCACAACCTTTGCGGAATGCAGCCCGCCCAGCGTCGCTTTCGTGGTTTCGTTGATGATGCGATAGTATTCCAGCGACGACTCCCAGCTCATGCCGCCAATCAAGCCAATGGTTTTCATGGTCGCTACCTTTTCCTGTCGATGGGCTTTGCACACCTTGATACCCTACACCAACGCAGCCCGCTATCGCGGACTGCGCCAGCTCTAGAGACGTTTGAATCTAAAGAGTTTTGGATTTGGGGAGAGTAAACTAATCGGGCGATTGGATGCGATCGCGGTAATGTTGCCAGAAGATCTCCCACCAATTCTCTGGTTCCGTTTGCTCCCCGTCATGCTCGGTAGGACGCCCCGTAGAACCATCGACAACGAGGCTCCCTACGTAATCCGCATCCTCGTAGACCCGAGCAATTTGCTGACGAATTTGCTGGATGTCGGTTTCAGATACCACGCCGTTGCTGGTGGCTTTGTAAAACTGCACCGTCACCCGAATCGGGAAGCGGGGGTCGCGCTCAATCGACAATCCATCGATTTCGGTGAAGGGGCCTTCAATATCGCCATGACCAATCACCGCCGCCTCAACATTGCTCTGACGCTCGCTCTCCATGGCTGGAGCTGCATCCGAAAGACTCAGGGGTGAAGCTGGTACGGGTTCATCAAATTGCATCGGTTGCTGTTGGAGCAAGGGGACTTGAATCAGCATCACCATGTTTAGCCCGTCTTCACCTGCGGCGCTGGCCTGAGGTTCGCCAGGGCGATCAGCGTCGGTTTGAAAATCGCTGAGTCGCTGTCCGATGAAGCTAGCGCGATCGCCCGACCTGTTGAAAAACAGCCGTTGCCCCCACATCCAGCCCGATTCGACGCGATCGCGGGTATTATCGATCACCGTGACGCTGGTTCCCTCGCGGGTCGCCAGAATCGTCAACACTGCCGGATTCTCTTCATAGGACTGATAGTTGAAGAGTACTGGGTTGAACTGAGCCATGCCTTCTTGAGGAATTGGTAGGAAACAGGCCTGAGCACTGACTAGCACATGGGTATCGCGCTCGGCCAGTAGCGAGGCTTCGTCTCCTTCCCAAGAATCTGGTTCCGTTAAATAGTCGCGCAGGTTGTCCAGCACGGCCTGCAGGGGAACCGCTTCCAGGTCGTCTCCCTGATGGTTGCCCACCAGAAGCTGAAACTGGTCGATGGGCAAATCTGCTGTCTGGTCAGTGAAGTTGGGGTAGCGAATTACAGGCATCAGGGACATCGACAGATCGCTAGTGATGGGATCCTCTTGCTGTACCTGAATGGTCATGTCGCTGATATTGGGGCCAACGGTGGAATTTTGATAGCGCCCCGTGTCTTCCCAGGTGACATTCATAATATCGAGATCGTAGCGCCGAACCAGGTTCCAGATGCTTTGGTCGTAGACCATATTGGATGTGTCTTGGACGACTTGCTGGTAGGCGTCGTAGGCCCAAACCTGTTGCAACACAGGCCGATCGCCCGCCGCCGAATCATCCGTGGCGATCGCCGAAGGCGAGGCGGTAATGACACTCCAGGCCAAAACCCCCAGCATTCCGGTCAAACCAAGGACAAAGGGCGATCGCATACGGGAAACAATAGAATTCAGCATGGGTCACACTGGCTGTAATCAGCTTCAAGACAACAGCCTCGGCGCAATGGGTTCGAAATGGGGACGAAATTCCTGAAAGCCATTGCCTGAGGTGAATGTGACTTGACTGTATGCGATGGATGGGCGATCGGCCGCACGAGTTACGTTTTTTGATACACCGATAATAGTTAGGCTTCTGGCTGCACGTAGGGCTTCACAAATTCCACCAACGACTGCTCAAAATCTGCATTTCGCTCGTCCACCAGTTCGCCTTCCGTGAACATGTGGAACATAGGGCACTCGTCGGCTTTCAAATCCACGCTGGTTGACTCCAGCTCTTCTCCTGTTTGCGCGGCTCGCACTGATATTTCATAAACGGTGTCATAAATTTCGAGGGTGTAGGTGTCGGGATCATCGTCGCTGGTGAATTCGCAGGACTGGTTGAGGGTACGTTCCACTGGCGTCAGACAAACCACCAACTGTGCGCTTGCCGCTTCTTCCCAAGGCACCTCCCAGGCTTCGGGAACGCGTCCACTCCCTTGAATGAAGGAATCGTCTGCGGCCTCGCGGTAGAACACGTAAATAGGATGAATATCCCCGGTTGTTTGCTCATAGGCCGCTGCTTGGGGCACAGGCGCACCGTTGCAGGCTGCTTCAAAGTCGGAAGGGAAAACACGGTTAGCACTGGTCTCGGCATCGCCTGTTTCAGCTTCTACGGTCTCCGCTGGAGTTGCTGGATCTCCAGACTCTTCAGAGGACGTGGATTGTGCTTGGCAGGCGGCAAGGTTGATGCCAAGTAGCATGCTGGCAACAAAGTAGGCAACAGGACGTTTCATAGTAGTAGAAGTATCGGATGGTCGTCAAGTGAATAAAGAGTCGCGTCTATTTTAGTTTCCAAAACGGCGATCGCCAGAAATTGCAAACTCTCACAACATCCTTATAATCTCCATACCTTGAAACCTATGCACTGCAAACCAATCCCACACCAGTTTCTGAAATCCTCGCAGCGAAAGGATTCTAGAGAGAGGAATCCAGAAGATTTGGGATTCTGAGGCGATTTCTCTGAAAGGATATACCCGCTGGCTTCGGCTACGCTCAGCCAGCTCGTTGTGTACGCCCGGCACGGGCGTGAACTAATGGGGTGAAAGTCCCCTGTCGGAGAACCAACAAC
>JBCBSL010000524.1:0-3536 GCA_039819145.1 Cyanobacteria bacterium J06638_22
GTTGTTTTTGTGAGAGCCGCGCTCCGCGCGGCTCTCACAAAAACAACCCGGTTTTAAGCGCTTGAAAAGCGCTGTAACAGAGGCGAACCGGTCGTCGAGAAACTGTATCCAAAGTTCCATCCTTCTAAGCAATCTATTGGAATTTGGCTAATACTAGCAGGAGCCTGTCTTGGACTCTTAGCCCTGGGGTTTGGTGTTCTGGCCAGTCACACCTATTACTTCTGAAAGACCAATTAAATAGTGGATCTCATCAGCCTTGACTGCTCCCCCCCTCTGTAGAGATGGGAGCAGTCAAAGCAGTGGTCATACATCTAAACACCGATACAATTCGGCGATGGCAAAGTCTAGCCCCATGCTTTTTAGGGCAACGCGATCGCCTGCGCCATACACCGTTGTTTCCCAAGTATTGGTAGCAGTACGACGACGGCATTCGACCCGCTGATGCTCCTGGGAAATCAGAACATATTCCTCCAACGATTGTAGCGATTGATAGTCATCGAATTTTTCACCCAGATCGAAGGCTTCTGTACTGGTTGAGAGCACCTCAGCGATTAACTTGGGATAACGCTTGATGTAACGATCCGCTCGATCCCGTGGATCACAACAGGTAACGAACGCATCAGGGTAGTAATAGAACGCATCGAGATAGTTGACCTTGACATTACCCGAGTAAAACCGGCAATTGGATGACTCGCCGAGGTGATTATCAATAAGCTTGAGAAGATTGAAGGTGATGCGATCATGATTATCGATCCCCCCTGCCATCGCGTAAACTAGGCCCCGTCGATATTCATGACGGATTGGACTTTGCCCTTCAATGTCGAGATATTCGTCGGGGCTAATGTAGTTTGGGACGGCAATCATAAAGGCGATGTCTGGCTGCAATCTTACTCCGTTCATTGCAGCCAAGACGATGCGATCGCCTGGGGTGATAGGCAAAACTACACCAGAACATCACCGCCCGCAGGCTAGCTTCAAAGCGCGATCACCAAGTATTCTAAGCAGAATCACATGCTCGCTGAGGTTGCTGCCAAGTAGGCGCTCGACAACGTCAAGCTCCCCCAGTTGACTAATACTTCAGCCCTTAATCCGCCTCAAAATGGCTGGAACTGCAACGAGAAATACAACCCATCCGATTGCAGGGTGTTTGAGTTGTCATCCACATCGATCAAGGGAATCCCGTAGTCTAAGCGCGCCACGAGATCTGAGCCGATGAGCCATTGTAAGCCCACTCCAACCCCAGCAATAGTAGATGGATCCGGGTTGGGGGTGCGATTGTTCCATACGGTGCCCACTTCGACAAATGGTGTGAGCTGAAGTCGTTGCGGATCGCGTGTGAGGGGCAGACGCAATTCGATTGATCCCAGGATGCCGTTATCACCGACCAATTGATTTTGGGTGTACCCCCGAACGGTGTCTACCCCCCCGACACTAAACTGCTCTAGGGAGAGGAGGGAATCTGGCGTGAGTTGGGTGCTAATACGAGCCACGAGCAGATTGCGTGAGGAGATTTGTTGCACCCACTGAAACTGACCAATCCAGCTAACGAAGCGCGCATCGGTGCCAGAGTCATTGACTGTGGCATCGAAGGCATCGATGCCGATACTGAACTGCGATCGCGCGGCCAAGACCCGATTTTCCCCGCGATCGACCCAATCTTGGAAGAAGCGAATCACCGTAGCATTGGACTCACCATTTTCTGGCCCTGCTGAAAAGGAAAAGGGAATATCATCCAAAATAAAGGTTTGGCGACGACGCAGGTCAAGGGCTATGCCCAGGGCCACTTCGGTTTGAGGCGATCGCACAATCGGCTGACGAAAGCTGAGGGAATAGCTCTGGGTTTCGCTTCTAATTTCGAGTGCTTCAAAGTCGTCTTCAATGATTTCGCTTTCACTGCTATTGAACTGAAAGCTCAAGCGCCCATCGCGCGCATTGAGGGGCGCTGAGACCCCAACGTCAAAAATATCAAGGCCATTGGTTCGGCCATAGGAGGCGGTAATACGATCGCCAATGCCAATCAAGTTGCTATACCCGACTCCAACACTTAGCTGCGCTGAGCCAATGCTGGGAGGCCGATAGTTGTCTGTGCCAACTGAGGCCGTAAACGGGGCGGGTTCATCGACATCAACCCGCAAAACGTTTTGACCCGGCGCTGAGCCTGCGGTCAGTTCCGCGTTGATCTGGCTTACAAAGGGATCGAGCTGTAAGAGTTGTAGGGATTCCAGTAAATCGGCTTGATTGAGAGGGGCATCTGTAGCAAGTTCGAGGCGATCGCGCACATAGTGGGTTTGCAGGTGGCGGGTTCCCCTAACCTCTATATCCTCGACAGCCCCTTCTACAACCTGGATCGTGACGGTTCCATCACTGAGGACTTGATTGCTGGGTAGAAATGCACCGGAAGTAATGTATCCCTGCTCTATATAAAGCTGCGTAATTTGCGATCGCAAGGTCAGCAATTCATCAAAAGTGACTTGTCGATTTTCATAGGGAGCCGCTAAGTCAGCAATTTCATCCTGCAATACAGTGTTACCAACGACCTCAACGCGCTCAACAAAAAAGCTGGTATCTGGTACCGACGGTGCAGGTGGAACATCACCTGGAGCCGGAACCTCTAAGGCTGGTGGGGGTTCATCTGGAATTTCATCTGGCACCTGCTCGGGTGGATCAGAAGGCCGTTCAGGAATGGTTTGATCAATGGTGTCGGGCAGGTCTGCTGGGAGCTCAGAGGGAGAGTCTTGGGCTAGGGCGTTGGGTATTCCGATGGGAAATAGCAATGAAGTGATCGCGCTGCTCACAAGACTAAAAACGAACCACAACAGACGTGCCTGATTCATAGCAAATTTTGGAAATCAAATAGATGCGGTTTAGAACGAGTGGGGCAAGTAATATTGCGTAATCTCTGCCAGGTTGCAAGTGATTTAATACCCAATACAAATCCACTGTACAACGAGTGCGAATTTTCAAATAGGGAAAGAATATTAATTGATGGCGGAACCAGAAAAATGCGTCAAAGATGCTAGACCATAATTCAGCTTGGATTGAAGGAGCGACGAATCAATGCTGAGTCAGAGCACCCGCGTTATCGTGTGCCAGCTCCCTCACGCCGCCCAGGCATACCTGTAGTAGGAGGAGTATAAATTGCCCCACTAGCGACGTAGCTTGCGGTGAGATTACTTTCAGGAAACGGAGCCACGTGCGTTTTAGTGACATGGGAAAAGAAAGAACCCAGTCCTACGCTCAACAACATCACTAGAACCAACCCGTATGCTGCCCAATTCCAATCATCTAAACTTTGCCAATCAACTCTCCAATTCATTACTCAATGCTCCAGAAGATGTTTGCTTTGAGGTCTCTGTGACCTATGAGAGAAGCATAGGAAAAAGCCAATTGCACTTCGATTGGTGTTTGTGTCAAAGCAGCTTCCAGCGCGGGTTAAAAGCCTGGCGCGATCGTGCGAGCGCCCTTGCAGAAAACTGCAAGGGCGCTTACTTGTATCAACTCCGATGAAAGAACCCAAATAGGGTTTGTGGGGGGGG
>JBCBSL010000525.1:0-3530 GCA_039819145.1 Cyanobacteria bacterium J06638_22
TGTCTGCCCGGATTTGCGAGGCTTCCAAGACATCGTGCCCTGTGGTATTGCCGATCGTCCGGTAGGTTCCTTGGCGGAATGGCGACCGGACTTGACGGTGGAAATGATGCGAGAGGCGATCGCCCAGGCGATGGCTGACCTCTTTTACCTAGATCTATGTCCGACATCACGCGCAGCGTTTCAACGCATCCTCACAAGTGATCTGTCCTAAGGATCGCGAATCAATTAACTTGCCATATTTTTTGGGAGAAGCGCGGCGCAGCCGCGCTTCTCCCAAAAAATATGGTTTTGAAACGGTGTGGCTGATTCAGGGAATGCGTTTTTCCAGGAGGGGGATATGTTGTAGCCTTTTCTCAGGAACAGTCATCCTTGGATGCTTTTCCCTCCAACGCGTAAGGCTATACCGATTGCTAGTTTGTAAAGATACGTTAAAGCAAATAACTAATCCTGCGAATGCATCCGTGGTATTGGCGAAAATAGCAATAATTGTTTATATCGTGAAACACCTGTCAATGTAGTAAGATTACCTAAAATCTAGTTGCCTGTTGCGGAATTACGAAAGACATAAGCGTCTGGATTCGGTGCATCCGGAAGCGACTCAGATTTCCCTCGCCCATCTCAATTTCCAGATGCAGCCCGCTTTAATGAACGGCTATGGGCTCGTCGTTGAGACAGGTTCACTAGCGAGACAGTGCATTGGTTGTAGGTTATCGTTCGATACTGTTTTTCCGGGAAAGACTCTCTATTATCAGGGCTCAACCCGATGTGTTTTAGGTACAGAGCGCATTCCAAAGGCAATTTATAACGTTGCGCTTTGTGAGTGCTCCCAGGGTAAGCATCTCACATTCATTCTTGTCGCAGAAAGCAGGTTCTCGCCCACTGCTGTATCTGCCTGTTTGTTATTGGTGCTCTTCGTATGAATCATCTACCCTCTCGCTCGTCTGACCCAACGCTACGGCAACTGCTAGAACGCAGTGATGATGTTGTGCGTCGGGCGCATGCTAGGACTCATCTGCCTCATTACGACGTGCAATCGGATGACGTTTCCCATGTCCGCCCACTGATGTACTTGATGCCCGCTCCCGATCGAGCGTCAGCGGTTACGAGCCTGCTAGACCAGGGCATGGGCTACTACCATGGCGCTGACCCCCTGGCTCCTCTGCGCGATCGCGACTTGCGCGTTTTGGATGCTTGGTTTACGGCAGAGGAGATGGGCGAGATCGAAGCCGATATCACTGAAAGCTTGGAGCATCGCTATCCCGAACCCTGCTGGGAAGACTACGCTCTTGGCTTTTTGGATGGATTTGTCTAAAACGAAACCGCTTGCATGCCGAATGCGCTCACGCTGCGAGAGCCGAAGGCTTGGCCCAATCGCTAAGGAACTGAGTCAGCCAGCGTTCTACATCGGCGCCATAGACAGCGTGGGCTTCAAATTGGGCGTCGCGAGGTTGAGCTTCGGGACGCCGTAAGTGATGGGCGGCGGCGACTGTCCAGCGTTCTATCATGTCCCGCGTGATTTCTGGGTGAAACTGTAGGCCATAGGCGCGATCGCCATAGCGGTAGGCTTGATTGGGAAAGCCATTCGTGCTGGTGGCCAGCAATGTTGTGCCTGCAGGCAACGCAAACCCTTCCCGATGCCATTGAAACACTTGGCGGAGATGACCCAACGCTGGCTGGCCAGCGGCGGTCACCTCAATGGGGCAGTAACCGACCTCCATCCGTTCATCACTCCGGGGTGCTACCTGCGCCCCCAGTACCCGTGCCAAAAGTTGCGCTCCCAGGCAAATGCCTAGATAGGGCTTGCCCGACTCCAGGGCGATCGCAATCCAGTCGAGTTCCGCGCGAATAAAGGGCATCGTGCTGTCATCATTAGCGCTCATCGGGCCACCAAAAACGACGGCTCCAGCATAGTTAGCCAGAGATGCTGGCAAGGGCTGCCCAATAGCCGGACAACGAATATCGAGTCGGAAACCTGCCCGTCGCAGAACCGTACCGACTAACCCAGGTGTGGAGGTCTTTTGATGAACGACAACCAATATGGATGGAACAACAGGTGACGGGGGAGAAGAAGCTGTGGATGCGATCGCCATGCGGTCTTCCATTCAAACTTTGAGAATTTAACGTTCGCGAACTTGAACGTTACGCTACTTCACACCTTAGCGTATGGCTTGGTTCCAAAGCATCTCTGTCGGCGGATTCGCGTTCCATGAGGGGGCATCATGAATCCCTTTGAGCAGGGGTAGTGAGCAGGCTGATTGAGCAAACCTAATTGATTAGCCAATGGTTTCCGTGATTGACCGGAGACCGTGAAACATAGCCCTTCAGCATTTCATCGGAGGATCTGAGAATGGGCGATCGACTATTTTGGGGTATTGTCCAGGCGATACGCCTTTTGACGCTGCGAGATGTGTGTCTCAGTTTCGCGCCCCATGGATTCCCAACCCCTCTCATGCTTGGACTCATTAGGTGCATCCCATGATCTGTCCTCAACACCCAACGTATTTATTGATCCAATCCTGCTTGAAAGAAGCACTTTATGCAGGGTGGAAGCAGGATACCGAGCAAACTCAGCGCTACTTGCTGTTGGCCAGAAGCCGGATTCAGGAACTTCAGCAACTCCATCAAGCGGTTTATCAACACCCCACCTTGCTGTCTAGAGAACCCTCCCTTCACCCCTATCCCCAGTTCCTGCGAATGCTTGTGCAAACGACATTTCAATACGCTCGAACCTGCAAGGTCTGCCACTTTCAAGCCGCGATCTCTCCGGCGGATCCATCGCAATAGGAATGTGACACTTTGTGAAAGTGTTGTTATAAAAACATTAAATTCCGTGCCAATACGCCAATCTTCTACAAAAAGGTGCAGCTAGGCTGACATTAAACGCAGCTCCTTTAGTTGGCTTAACCGATGAGTCGAGAATTGCTAATCATTTCCGATGCGTTACACGTTTGAATTTATTGGAGTGACCCCTGCGCTCTTCTTCTTCAATCATCAATACAACGAACGCTATAACAAGGCCTCGGGAGGTGGAGCTGCTTATCTCGCCAGCGATCGCTGCACGCTCGACGCATTTCTCTCGTCGGTCGAAACGGTGCCCCTCAAACGGAGCTGGAATCTGGATCGGGTGGTAGACAGTGTCATTACCTTCTGGCTAAATAACGCCGAGCAAGTCCGCCACTGGAAAACACGCCTGGACGATGCAGGGCGAGAGAACTTGCTCGTTGCCAGAGTTGCCGATGTGCAAGCGCTGAAGGCTGAGTTTGAGACACTGTTAGGCGATGGATAGTTATAGCCTTACGCATTAAGGTTAGGACAAACCATTTTATGAAAGCCTCGCGCAGCGAGGCTTTCATAAAATGGTTTGGTTCTGCCTGAGCGCGTAGCGCTATATCTGGGTGGGGTGGTCGTGTTGTGGTTACCTGATCAGTGGCGACCCGATCCATGGTGGAACTTCAGATGATGCAAGGTCTGCGTTATATCAAATCCAGTTATAAAACCCAAATATCGTTTGCACCCGCTGCACAGCAGCG
>JBCBSL010000526.1:0-3495 GCA_039819145.1 Cyanobacteria bacterium J06638_22
CCCAACTATTGTTTGCGCCCGCTGCAACGCAGCGGGCGCAAACAATAGTTGGGTTTTACGGCGATTTAACCGGACTTGATATTTAGAAGCGATCCACGGCAGCAGGAGTTTGGGTGCCAAAGCCCGGTTGGTTCAAGAACAGATTTCGTGCCGCATCGTTTTGGTAAATGCAATCGACCTTGTGAGAATCATTCGGACGTTCTAGATCGCCAGTGAAGCCAAAGGTATTGAGGCGCTTGCGGCAATCGCGTACATCATCCGAAGTCACTAGGTCGCGTTGCTCCAGAATGGACCAGTTGGAACTTCGCAATACGCATCCAGGCTGCATCATGGGCTGCGAAATATAGACATTGAACGGATTCAATGTCAAAAATGCTCGCATATCCATGGTGATGGCGCTCGCTCCGTATTGAGCGCAAATCTCGGGGTTGGGCACACTGCGGTCGATCGCCTCGCGGGATGCAATATTCTCAGGGCCAAAATTGGCGGTGGAGCTAAAGGCAATCCCTAAGCCAATGCCTAACACAAAAATCGCAGCCATCACGGCCACCGAGGCGTAGTTAAATGCCGCAGCAATCTGTGATTTCTTGGGCGCGTTGCCCGTGGATCGGTCGGCGGGCTGACGCGAAGCAGAAGGGCGGGGTGGAGCAGGAGGACGACGTCGCATAGGCGCTTAGAGAAGTCAAAGGGTACACAGGCGTTCGTCGTTCAGAGTTGTCAAAACGACAAACCATGAAAACGTTCTTCAACGTCCAGTATAGCGATCGCACTCCAAAACGGAAGAGGGCGATCGCAATATCTACGCCCATCCCCATTGGAAGGAGGTTGCAGGAATGCCAGGAAATGTCAAAATTGTTTACATAAGTTTGTCTTGCGATCGCCCTCGAAGTTGAGTTCAGCGTCTTCGCGCTCAACTCCTTGCGACCCGAGTGATTCAGACAATCAATGTCCCGTGAACATCCCATCATTCCTTTTCCTATTGTGATCACTCAATCTTCCGCTGCTGCAACATCCGCTGTTCCTTCACGCTGGTCTATTTTCCCAGGCATCCTCAAAGACAGCCTGACCGTGTTTTGGGGCGATTGGCTCGACCTGCGGGTGCGGGTGACCCAGGTGGTCGCATCGGGGTTGGTGTCGCCACTGATCTACATCCTGGCATTTGGTTTGGGGCTGGGCAGTGCCCTCGATAGCGCCATGCAACCGCCCGCTGGCGACAATTATCTAGAATTTATTCTGCCGGGGATGGTGGCGCTCTCGTCGATGACCATTAGCTTTGGCGGCACAACCTTTTCAATTTGTGGCGAGCGGTTGTATAGCAAGACGTTTGAGGAGATTTTGCTGCTGCCTGTCCATCCGCTGTCTTTGTTCCTTGGCAAAATGATGGCCGGAGTACTGCGGGGTCTGATGACATCGGGATCAGTGATTGCCATTGCCCTAATTACAACGGGAAACTGGCGATTCCTCAGTCCATTGTTCCTTTTGGTCTTGATTCTGAACTGTGCCGTCTTTTCCGGTTTGGGCGTGATTATAGGCTTGAATGTGAAGTCTCTCGAAGGGGTTGGGCTGCTCAACAACTTCTTGATTGTGCCTATGTCTTTTTTAGGGGCAACCTTTTTTGACCCAGCAACGCTGCCCATCGTGCTGAAGGCGGTTGTGTATGTTCTACCGTTGACCTACACCAGTATCAGTCTTCGATCTGCGGTCTACCTGCCCCTGGCACAGTTTCCCTGGTACAGTATTCCCGTGCTGCTTTTGGCGGCGATCGCCCTCTCTGCGGTGGGAGCCTATCAGTTTTCTCACCAAAAGGATTAAGTAGCGCTCAACCAAACGACTTCAGCTTTCACGTCATAGTTTCCTCTCAAGGTTCCCTTCACCGTCATGGCATCCGACGATCTCCGTGCAACTCGACTCGAAAAGGCTCAGCAATTGCGTGAATTGGGCATCAATCCCTATGCCTATCGCTGGGAGGTGACCCATCAGGCCGTCGCGTTGCAGGAGAAATATGCCGACCTGGGCAATGGAGAAACGGTAGACGAGGAGGTAGCGATCGCCGGACGTATCCTCAATCGGCGGGTATTCGGCAAGCTAGCCTTCTTTACCCTGCAAGACGAAACCGGCACCATCCAGCTCTACCTCGACAAGAAAACCATCCAGGAGAGCATGGCGGATGTGGATGCCGATGCCTTTGCCCATCTGAAGCAACTGACAGATGGCGGGGATATTCTGGGCGTCAAGGGGACGATTAAGCGGACGGATAAGGGGGAACTCTCTGTCGCCGTATCTGAGTTTGCCATCCTCACCAAGTCGCTACAACCCTTGCCCGACAAGTGGCATGGGCTGACGGATGTGGCCAAGCGCTATCGTCAGCGCTATGTGGATTTGATTGTGAACCCCGACGTACGTCAGACCTTCCGGCGGCGGGCGCAGGTAACGACGGCCATCCGGCGCTTTTTGAGCGACCGCGACTTCCTCGAAATCGAAACCCCGGTATTGCAGTCAGAAGCAGGTGGAGCCGATGCTCGTCCCTTCACCACCTATCACAACACCCTCGATATGGAGTTGTACCTCCGCATCGCCACCGAGCTACACCTGAAGCGTCTGGTGGTGGGTGGCTTCGAGCGGGTGTTTGAAATTGGACGCATTTTCCGTAATGAGGGGGTTTCTACACGCCATAACCCCGAATTCACTTCCATTGAGGTGTATTGGGCCTATGGCGACTACCACGACATGATGGCTCTCACCGAAACCCTAATCGCCACCGTGACCGAGGAAATCTTGGGAACGCTGGAATTGACCTATCAAGAGCAGACGGTGGATCTGACGCCACCCTGGCGACGGGCAACCATGCATGAGCTGGTACAGGAAGCGACGGGAATAGACTTCACACAGTTCGAAACCCTGGATGATGCCAAAGCCGCAGCGAAGGCAGCAGGGATTGGCAATCTAGACAAATGTGATGCGATCGGGCGGGTTCTCAACGAAGCCTTTGAGCAGACGGTGGAACCAACGCTCATCCAGCCCACCTTTGTGACCGATTACCCGGTTGAAATCTCGCCCTTGGCCAAGCCCCACCGTAGCAAGCCTGGATTGGTAGAACGCTTCGAGCTATTTATCGTTGGTCGCGAAACCGCGAATGGCTTCTCGGAGCTGACCGACCCCGTTGATCAAAGAAAGCGGTTTGAAGCGCAAGCGGCACGGAAAGCAGCAGGCGATCTGGAAGCCCAAGGTGTAGATGAGGACTTCCTGCTGGCGCTAGAGTATGGCATGCCGCCGACGGTTGGCATGGGCATGGGCATCGATCGCCTCATCATGCTACTCACCGATTCCCCAAGTATTCGCGATGTGATTGCCTTCCCGCTCCTCAAACCCGAAGACCGAGAAGCCGACGAAGAATAGCCAAGGATAAATTTGGGGCAACGGAATAGCAATCGAATTCACGGAAACTCCTATCAAATCCAGTTGAAGAACCCAGATATCGTTTGCGCCCGCTGCAAT
>JBCBSL010000527.1:0-3494 GCA_039819145.1 Cyanobacteria bacterium J06638_22
TTCGCATCCGTCAGTCCTCGAATCTCGCTATATCGATTCTTCAACAGGACTGACGGGTTTATCAAAGTATTAGCTGTTGAGCACCGCATCGCCCGCGCTACCCAAAATCACGGGTTTTAGCTGGGGCTTGATTTTTTGTCCTGTACTGAGAAGGTGAGGGTGCTGTCGAGCGACGACGACGGCGATGACGCCTGCGCCACTCCCAGGGCATTTCTGAGTTAGGCTGTCCCCAGAAGTTGCGTCGTACCGCTTTTGCCTCTGCCTCTGCTGCCAAGAGTGCGGTTCGGGAACTCGGACATCCATCGAGATATTGAGGATAGACGACCGCGTGACCCTCGCGTACCATCTGCACATTGACCGATGTGCCATAACGATACAGCTCGGCAACGGTGCGCCCGTAGATATCCATATCGACCTGACGAACGCCCACAAACTGCCCGGCGGGGAGTAATTGACGCAGGTAGGTGGTCGATTCTGCTCCCCCGGGCTGGGCGCTTTCGGGGGCATCAATGCAAGCAAGCCGAATGGTGAGACGGCGATCGGCCCTATCGATCCGTAGCGTGTCTCCATCGCCCACATTCACGACGGTGGCGGTGGCATAGCGGGGTAAGCCCGGCAACGGTAGGTGGAGATCAGGGAAGGGCAGCAACAGTACCGTGCCCAGTAAAAACAGCACCCCTAGCCCTAACAGAAGACTGAGGGCGATCATGACAAGGAATTGGGTATTGGGAGATGCTTCGCTGGAGGTGGTTTGTGGTGCTGAGGCTACAGGGGGTGTATCGACCGGGCTGTCTGCCCCACTCGGGGGATTGGCAGTATCGGCGGGCCGACTCCGCTGCTCCAGTTCTCGGCGCAGTTCTTCGAGGGCATATTCCACGTCGGAGGCATAGTCTGGTCCGGTTGGGCTGGGTTGCCGGGGTTCTGGTCTGCCAGACTCGCGGCTGGGTGGACTGGCCTGCGATCGCCCACGTGGGGGCAAAAACCAGTGATAGCCATAGGTGGCCACAATCCACCAGACCCAGAAGTAGGGCACAACAAAATCGGGGAAGGCGGCGATCGCGCTCTGCAGGATGGTGCGCTGGGTCAGTTCTGCAGGCGGTGTCTGGGTCAACAACTGAACGGTGCGAATCAGCGCCAGGGGAGATGTTGCTGCCCAGCCGACCGCAAAATGGTAGCCCGTACGCCTGAGGGGACGGGGCAATGTAAGAAACGAAGGCGGTGTCTGCCAAACCCAACGCAAAAATGAGCCATGGAGCAGAATGAGCAAGCTCCACCATAATCCACTCGCGATCAATGCAATGCCAGAGAGAATGAGCAGTCGGGAGATGTCCCCTAAATTGGCTCCGATCGCCATCGAAACCAGACTCATGATACTGAGATACCAAAAGCCAAACCAAAGACCCACGGTTCCGGCATAGACAGGTAGCGCTAACCGAAGGGCGCGGAGCCAGGCTCGCGCGCTAGGGAAGAGAAAACTCCACATAAATCAGTAGACGGGCAATTATTGCCCTCACATCTGTAAGTCACAAATTTGAGTCGGGGTCAACGCGACGCCGACGAAGCATCGTCAAGGGTGGAGCCGTTCACAGACGAAATGGGCAAGGCGATCGCCCAAACCATATCCTTCCGATGAACTATGCCCCGACCTATCGGACGTGTTGAACACAGGGTGAAACACACGATTCAAGCCCTCATAACGAGATCATCCAAACGGCAGAAAATGATTGCCGCCCGTACCATCCCGTTTCGATCAGCAACTGTTATCTATGAATCCAGTCGACATTGCCCCAATCCAAATTGGGGCAATTCCCACTCGAATACGCAACGTCACTCAATGGAACTTGAACTGTTCTTAGTTTTCCATGCTCTGCCTTCAACTGTATGAGTATATGGACACTCTCTATGGAGATGGGCAGTATCCATAAGGAATAGTCAATCGTTACGGTTTGTCTAGCTTCCGCTACATCTACCCTCGACGATTGTTCGTATTGCTTGCAGTGTTGGGCGGTTCATGTCTGGTTATCTCCTCTTCCCAACGTACTGCTTGTCCTTCTGAAAAAATGAGTGAAATGTCATCATGACGCTCGCAAATTCCGTTCGCACTCGTTCGCTCAATTTCCGCCTACCCTTTGCCACGTTATTGCTGAGTGGTGTTGTTCTCCTTGCTGCGGCGATCGCCATTGCCTGGTTTGCAGGAAATGGGTTCATCTCCGCCATCTTTCAGCAACTCAACACGTTGCAACAAAATCCGCCCATGTGGGCAACGACGCCCATGATGCTAGGGCATTACGTCCTGGTGTGGACGGTCAGCCTCATGCTGCTGGTGCTCGTCATTATGCGGGTCTCGCCGCAACCGGTTGCCTGGTCGCGCATGGCCGTCGTCGGTATTCTCGGTGTGCTGACGGTGCGCTATGTGATGTGGCGCGCGGTTTCCACCCTCAACCTGGATACACCCCTGAATGGTGTTTTCAGCTTGGGGCTGTTTTTCTTAGAAATGCTGTTGCTGGTCAACGGCATGATTCAGTTGGTGCTGTTGCTGCGATCGCGCGATCGGCGCAAACAAGCGGATCAGCTAGCGGATGACGTCGTCAGCGAGCACTATGTCCCCTCCGTTGCTGTTCTAATTCCGACCTACAACGAACCTGCCTTTATCCTGAAGCGCACCATCATGGGATGTCAGGCGATGGACTATGCCAACAAAACCATCTACCTGCTCGACGACACCCGCCGCCCCGAGATCCGCCAACTCGCCGCTGAACTGGGCTGCGACTATCTCACCCGTCCTACCAATGAACATGCTAAGGCAGGCAACCTGAACCATGCAATTCCCCAAACCGATGGCGAATTGATTGTGGTATTTGATGCCGACTTTGTGCCCACCCGCAACTTCTTGCAGCGCACCGTCGGCTTTTTCCAAGATCCGCAAATTGGCCTACTGCAAACGCCTCAGACCTTCTACAACCCCGACCCCATTGCCTGGAACCTGGGTATGCAGGATGACTTGCCCCCCGAAGAAGAAGTATTCTATCGCCAGATCCAACGAATTCGGGATGGAGCCGGTGGTGTTGTCTGTGCTGGCACGTCGTTTGTGGTGCGGCGATCGGCATTGCAAGAGATTGGCGGCTTTGTGACCGGAGCCCTCAGCGAAGACTTCTTTACAGGGATTGAACTAACGGCAAAAGGCTATCGGCTGATTTATCTCAATGAAAAGCTGAGTGCAGGCTTGGCGGCTGAATCCATCTCTGCCCATGCCTTGCAACGTATTCGTTGGGCGCAGGGCACACTACAGTCCTTCTTCATCCGCTCGAACCCCCTCACTATCAAAGGGCTGAATCCATTGCAACGGTTGGCTTACTTTGAAGGGCTGTTGCACTGGTTTAGCAGCATTGCCAAAGTGGGGTTCCTGGTGATGCCTCTGGCCTATGCCTTTCTGGGTGTTATTCCCATCCAGGCTGAAACCGCTGAGGTGATGGACTTTTTCGTCCCCTTCTATT
>JBCBSL010000528.1:0-3491 GCA_039819145.1 Cyanobacteria bacterium J06638_22
TTTTTTGACGCGATATTTGCCCCCATGCCCCTCTCACCTTTCTTCACCTCTGATCTGCATCCTATCCCTGCAACACAACCCATTGAGGCTAATTGGTTAGGGCGATGTGCCACCGAAGTTGCCCCCGATTTGCTGGGTTGCACCCTGGTGCGTCGCTGGGCCGATGGGCGTTGCGTTCGAGGGCGAATTGTGGAAACCGAAGCCTATACGCCTGGCGATCCAGCCTGTCATGCCTACCGCCGCCGCACCGCCCGCAACTCGGTGATGTTTGGCCCTGCTGGTTTTTCCTACGTCTATCTGATTTATGGGATGTACCACTGCTTGAATGTGGTGACGGATGATGATGGTGCACCCAGTGCAGTGTTGCTGCGGGCTTTGCAGCTCGAAACGATTCCTCCCGATGCCAACCCACGGAATCAGAAGCCTGCCCGCGTTGCCGCTGGCCCTGGCAAGCTCTGCCGCGCCCTCGACATCGACCTCTCGCTGACGGAAGCGCTGTTTCAGCCAGGAGAAGCCCTTTGGCTGGAACACCGATCGCCCGACCTCGCCCAAGCCTGGGACGAAGGGGCGATCGCCATCACCCAAACCACCCGCATCGGCATCTCCCAGGGCGTCGACCGACCCTGGCGCTGGTATGTCACCGCCAGCCCTGCAATTTCCAAACGGTAGACTCCCAAGCTCTCGCTCTGGTGTGGATTCCGTAACATCGGGAATCCTAGGAAAAACACAGGGAGTCCAGGATGCATCCAGTCCAACACCACCAGCAGCATGATTGGGAAACGGTTCGAGCCAGGTTTCAGCAGATTTGGGGGTATCCAGATTTTCGCCCGCCGCAGGGAGAAATCGTTCGTAGTTTGTTGGATGGACAGGATGCGCTAGTCGTCATGCCCACCGGCGGTGGAAAATCCATTTGTTTCCAGCTTCCGGCCTTGCTACAACAAGGATTGACCCTGGTCATATCACCCCTGGTGGCGTTGATGGAAAACCAAGTGCAAGAGCTGCGATCGCGCCATCTCCCCGCCGCGTCCCTACACAGCGAAGTGCCCACCTTCCAGCGCCGCCAAACCTTGCAGCACCTCGATCGCTTACGCCTCCTCTACCTCTCCCCCGAAACTCTACTGACACCACCCGTCTGGGAGAAACTCTGCCATCCCGCCCTTCAGATCAACGGGTTGATTTTGGATGAAGCCCATTGTCTGGTGCAGTGGGGCGACACCTTTCGTCCAGCCTATCGGCGGTTGGGAGCTGTGCGTCCGGCATTGTTGCAGCACAAACCAGCAGGCAGTCAGATGGCGATCGCCGCCTTCACCGCCACGGCTGATCCCCATGCCCAGAAAACCATCCGCCAGGTCTTGCAACTGCAACATCCCCAGCAATTTTTGATCAACCCTTATCGTAAGAACTTGGCGCTGTCGGTGAAAACCGTGTGGACACCCCGGGGGCGCCGCCAAGCATTGCGGCGATTTATCCGAGAACGCACTGGAAAAGCGGGGTTGGTCTATGTCCGCACCCGCCGCGACAGCGAAGAGTTAGCCTCATGGCTTACCCAGCAAGGACACCGCACCGTCGGCTACCATGCCGGACTCGGCCCCCAAGAACGGCGGCAGATCGAGGCCGATTGGATTGATGGCCGCATTCCCTTCGTCATTTGCACCAGCGCCTTCGGCATGGGCATCAACAAACCCGATGTGCGCTGGGTCGTGCATTTTCACGCCCCCACCTTGCTGTCAGAGTATGTGCAAGAAGTCGGGCGCGGCGGTCGGGACGGCAAACTCGCCGAAGCCCTGACACTGATCAGCGAACGCACAGGCTTGCTCGACTCCGAAGACAAGCAGCGGCAAAAATTCTTCCGCGATCGCCAAACCACCCTCATCCGCAAAGCCCAACGCCTCGCCCACCAACTCCCCAAATCCGGCGAGGTCACCCAGGTCGCCCGCGAATTCAAAGACGGGGCGATCGCCCTCTCCCTGCTACACAGCCTTGGACAACTCCATTGGCGCGATCCCTTCCACTACACCATCCGCTCCAGCAAAGCCACTAAGCCCTCAATCCCCTCCGGCAACCTCACCATTGAACCCTACCTCCACACCAGCGATTGCCGATGGCAATACCTCATGCGGGCATTTGGATTTGAGCAAGAGGCGAAGAGGTTACGGTGTGGGAAGTGCGATCGTTGTCAGCGATCACATCGCTAACGTACAGATCACTGTGCAATGGTAGGCAATGCTCACCTTATGATTACGGCTCTAGATATAGAGTGAAAATAGCTCGAAAACTTTCTCACGCACTAGGAATGGAGCGACAATTCCTGAGCCTCTGAGACAGCCGCCGCTGATTCGCAGGTGCATGGAGCAACATGCGGCAGGGTGAACCAGAAACGTGCGCCACCTTCGTGGACATTGGCGACTTGGATGGTGCCGCCATGGGCTTGCACGATTTGTTGGCAGAGATAGAGGCCGAGGCCGAGGCCGAAGGTGTGGGCTGCGCGATCGCCCCGTTGTGACAAGCGAAAGAGGCGATCGCAGTCCTCTGAGCGAATGCCTTGGCCGTCATCTTGCACCACACAGCACAGGATGTCGTTTTCCAAAAAGGCAGAAACTTGGAGTGTTACCCCTGGGGGATTATGCTTCAGGGCGTTTTCGGCAAGGTGCTTCACGACCCGGCTCATTTGCACGGGATCAGCCTTGACCAGTGGTAGGTCGGGGGAGATCTGCAACATCGCCGTTGCCTGATTTTTGCGGAACCAGGGTTCCAGTTCTTGCAGTGCCGTTGAGATGAGCCGCCCCAGGTTGACCCACTGTGGGTTGAGGGCAAGGGGGCGCGTGACTTCGCTGTGAGAGTCGATTAACGCGCTGATCAGGTTGAGATGGCGATCGCTTCCCTCAATCATGCGCTCCACGAAGGAACGTGGTACGGGGATCATTTCTTCGTTTGTCCAGTGGTGCTGGCAGGTGCCATTGAGCAAATTCTGGAACACCATCTGCATCCCTAACACCGGGTTGCGGAGATCATGAGATACTGCATGCAGCAGCAACTTCAACGACTCTTGAGCCTGCGCTAGCGCGTGATCTTGGTTATGCAGTTGCTGATGAAGGAGAGCAAGTGTCGGCTCATAACTATCATCCGCTAACTGATACAAGAGCAGCCGCTGGAGCACTTCTTGCGATTGAAAAGGCCGTAGCAGAAAATCGGTCATACCCCGTCGGAAGCCCTCCGCTCGGTCAAATGATGCGTCGACCAGCATCAGAATGGGGAGCGATCGCAGAGCAGGCTGTTGCCGCAGGGTTTCACACACCTCGAAACTATCGTAGGAGTCGAGTTCGCCGTCCAACAGGATAGCGGCAGGTAGAACCAGTTGTGTACGGGCGATCGCAGCCCCCACCGTGTCTACGACAACAACGGATTCCGCTGAGTCGTCTTCCGTCGATATGGGCAGAACGTTGAAGACTTCTGCTCGTATCGAGGGGCGATCGGTAATCAGCAAAAAACAC
>JBCBSL010000529.1:0-3490 GCA_039819145.1 Cyanobacteria bacterium J06638_22
TGGGATTCTTTGAGTTCATGCATAATGCTAGACGGCGGGGAAAAGCCTTACTGGGAAGTCTATTGGATACCGTCCTTAGCTAACTCCCTAAAACACATATTGAGCCAAGCGAGTTTGATGCTGGTGTCGTTCATGCAATATATGGGACACCGGACGGGCTGAGTGCATCTGAGTTTTTACCTCCTGACACCTGGGTAACTCTTGATTTTGAAACAGATGCTTCCGGCAAGATGCTTCCGGCTGGTACAAAGATCACAAATCAATACAATGACATTGGATTAAATATTCGTTCGTTACGATTTGGCGAGGATGGAGTTGGTGTAGGTCCTGTAGATAACCCAATTATTTTCGATAGCACAACTCCTACAGGGGGTGATTTAGATCTTAAGACTACGGATCAAGGTAATGTCCTTATCATTTCCGAAGACAATATTTTGGAAGAGCCAGATGATAATGCTTTTGGCGTGCGTATTCGCGTGACTTCGGCAACAGTGATGTCTACTTCGGCACCCCCCTTAGGACAGCAGTAATGGGGCTACCGGGACAGGTAATAAACACATAATGGCATGCCTCTTTCCAAAAGGATAAAAAGACGTGCCAAATCCTCTCACTACTCTAAGGGGTTTGAAAGCGTGGGGTGAACACTCTTCTCAAGCGATTGATGGAGTTTGCTGGTGAGCTTACGCATGGATTCGCCTTTCAGAACGAGGCGTATTGAGTCGTGAACAATGCGGTCGAGGATCGCATCGGCTAAGGTAGGCTCTTGAATCTGTTGATGCCATTGATTAACGGGAAACTGAGTGGCAAAAAGACAAGAACTTGTGCGATAGCGGTCATCGAGGAAATCAAGAATTTCCCTGGCATCGGCTTTGGGCAGTGGGTCTCTCAGCCACTCATCGAGAATAATGAGCTCAAAGCCTGCGAGTCGCTTCCGCAATCTAGGGAAAGAACCATCCGCCCTAGCTAATTTCAGTTCACAGACGAGTTCAGCTGTTTTGAGATAACGCACACTGTAGCCCTGTTTGCACAGGTGGTCGGCTAAGACACAGCTGAGAAAGGTCTTACCCGTGCCGGTGGGACCGACCAGAATGAGATTGAGATGTTGCGTCAACCACTGTCCTTGAGCCCATTCCAAGAACTGAGCTTTCTTCAACCCACGAGGAACGTCAAAGTCAACATCAGCAATGGCCGCGCCGATGAAGAGTTTGGCCTGCTTGAGACGACGAGCAAGTCGCTGCTGCTGTCTGCGACCGTACTCTTTGTCGACCAGTAAGGCGAAGCGTTCATTAAAGGATAGATTGTGAAAAGTAGGCTGTGCCTGCTGCTCCTGCCAAGCATCGAGGAAGCCCGTGAGCTTTAGCGCTTTGAGTTGTTCAAGTGTCTGTTGCATAGGAGTTAATCCGGAGTAAACGACATTAGCTGTAGTAGTGCTGACCGCGTAGATTGTCATGCGTGACGACAGTCGGTTCTGAGGCATCGAGCGGAATCGGCACCTCATCAAGATGGGATTTCAGAATGGCTTTGAGCCGTCGTAGACCTGTCATGCCAAAGGCGTTTGCCCGACGACAGGCAGCCTCTAACCGCTGGGGGCCATAAGTAGTGGCTAACCGTTGCAGGCCTTTGATAGAGCGAAACGCCTGTTCCTCATGGGCTCGTTTTTCAAAGATGGCGCTCACTTGTTGATGGGTCTGACGGCCAATCTGCTCCGCCCAAGCGAGAAAGCGTTCCTTGGATTGACGCTTGTAGGCCCAGTGTTCCGGTGGCATATGATCTGCTAGGGTGCTGTGTCGGTAGCTCGCAGGTGAGCGAGGATGAGCCGCGATGCGACGATGCTCAAAGAAGACTTCGACAAACTGCTCATTCACTTTGACCTCGACAACTCGACCCACAAACCAGTAGGGCACAGAGTAGTAATGCTTCGCTACCTCAATGTGATAGTCCACATTGACCTTGGCACTTTTCCAGGTGGCGAAGACAAATGGGTACGCTGGTAAGGGGTTGAGGGCAGGTTGATCTGTGCGCTCGAATAAGGCTCGTCGCGATAATCCATACCCCTGCATGGTGCGGTGGTTAAGGACGCTCAATCGGTCCTGAATCGCCTCGTTTAGGGTCGTCAAGCTAGTGAATTGTTGATGGCGCATCGGGGCCAAGATGTGACGCTCAACCGTCTGCACAGCTTTCTCGACTTTTGCTTTGTCTTTGGGTTTTCTCACCCGAGCGGGAAGGATGGCCACGCCATAGTGTTCGGCAAAGTCCTGGTAGCTGCGGGTGATACCCGGTTCATATCGGGAAGGCTCGGTGACGCCTGACTTTAAGTTATCCGGCACGATAGCGGCAGGGACGCCGCCGAAAAAAGTGATCGCTCTTTGGTGAGAGCCAATCCAATGGCAAAGGGCCTGACTCTCGGTCGCTTCGGCGTAGGTGTAGTTGCTCGCGCCCAGACAGGCCACAAAGATCTGAGCCTCTATGACGGTGCCGCTGTTGGACTCCAACACAGGCACCGTGAGACCACAGTAATCGACGAACAGCTTGTCACCGGGCTTGTGGATCTGACGCATTGTCAAGTTCTGCGTCCCTTTCCACTGGTTGTAACGACGACAGAACTGACCATAACTCAGGGTCCAATCGCCCCGGTCTAGCCCCTCCTGCCACAGCAGGGCTAAGGTCACTCCCTTATGCGACAGTTCTTGATGCACGGCGCTGAACCCTATTTCCTTCGACGGAACTGGCGCACCGCTCTGTTTCCCCAGCAGCGCTTGCGCGTCGCTATCGCTCATTTGGCTAAGCATCGCATAGCTCAGCCCTTTGGCATCGGCCCGACGGACATAGTCTTGCACCGTTGAGCGAGCTACACCGCAGCTACGGGCAATTTCCGTTTGATTTCGACCTAGCTCATGAAGTCGAATCATCTCTCTAAATTTCACCATGGGTAGTAACTTTCCTTGTCGTTTTCGGGTCATCGTGCTGTCCCCTAGCGAGCGTCTTTCGTTCTCTAGCAGAACGGATGACCGATTGGAAAATTACCTGCCGATATAGACATCACTTGCCGCCGAAGCAGACATCATTTTGCTGCCGAAGCAGACATCATTTCAGTGCCGAAGTAGGCATCATTTTGCATGGCGGAGCCATCAGATTTGATTGGGATAAACCAGTAAGTTTATAGAACCCATTTGGTATCTTTTTCGGAAGCAACCGACGTCTCAATTCAACCGTTGCAGTCCCCTAGAAGCTAAGATACGGCCAGTCGTTTGAGCATCAGCCGGGCTTTGTTGCATAAATAAAATCTGGCCCCCATATCTCCCTTATTGGGAGATTTTCAGGAATTTGAGGCATAGCTATCCGGCATTCCCAAGTGCGTCATGCGATTGAGCGCTGCACACATGAGAAACAATTCTGCCGCCTGATTATCGAATTTTCGAGACGCACAACTGCGACCAAAAATTGTCTTGAACCGGAACATCATCGTTTCTGCTAGCGAACGGCGATGATA
>JBCBSL010000530.1:0-3475 GCA_039819145.1 Cyanobacteria bacterium J06638_22
CCCGCGCTACCCAAAATCAAGGGTTCTCTAGTTTTTGTCCTGTACTCAGGGGGAAATCTTACGAAAATTTCTGAAATCTTTGCTGGGTACTTGACCTTCCATTTAACTGGAACCTTTACTATGTCAGTAATTCTGCAACGCACCCAATTCATTTCCCCCTTCAAGTTTTGCGGAGAGACGACGAATGAAGTATGAACTGACGGTTCCCGATATGGCCTGCTCTGCCTGTGCCGACACCATTTCTAAGGCGGTGGTGGCGCTCGATCCCTCGGCCAAGGTAGCGGCTAACCCTGAGACAAAGCAGGTTGAGGTCGAAACAACCGTTTCCGAAACATCGGTTAAAGAAGCGATCACAACCGCAGGCTATTCCATCGCTTAGCCCTTCGAGAAGGCTTCACGACTGACGCACAGGATTCAGCCGTATTCGTCTACCCAAGATCGTGGATAAGGTGGGCGATGCCCACTCAGGTGGACTCAGAAATTGTGGACAAGGTGGGCAGTGCCCACCCTCCGAAACCTGAGCTGAATCTTTGTATTCAGTAACGGGCATTCCAGAAGCTGGAATGTTTGACATGGCTGCTATTTCCTTGTGCAGGACTTGGCGATCCTTGGCGATCGCCCCATTTTGCGATCGCCAAGGATCGCCCTCATCCAACATCTCAACTCTAAAATCCAACATCGTGCGGAGGCTCCTATGCGAACGGTCTCAAACGCCACCACCATCACCGATCATCTACAACTGCAAGGTATGAGCTGTGCCGCCTGTGCCCGCAACATCGAAACAGCCATGCAACGGGTGCCAGGGGTACAGACCGCCAGTGTCAACTTTGGGGCAGAACAGGCGACGGTAACCTTTGACGCCAGAGCAACGGATCTGGAGACCATTCAAGGGGCGATCACCGATGCGGGCTATGGGTCTGCGCCCGTCGCCGAGTTTGGTAGCACCGAGGTAGAGGATGGCATCGATGCCGACCATCGCGCTGAGCAACGCCTGTTACTCCGTAAGCTCGTGTTTGGCAGCGTCATCAGTGTTGTGCTGGTAGTCGGGTCGCTGCCGATGATGCTGGGCATCAACATTCCGGGCTTTCCCATGTGGCTGCACAATGCCTGGCTCCAGTTTGTGCTGGCAACCCCTGTCATGGTGTGGTGCGGTCAAGGCTTCTTTGTTGGAGCCTGGAAAGCCTTGCACCGCCGTTCTGCCGACATGAATACTCTGGTGGCATTGGGAACGGGCACCGCCTATCTCTATTCTCTGGTGGCGACCTTTGTGCCCCAAGCATTCGTTGCCCAGGGCTTAGAGCCCGTGGTGTACTACGAGCCTGCGGTAGTGATCATCACCTTGATTTTGCTGGGTCGTTTCCTGGAAAGTCGGGCACGCCGCCAAACCTCGGCAGCCATTCGCAAGCTAGTCGGGTTGCAGGCCAAAACAGCGCGGGTTGTTCGCCAGGGTCAAGAAATGGATGTGCCCCTGCAAGCGGTGGTTGTAGACGATGTTGTCGTAGTGCGACCGGGGGAGAAAATCCCCGTGGATGGGGTGCTTTTGGAGGGGCGATCGCCCGTCGATGAGTCGATGGTGACGGGGGAATCGGTTCCCGTCTTGAAGACCCCAGGAGACGAAGTAATCGGCGCGACTATCAACAAGACGGGTAGCTTTCGCTTTCGAGCAACCCACGTGGGCAAGGACACGGTGTTGGCGCAAATCGTCAAGCTGGTGCAAGAGGCCCAGGGATCAAAAGCTCCCATCCAGCGGATGGCCGACCAGGTGACGAGCTGGTTTGTGCCCACCGTGATGGCGATCGCCGTCCTCACCTTCATCCTCTGGATGGGACTGACGGGGAACCTCACCCTGGCCTTGCTAACGACCGTTAGCATTTTGATCATCGCTTGCCCCTGTGCCCTCGGATTGGCCACCCCCACCTCCATCATGGTCGGCACGGGAAAGGGGGCAGAAAATGGCATCCTGATTCGCAATGCCGAAAGCCTGGAACGCGCCCATCACATTCAATCCATCGTGCTGGATAAAACCGGAACCCTGACCCAGGGTAAGCCAACCGTGACCGACTATGTTACCGTCGCTGGAACCACCAACCGCAACGAAATTAAGCTGCTGCGATTGGCCGCGGCGGTGGAACGCCAGTCCGAACATACCCTAGCCGAAGCGATCGTCACCTATGCTGAGCGGCAGGGGGTGGATTTGCAAGACCTGCCGACGGTGCAGGGGTTTGAGGCGATCGCCGGGCAGGGTGTGCAGGGCATGGTGTCCGACCACCTCGTCCAGATCGGCACGCGCCGTTGGATGGATGCCCTCACCATTCCCACCACGGCCTTGGGCAATCACCAAACCACCTGGGAATCCCAAGCCAAAACCACCGCCTGGATCGCCGTTGATGGGCAGATCGAAGGGCTAGTGGGTATTGCCGATGCACTCAAACCCTCGTCAGTAGCGGTCGTACAAACCCTGCGGCGGATGGGCCTGGAAGTGGTGATGCTGACAGGCGATAATCGTCCCACCGCCGAGGCGATCGCTCAGGAGGTTGGCATTGCCCGCATCTTTGCGGAGGTGCGCCCCGACCAAAAAGCCGACACCATCAAAGCCTTGCAGCAAGAAGGCAAGCACGTGGCGATGGTGGGCGATGGCATTAACGATGCTCCGGCGCTAGCCCAGGCAGATGTCGGCATTGCGATTGGAACGGGAACCGATGTGGCGATCGCCGCCAGCGACATTACGCTGATTTCTGGCGATCTCCAGGGCATCGTCACGGCCATCCAACTCAGCCACGCTACCCTCCGCAACATCCGCCAGAATCTCTTCTTCGCCTTTTTCTACAATGTCGCCAGCATTCCCATCGCCGCAGGCATTCTCTATCCCGTCTTGGGCTGGTTGCTCAATCCCATCATTGCAGGCGCGGCCATGGCCTTCAGTTCCGTCTCGGTGGTAACCAACGCCCTCCGCCTCCGTAACTTCCACCCCAAACCCATCCGTTAAGAGCTTGCAGCTTTGATCTACAGAGCCCCAAATATCCGCTTGTAGCCGCTGCAATGCAGTGGCTACAAGCGGATATTTGGGGCTCTTCAACCGGATCTGATAGGCGTAGCTACTGCTCCAGAATGCACGAGGCATCGAGCAGCTTCACCGGCTTTACATTGTCCACCTCAATGACGACACAGTTAGGCGCAACTCTCGCCAGGGCTGGAAGTCGCCCTTCCCCAAGGCGTTCTAGCAACCGCTGGCGCATGATGGGGTATTGGAGGAAAACATCTTCACTCAAGTACGTCACATCGGTAAAGTCTTGATCGATAAGCAGGTAATCGACTCCATACTGTTCAATAAACTGCTTAAGCCCATCGAGCTGGGGGGAATATTGCGCCGCAATGTTTTCCAGCAGGCGTTGTGAAATCTGTTCAAAATATCCGGTATGGTAGGGCAAAACGAAGCCACCGCCACCCACCACAACAGAGCGTTTGGCGAAACTGG
>JBCBSL010000531.1:0-3455 GCA_039819145.1 Cyanobacteria bacterium J06638_22
CGTGGAATTGCTCTGAATTACCGTGACTGTCTCAAATGAGACGCCACGGTTAAAAAAGTCAATTAATCGAGGTCCCCTTTAATATCAAATCCGGTTGAAGAACCCAACTATCATTTGTACCCGCTGCGTTGCAGCGGGTACAAATGATAGTTGGGTTTTACGGCTATTTAACCGGACTTGATACAACTTCTCATTCTCATTTGACGGATTAAAAACCATACCAAAGATAAGGATAAGGGGTAAGATAAAAATATAAACGCAGGATCCCAAACTATCCACGCTGGAACAAACCCACCGGGTTGATGTGTATTGCCTGCATAATGCCTGCTATGAGTCGTTTTAAGCCACTTGCTTACACCTTTGATCACAGCCGTGAGGAACTGATCGAGCGCTTTCGACAACGGATCCAGCGGGGCGATCGCACGCGACTGTACAAAACAGAGCGGGCTGAACTTGCGCTCCATTTTGTCGATCGTTTACAGCACTGTCAGTCAGAAGCAGACGCCAAAGCTCTTTGTCAGGCCGAGATGGATTTGTTGGAGGAAGGCTATCCTATCGCTTCAGTCGCCAACAAGTACTTGCCCGAATGGCGCAAAGTTATTGAGCAAGCAGTGGAAGATGGACGGCTATCCACTCAATCGCTTGAACCCAACGAGTTTGGCAAACAATACCCGCACTGGGGCTTGAAATATCTGCTCTATCCCAACGCCGTGCAAAAAGATCTCAAAGAAAAGACAACAATCGCCAACAATCAAAAACAAGATAATCTCAAACCCGTTCGTGCCGATCGCTATATCCAAACGGCGAGAGACCTGTTGGCTGGCAAAAGCCCACAGGAGTGGGAGGCTGGCTTGTTAGCACTAACAGGACGACGCTTTAGTGAAATTGCAGCGAAGGGAACTTTTGAACCAGTCGACCACCCCTACGCGATCGCATTCAAAGGTCAACTCAAACGCGGAATGCAAGACCCTGAATACGAACCGACCTACACCATTGCCACACTCGTTGAAGCAACGGAAATTATCGAAGCCCTGGAACGCTTTCGTGCCCATCCTAGAGTACAGGAGTTAGTTGATCTCGATCCCGTTCAAATAAACTCTCGATTCAACGGCTCCGTTCGTTATCACATTCGACAACGCTTTGAATATACGCATCTCATTCCCGTGCTAGCTGGGGAAAAGTCGGTGTCTGCCCACAATCTGCGAGGGGTCTACGCCACCATCGCCACCCACTTTTTCTGTCCCCCCAACCAGGCAACCCATCGCTTCGTCCAAACGCACCTCGGCCATATGATTGGTGACGACGAACTCACTCGACGCAAAAATTCGGGCGCAACGGAACATTACTTCCACTACTTTCTGATCGGTGCTCAAGAGCAACCGCTCAATGAAAAAGGCATTTTGCTCGATCGCTTTCCCCCATTACCCATCTCCGAAGCGCCGTCAAAAGCAGCAGATGATCGCGCAGAAGCCGCTCTAGTAGAGACGATCACTGATCGTCCAGCACCCTCTATAGAAATCGAAGACAACTTGAAACCCAAGGAACGGACTATGGCTGATCGAAAATCAAAGCAACCATCACGACAGTCGTCCCGCGTCACAATTCCTTCAGACCTCATGCAAGAACTGAGGGCGATCGCCTCTCGCAAGTTCGATCTCGAAAAAAAAGCAACCCATGCAGAGATTCTGGAAGCTGCCATTAATGTCTTGCAAGACGGAACTGCATCCACCTTTGCGTCCTCTGTCGAGTCTTTCGGCTCTACGTTTCAGTGGTTTACCCAGGAAATTGAGCAGCTACGGCAGCAGGTTACGGCAGCGAACCAAGAACGCGATCGCGCGCTAGAAAACATTAAGGCCCTAACAACAGAAACAGAACAGGCAACAGCTCAGCTACAGTCACTGCAACAGCAAGATTCGGGTACGCTAGCCACCTTCAAAGCTGAAAGCGAAACCCTAAAAACAGAAAACGAAGCTCTCAAAGCAGAGAATGAAGCTCTCAAAGCAGAGCTCGTTCAGTTCCATCAGCTCCGGCAAATGCTCCTTGGGGATAAGGGAGCACCTGAAACGGAAGCACGAGAAAGTGGAGAAAGGGCGATCGCTGCGCCCCAAAGCCATTCTCAGCCTGCCAAAGAATCAACCCAAGCAAGCAAAACCTCACCCAAGGCAAAATCCGGTAGCACAACACAGGCTAAGGATAAAGCAAGCCGCGATCAACGCGATCAAGGAGATGAACCATCCAAGCGAGTCATGGATGACAATACCGCTCTGGAGTATATGAACCAGGCGATCAATTTAATCATGGCCTGGAACAATTCCCCCGATCGCGAATTTAGCCATAAGTGGTACATCAGCGTACCCATCTTGCAACAACTCCTCCGTGGCTCAGGCTACACCGCCTCTCAGCCCAGAGTTCGCATGGTTCTTGAGCAGCGCCGCCAAGAACTCGACGACCACCACAACCACCATGGAATGTCGCAACGACACAATGTCCGCCATGATTTACCCATTACCGAAGACATCGTTATGTAGAGCAGCCAAAAGCTCATTCAATCGGGGGCAGTTCAATCCCCGTACGCTTCAAGACCTTACGTGCGCGCTCCAAGCGATCATGAACGTTGTCCCGTGACCTTCTTAGACGCTTGATCCGCCGTCCTCGCTCACACTGTTCCTCATACTTGGCGATCGCATAAATAGGGATATACTGCGATTTCTTACCGTTAACGAACGTTTGGTTGCGCGATCGTAAACAGGCATAGCGGCCTGGGTCTCGCCCTTTGCCTGCAGCAGTTCCGCCCGCCGCCGTTCGTTGCAGATAGCAATCTAATAGATAGGGCTGAGCTTCCAGTTCTTGTAACTCATTCTGAATAGCTTCCAGAGCCCCCAAAGAATTAGCAGCTTCTATCGTTGGCTTCACGGCATTAAGCTGAGGGCTATAGGTGTCAATCCACCTCGAAGCCATTTGGAAGAGCACCTGCAAAGAGCAATCAGGAGATGCAAAAACGTGAATCTGAGTATCAAGGGATAGGGAGTTAAATACGTCAAGCAATGGATGATGCATCCATTGCTCGTTCAAATCCTTAGCCACACCAATATGCAATATCGCTCGTTTGCGAATCACAAACGTAACACCAGCAGACGAAGGCAATTGTTGCCAAGCTCTTAGCGGAGTAACAGGTAATGCCCAGGGATCAAGATCAGCATCAGACATGGGACTCAGCATACTGAGGGCGATCGGAATGACAAGCATTCATATGAATATCTTAACTAGATTTAGATAGAAAGAACTACACATGAATGAATGATTCAAACAAGCCGTTTCATGCCTTTTAGATTGACAACAAAAAAGCCCTCTTCCTACGAAGAGGGCTTTTCAAATATCACCCTGGCACCGAGCTATTTTCCCGTGGGGCAACCCCCAGAGTATCTTGGCCGCAGGAGCGTTTCACACCTCAGTTC
>JBCBSL010000532.1:0-3440 GCA_039819145.1 Cyanobacteria bacterium J06638_22
ATGACAATAATGGCTCCATCGACCAACTCAAGGCAGTGGTTAGGATGTTGTTGCTGGAAGTGCTTGAGGTCTTCAACGGTAAGATTCATGGCGTTCTTGACAGGTTCCTGCTTCCATTATTCCTTATGAAAATTCCTAACGCATGAGGCGCTTGATCAAGCCCAGTTTCTTTTTATAGGGTGGATAACGCCAATCCAGGTCGAGCCAGAAGGGTTTTGAAAACACGCTTTTCTGATGAGAGAAGGTGTCGAAGCTGTTTTTGCCGTGGTAATGGCCGATGCCGCTGTTGCCGACGCCGCCGAAGGGAAGTTCGGGGAGGGCGAGTTGCAGGATGGTGTCGTTGATGCAAACGCCACCGGATGAGGTTTGCTCTAAGACCTGCTGAACAACCGCGTCGGTGCGGGAGAAGACATAGAGAGCAAGGGGTTTGGGACGCTGGTTGATGAAGGCGATCGCCTCGTCTAATTCCCCATACTCCAGCACGGGCAGAATCGGCCCAAAGATTTCCTCTTGCATGACCGAGTCATCGGGTGAAACATTGTCGAGGAGCGTTGGGGCAATGTAGCGTTGGCTCGCGTCGGTGTCGCCGCCCAGGAGGGTCGTGCCAGAGTCCAGGAGGGCGGTAACGCGCTGAAAGTGGCGATCGTTCACAATTCTGCCAAGATCAGGGCTTTGGCTGGGGTCATCGCCATAGTTTTGTTGAATCTGTTTCTTCAACTGCTCAACGAGCTGGGATTTAATTTTGCGGTTGACGAGCAGATAATCCGGTGCAATACAGGTTTGCCCAGCGTTGATGAATTTGCCCCAAACAATGCGGCGTGCCGTGGTTTCCAGATCGATTTCGCTGTCTACAATACAGGGACTCTTGCCGCCCAGTTCGAGGGTGACCGGAGTGAGGTGCTTAGCGGCGGCTTCCATCACCACCTTGCCAATCGCTGTTCCCCCGGTAAAGAAAATATGGTCGAAGCGCTGTTCCAACAAGGCTTGGGAGGTTTCGACGCCGCCTTCTACTACGTTGACGAAATCCGGGTCGAAGGTGGAGGACAATACTTCAGCCAACACCCGTGAGGTTTCAGGGGCTAGCTCCGATGGCTTGAGGGTGACGCAGTTTCCAGCGGCGATCGCCCCCACCAAGGGATTCAATGACAACTGCACCGGATAGTTCCACGGTGCAATCACCAGCACAACGCCCAAGGGTTCGGAATGCACCCGCGCCCGAGCAGGCATTTGCTCCAGCGGAACGGATACTTTCTTGGGGCTCATCCATGTCTTGAGATGCTTCAGGGTGTAGTCTAGCTCTTTGACGATGCCGATTTCGAAGGCGATCGTTTCAAACTCTGGACGCCCCAAATCTGCTGCCATGGCGGCCACAATGCGCTCTCGGGCATCGATCACGGCTTTCCGTAAGCGCTGGAGCTGGGTAATGCGAAAGTCGAGCGATCGCGTTTTCCCCGTTGCAAAAAATTGGCGCTGACGCTGGATTAAATCACCTACGTCTGTTTGCAAAAGCTGTACCATCGGTCGCTCCCTACAGAAGGTCATATTCTTTCATTATGTTATGCAACGAGGGGAGACGTGGAGCGATCGCCATCCATACCCTAACGATACTCATTCACCCTCGTTCGAACTTCCGAGCCCCCCCAGTAGACGATTTTTGGCGTTGCTGTTTGAGGGTATGAATTTTTTCGAGAAGGGGGGCAGCGCACCCCTTCTCGAAAAAATTCATACTTGAATCCTGCATCACCCGATTCTTGCTAGGGCATAGACGGCGGAGAATTCGCTATCTCTCTGACTGTGGCTAACGGGCAACTCTGAAATTTCGCTTTAGAATAAGACCATTTCAACGGCTCAATCGCCGTTTCCCAGTGGTAAACCAGGACGCCCAAAACCCATGCAAGACCCTGAAAAAACCGCGCTGATTACACCTGACCCGCTTCCCGATCCGGAGTGGGAATTTCCCGAACCCCCTACAGATCTAGTTTTCGATGACGGAGAGCCATTGGAAAGCAATCGCCATCGCATCGCAATGAATGTCCTGATCGACTCGGTGCTGCAAGCCTTTCCCGATCGGGAGGACATCTTTACCGGCGGCAACATGTTTGTTTACTACAGCCGCGAACAGGCCATGAATCGAGATTTTCGTGGCCCTGACTTCTTTGCAGTTACAGATGTTGACAGCGCAAAAGAACGCCAGGGTTGGGTGGTTTGGGAGGAGCAAGGGCGCTATCCCGATGTGATTGTGGAATTCATGTCCCCCAGCACCAAGCGGGTGGATAAGATCACAAAAAAGGAACTCTACGCTCGCACGTTCCGCACCTTTACCTACGTGATTTACGATCCCTTTGACCCCAGTTCTCTGGAAGGCTGGCAGTTACAAGGGCGGGAGTATGTCCCGCTGGAACCAAATGAGTTGGGACGGTTGTGGTGTGAACCGCTAGATTTGTGGCTGGGTTTGTGGGAAGGACGGTTGCGGAGAGAACCCGCGACGGGCACTTGCGAATGGCTTCGCTTCTTTGATGCAGACGGGAATCTGATTCTGCTTTTGGATGAAGTGGCTGAGCAAGAACGCCAGCGGGCAGATGCTGAACAGCAACGGGCAAATGCTGAGCGGCAACGGGCCGATCGCCTTGCCGAGCGGTTACGTGCCCTGGGAGTTGATCCGGATGCCGATGAGTGATGTCAAATCCTCTGGAGTGATTCTGATTACGGGGCCAGCGCGATCGGGGAAGAGCGAGTGGGGCGAGCGGTTGGCAGCACAATCGGCTACACAGTTTGGACAGCGGGTGGTGTATGTGGCTACGGCGATCGCCCCAACCGATGACGCGGAATGGCTGGCTCGGTTGGAAGCCCATCGTAATCGTCGGCCTGCAGATTGGGAAACGCTGGAGGTATCTCACCATCTTGCTAAGGCGATCGCAGCGGCAGCACCAGATACCTGTTTGTTGGTAGATTCTTTAGGGACTTGGCTAGCAAATCTACTGGAGCAGGATGAGGAGACCTGGGCAGAAACGCAGGCTGAGCTACTGCATTGTTTGGAACAGGCGCAGGCGCAGGTTATTTTGATTGCGGAAGAAACGGGTTGGGGGGTTGTTCCGGCTTATCCGTTGGGGCGACGGTTTCGCGATCGCCTGGGTACGCTGACGCGGAAGATTGGGGCGATCGCCAATCCGGTTTATCTGGTTACAGGGGGTTATGCGCTGAACCTCAGCGCGTTAGGGACTCAGATTGATGGTTGAAGGTGCTTACAGATTGTCGGCAGATAAGTGTTGCTGAAGCGCAGGATGAATCGAAACGACGTTTCGATTCATCCTGCTTCTCAGAAAAGCCCGCTACCTCAGTTGACCAAGCGGTAGGTAAGCTTGCAGGGATGGGGATACAGAACCGATGGACGACAGCGGGCTTTTCTGAGAAGCAGGATGAATCGAAACGTCGTTTCGATT
>JBCBSL010000533.1:0-3374 GCA_039819145.1 Cyanobacteria bacterium J06638_22
CGGGCTTAACCCGCCGCCCCTCTCTCTGGGATTTTATTTCCTGGCTAATCCCTTACGCATTAATATCAAATTCGGTTGAAGAACCCAACTACCGTTTGTACCTGCTGCGATGCTTTCAAAAAAATAATCGGAGTTTTACCTCGGCGCGTAGCGCGATAGCGCGCGCATCAGGCAAGCATTTAGGAAATAGGGATAGAAAATCCTCCGCCTCGTCCGAGAAAAAGCAGATATGTAGCCGCAAGATTGGCTAAACTAGGCTTCACGTCTGGATGGTGAGCGTGCGTCTGGGGTTGAGGGGAAGTGATGAGCGACTGGCAGAAAGTTGAAGGTGGGGTGACCGCACCCAAGGGATTTAAGGCAGCGGGAATTGTCGCGGGGTTGAAGCCCTCGGGGGCACCGGATCTTGCCTTGATCTGGTCGGAGCGAGAGGCGATCGCCGCTGGGGTTTTCACCATGAGTCAAGTGCGCGCCGCTTGCGTAGACTATTGCCGTCAGCGCTTACAGCAAAAGCCGACGGCCCATGCCATTCTTTGCAATGCCGGACAGGCCAATGCAGCCACCGGGGAACAGGGCTGGCGAGATGCGATCGAAAGTGCGGAGTTGCTGGGGGCGGCGATCGGCGCGCCTGCGGAATCGGTGTTGGTGGCCTCGACGGGCGTGATTGGGGAACGCATCAAAATGGATGCCCTGCGGAGTGGCATTCCCAAATTAGTGGAAGTTGCTTCGGAAACCGCTGGAGAAGACGCCGCAAGAGCCATTGTTACCACCGACTTGGTAACCAAATCCATTGCGCTAGAAACCCTGTTGGAAGGGCGTCCGGTGCGAATTGGCGGCATCTCCAAAGGGTCGGGAATGATTCACCCAAACATGGCGACGATGCTGGGCTTTGTCACCTGCGATGCTGCCATTTCGCCGCCCCTCTGGCAAGCGATGGTTGCCCGTGCTGCCGATCGCAGCTTCAACCAGATCACCGTAGATGGCGACACCAGTACCAACGACACCCTGCTGGCGCTGGCAAATGGTGAATCCCGAACGGCGGCCATTACCGAGATGAGTCCGGCAGCAGAGAAGCTCGAAGCCATGCTGACGGAGGTATGCATCCATCTGGCTAAGGCGATCGCCCGCGACGGTGAGGGAGCGACCTGTCTTCTGGAAATCGTGGTGGATGGCGCAACAGATGATGCCTCGGCACGACAGGTGGCACGCACAGTGGCCGGATCATCCTTGCTCAAAGCGGCGGTGTATGGACGCGATCCCAACTGGGGGCGTATCGCAATGGCCGCAGGAAAAGCGGGGATTCCCTTTGAACAAACGGACTTGCGGATTCAACTCGGCGATTTCTTGTTGATGGAGCATGGGCAACCGCTACCGTTCGATCGCTCAGCCGCTAGTCAGTACTTAAAGCAGGCCGCTGAAGGAACCTATTTGCAAGACGACACGGTGCGCATTGTCATCACCTTGGGGCCGGGTAGTGGTCAGGGAACTGCTTGGGGCTGCGATTTGAGCTATGACTACGTGAAAATCAACGCGGAATACACCACCTAAGCATTGGTTAAAGCAATGGGTTGATCGGGCAGGACACGCACATGACCGGACTGACACTGCGGGCGATCGCCCAAGCCACTCCCCCCCACTCCATTGTCACACTGCGGTACGATCCAGCGTTGGTTCAATCCATACAAACAGCGCTACGGGGGTTGGGCTTCCTGCTAGGCCGTGCCGATGGCCTTTGGGGGCCGATGACCGCCGCCGCTTACTGTGCCTTTGCCCATCGATTTAACCTGAATCCCGATGAGCTATCGCCCCGTGCCGCTGATCTGTTGCTCAAGGCCATTCCCGACAAACCGCCGATCAGTCCATTTGAGGACGCGTTAGCGTTCACTCTGCGCTGGGAGAAGGGTTATGTGCAACATACAGCCGACCACGGTGGAGAAACTAATCAGGGAATCACCAGTGCAACGTACCAGGACTACCTGCGGCATAAGGGATTACCGCCCCGCAGCGTGCGCTCCATCACCGATGCAGAGGTCGCCGATCTCTACAAAACGCTTTATTGGCAAGCAGCCCATTGTGAGCAGATGCAGCGACCGTTGGCGATCGCGCAGTTTGATACTGCTGTCAATTTTGGGGTGAAGGGAGCGATTCTATTCCTTCAGCAATTGTTGGGTGTAAAAGTGGACGGCGAGTTTGGGACTGGGACTCAAGAGGCTCTGGAGCAGGCAGCTCAGAGCGAACTCGCTCACCGCTATGGCGAGGTGCGGGTCGAATATCGCCGCCGTCGCGTGAAGCTAAATCCGTCCCAGGGCGTGTTTCTGAAAGACTGGGTGAAGCGGGATTATGATTTGTGCCGATATGTGTTGGAGCGGATTTGAACCACAGAGGAACAGAGGGCACGGAGGAAGTTTATCTGAAGGAGAAGGTTTGCCAAACGGTTGGGGTAAATCATCCTTTGACAGCCTACCCATCATCTAGCAGAGGTTAGGAGAGAGGGGGTGTTTCCGGTGGAGTTGCGGGAACGCGCCAGAATTTGCTTAAGCACCATGGCAGTCCAATCAATGTCGGCGGCAGTGGTGGAGCGCCCCAGGGTGAGGCGGATGCCACTTTGAGCCTGGCGATCGCCCAATCCCATTGCCAGCAAAACAGGACTGGGAACCGATTTGCCACTGTGACAGGCCGAGCCTGCGCTGATGCCGATGCCTGCCAGGTGCATCTGGCGTACCAATGCTCGGCCATTGAGCTGATGCTCGTCGGGGTCGCGCAGACAAAAGCTGACATGGTGAGGCAGACGGTGCTGGCGATCGCCCGTGGGTAGCAGCATTGGTTCGTCGGAAAGCTGGTCAAAAAGGCGATCGCGTAGGTGGAGCAGCCGTGGCGTTTCTGTCGTCATTTGCTCAGCGGCCAGGGCAGCGGCGGTGCCGAAGCCTGCGATCGGTGCAACAGCTTGGGTGCCAGATCGCAGGCGAAACTCCTGTCCACCGCCACCAAACAAGGGCACGAGATCCACTCCAGGCCGAACGTACAACGCTCCGACTCCCTGAGGGCCATAGAGCTTGTGGCTGGAGAGAGAAACAAGATCCACAGACAGCGCAGATACATCCAGCGGCAGGCGACCTGCCACCTGGACGGCATCGGTGTGGAAAAACGCGCCGTGCGATCGCACCAATTTTCCCAATTCCTCAATGGGCTGGAGGGTACCGACTTCGCTTTGGCCGTGGATGACCGACACTAACACCGTGTCCGGTCGCAAGGCGGCTTGCAAATCGGCTGAGTTGACTCGCCCCTGGGCATCCACAGGAAGGCGCGTGACTTGCCAGCCTTGAGCCTCTAACTTGCGGGCAGGTTCCGAAACGGCGGAATGCTCAACGCTGGAAATG
>JBCBSL010000534.1:0-3360 GCA_039819145.1 Cyanobacteria bacterium J06638_22
ATCGCTGACATTGAGGAAAAGCACACGACTGGGAATGTCTTGGTCGTGTCGCACAAGACCACGATTCGCATCATCCTTTGCAGCTTGCTGGGCATCGATTTGGGACGTTACCGCGATCGCATCGAAATGCAAGCCGCTTCCCTCAGCGTCGTCACGATTGGTGCCCATGGCCCCCTGTTGCAACGGCTCGGCGATCGCTCCTACATGAGTCAGGAGCTACGGGAGCGGGCAGGCACCTAACAACCGGGAGTTTGGGGCAGCCAATGCCTAGCCCCCTGCAACCGCTGGCACAATACTGACCTCATCCCCTTCCTGGAGCTTTGTCTCTTGCCCTTGCAGGAATCGGATGTCTTCGCTATTCACATAGAAGTTAATGAAGCGGCGCAGTTTTCCGTCATCATCACAAAGCCGTGCTTTAATCCCAGGGAACTGGGCTTCCAAAGCGGTCAATAAATCATCAATCGTTGCCCCTTCACATTCGATCACGGCCTGATCATTTGTGAACTTTTGCAGGGGGGTAGGAACTAGAACTTTAATCGCCATAATGTCTGGATGCTGTGTCTTCTGAAATTCATAGGAGTAGATCTACGACCTCTTCGAGAAGTCGTAGATCTGAATTAAGGGAGTGCGATCGCTACACCAAGGTTTGCTGCCAATCGAGGCGCTCCAGGGTTCGTGCGCGATCCAATGCTCGCTCGAAGGCGTCGAGCTTAGGTTCAATGGTAAGCGGTTCGCCAATGACGCCCTGCACAGCTTCTTGAGTTTTCAGCCCATTGCCGGTGATGTAGGCGACCGTTGTTTCGTCAGGATCGATCTTGCCCGCTTCTACCAGCTTCTTCAGGACGGCGATCGTCGTGCCGCCTGCGGTTTCGGTAAAGATCCCTTCGGTCTCTGCCAGCAACTTGATTCCCTCAACGATCTCGGTATCATTGACGGCCTCGATGTTGCCGTTTGTCTTGCGGGCGATATCCAGGGCATACACTCCATCGGCAGGGTTACCAATCGCGATGGATTTGGCTATCGTGTTGGGCTTCACGGGAGTGATGAAATCTCGCCCTTCCTTGAAGGCTTGGGCAATTGGCGAGCAGCCTTCGGCCTGAGCACCGCTAAAGCGCACCGATTTCTCTTCAACCAGACCTACCTTCACAAACTCATTGAAACCTTTGTAGATCTTGCCGAACAGTGAGCCGGATGCTAACGGCGCAACGATGTGGTCGGGCAGTTGCCATCCCAGTTGCTCCGCAACCTCAAATCCAAGGGTCTTGGAGCCTTCAGAGTAGTAGGGACGTAGGTTGATATTGACGAATCCCCAGCCATGGGTGTTGGCGACCTCAGAGCATAAACGATTCACTTGATCGTAATTCCCCTGGACAGCCATCAACGTTGGCGAATAAACCAGGGTACCCAGCACCTTACCCGCTTCTAGGTCGGATGGAATGAAAACGCAGCAATCTAACCCCGCATGGGCGGCGATCGCCGCTGTCGAGTTGGCCAAGTTTCCAGTGCTAGCGCAGGAAACAGTCGTAAAGCCTAGTTCTTGAGCGCGGGTCAAAGCAACCGATACAACCCGATCCTTGAAGCTCAGGGTTGGCATATTCACGGCGTCGTTCTTGATATAGAGATTCTTGATCCCCAGCCGACGCGCCAACCGATTGGCTTTGAGTAGTGGCGTCATCCCTGTCCCAACATCAATGGGTGTGTCAGAGGAAACGGGTAGAAACGGACGATAGCGCCAGATGGAATTTGGCCCCGCCTCAATGCTCTGGCGAGTCACGACTTGGCTGAGCCGACTGTAGTCGTACATCACCTCCAGAGGACCAAAGCAAAACTCGCACACATGCAAGGCTTTGGGTTCGTACTCCGCGCCACACTCCTTACATCGCAGGGTCGTAAATGTCGCGGCGGTTTCGGGAGTACGGGTTTGGGGTTGAGCGTGGGTTAGGGATTCGAGTGCCTGAGTCATGACAAAAGGATTCCTGTAGCGGGTTCAATAGCAGCAAGGTTTGGGGACGTTCAATCAGATGTTCAATCAACTGCAACGAGGCAGGGAAAGAAGTACATTTGGCGAGGTTTGCGATCGCCCACAATGACTTCACAGCAGGGGATTGAACTCATTTCTTCACAAACAGTGAGCTGATACTAACATGGGGCAGATCCACCGTCAAACATAGCCGACTTTTTTGGTCGGGATTAATTTTTACGTTCTGAAACCGCCACTATGAGAGGATTCTCGTCCATGCCCCCTGCTAGGAACACAGGATTGAGCCCAAAAGTACGCTAATTTTTTTCAAAAATCGCTTCGCAACGTCTCGGTGACCGAGAGAACAGGGAGAAAACAGGACAGAATGCGCTGATGATGGAGGTTGGTGCATCAGCTCCACATCATCAGCGAACGTAGTAACGATCAATCCTTCATAGAGATGTTGTGAGCGGCGATCGCAACATCTCCATAAAGGCTATAGCCTTACGCATTGGAATTAGGACAAATCATTTTTTGAAAGCACCGCAGCGCGGTGCTTTCAAAAAATGATTGGGTTCTACCTGAGCGCGTAGCACTATAAAAATTGGATTTTTAGCGCTACGGACATGACGCGGCGCAAGGCTCTCAAAAATGGAGAAGGGCGATCGCTGCAATTTGATGAACCCGATCCCCTATCCTCTTCTCAACGCTACAGTCATTGCAATAGGGCTCAAGGTTCTAGAAACGAGCGTTATTTCCAGGACTATTCCATGAAAATCAAACCCAGAGAACCTTTTGAAACCTTTGTAGCGTGAGGGTATCAAAAAATAGTCTGTAGTGGGTTCTTAACGAATTGATATCAGGTCTCTAGGGATTCTTGCCGGGACAATAGTTATGCCAGGCTTCCGTGAGCGATCCCTCGACAATCAAGCGGGGTGCGGATTAGCAAGGAAAAGCTAGTTACCATCATCTTTGAAGCACGGCTTAACGTAAGCCACACCCCGATATGACATCTTTAAAACCGCATCCGGAACCCGCACAGGCTCATCATCTCTCTGCGGCGACTCTACATGAATCTCTGCATCGGGATCATTCACCTGCAAGATCCCCTTCGGAGACGCGTAGTGATTTCCCCGGTAGGACAGCGACGAAAAGGGCTGCACCTGGGGATCAGACGGCTCAGGTTCACTAATTTGATGGAGCATTTCGGTCAATTCAATTTCTGTCATGTGGTTGCTTCGTAACAAGAAGCTGATGAGTGCACAGAAACCTACAAAAACACCTGCAGCGAGAGCCTCTACGAGGCCGACTTCGAGTAACGTTTCCATAGTTCACGCCTCAAACCGGACGGCAGATCCGGTCAATTAGAAATTTCTGCCATTTCAAAGACACGACCTTGC
>JBCBSL010000535.1:0-3348 GCA_039819145.1 Cyanobacteria bacterium J06638_22
GCAGTAATTTTCGAGCCAAATATGAATCCTTCATGTATACTTAGTCTAGCCACTATATATGGCCAGCTCTAAGATGGCTGATGTAGTTTAGTCAGCTGAATGTGCAAGGGAGGTGTTGACGATGGATCAGGAGCGGCCTGGAAGGGATGTAATTAATGTAGATAAGCGTAAAAGGTCCAATATCTCTATTTCTGAAATGGCATGGGAGGGATTAGAGAGGATAGTTGGAAAATTTACTTGTGCATCCCGGAGTGATCTTTTAGAACGTATCGGTCTAAGATGTCTGGGAGTCGATCAATCCTCCAGTGGATGTACCCCATTGTGGACGGATATCCTTGTTTGTCACCGTATGCAAAGGGAATGGGTTTCCTGTGGAGATAGGATGTCGTCCTTATTTGCGTTCGATTTTCGTATGTTTCAAGATATTTTCCCCTCCAAGGTTGAATCTTTATTTCAACGGATAATCGACAACATATTGACTTTCGGGCACCTCTATTTATTAGGCTTCTGAAAAATGGAGTCTCAAATGAGACTGTTATCCCCCCTTTTTTTAGATGTTGGCGGGTTCCAAACGGACAAAATCTGTTCATGGAGGCTGTTTTAGAGCTGGCTATCCTGTGGCTCAGACTGTGGTTTCAGCCATGTCTTGCTTTAGCCAGAAGACATAGCGCTTGAAATTATAGGTCAAGTTTTTGAGACCGAGCATCGTTTCGGCCCTGGCTAACCCAATGGTGCGAACGACTTTGCCCCCCATCTCATTGACCATCGAGCCAAACACATGTTCAACCTTGGCACGGGTTTTGGAGCGCTCCCGATTATCGGCTATCTGCTGTTCGCTCAGAGGACGATTGCGATAGGCGCGTTCATTGATATGACTCTCAAAGCCAGCCCTGTCAAGGTGCTTTGGCCTGTCGGTCCAGTAGCCTTTGTGTGGACAGGTGACGATGCTTTCTATCGACAATGAGAGGCAGTTTCTTCCGTTTGGGACCTCTGGGTTGTTTGAGAAAGGTTTTGAGATTGACACGGGTTGCTAAAACGAGTAGGTGCTGAGCCAATTGAGTCTGTGAATAGGCCTGCCAAGGCTGCCAAGCTTCATCGGGAATAGCAATCATCATGCCCCGGTAGGTGGCCTGCACCTCTTCGACCAGATAATACCAAGATAGGCTGGCCTCCACTTTGCCAGTGCCATGAGCTACTCTCAGCGCGGCTTTGACCGTTGCCAATATGTTGTAAGCGACGAGCGCCATACAAAATGAGAATAAGGCGGCCGGTGGATAGCCTAGGGTTTGAATCTCGCCCTCAAAGTTATCGGTGATGACTTGAAACAAGGTTTCGACCGACCAACGCTGCCGATACACCTGAGCAATATCAATTGCATTAGCAGCGGTTGCGGGCAAGTTACTGACAAGGGCAATCTCGCTATCGCCATCCCGCGTCGGTTGCTTCAAGCGCACAACAATCCGTCGGAGCGCCAACGTCTGTCCCTCATACTGTAGCTGAATCGGTTGTTCAAACACAGTCCCCGTTTCTGTCGAACCCTTCGATTGGAGCACGTCTAGTGCTTTCCAAGACGGGGCACCATGTTGTCGAATCACAAACGCTGCTTGAGCCTGATGCAGTGCAAACAGAAAGCTGAGGTTCCCCATGTTCCGGTCTGCAATCCACAGGTCTTTCGGTTCGACTGTTTTGAGGACTGCTGTGAACAAAGCGCGTTCCTGCGCGTGCCCGTCCAGGCACGGAAACACATTCGTAACCAATTGTAGGGCCGGCTCTAGGACGACGAGACTTTTACCCGGCAGGGGTTTGGCCGCATAGGGACGCAGTACCGCTAAGCGATGGTCAGTCCCCGCTAAACAATTGCCATCGAGAATCCGAACGCGATACCCCTCAACCCACTCAGGCTGCCTCCCGTCCATCTCATCGATGCAGGCTGACAACTGCTGAGCGCTATGACGCAATAACGCCCCACTCACCTCCGGTTCAATCCCATTGAGCTTGCTATACACCGCTGTCCGACTCACTTGGAGGGCCTTTGCTTTGCGGCGATACGCCGCATTCACTGACGGGTGGATTCCACAGACGACTAAGCTCATCAAATCGACCACGTCTGAGAAGAGCAACTCACGGGTATATTGCTTTTGAGCATGACGCTTGAACAGCGCATCGAGACCGTCTGAGGCAAACAGGTGTTCCATAATGCCCTGAACCATGACGCTCGTCGGGCTTTCCTCGGCAAAGCGTTCAATAACTCTAGTGAAGGACATAGCCAGCATTGATGACTAACAGATGTCCTTATCTTACTGAGCAGCTCACCTTGACAGGGCTGGACTCTCAAAGCCCATCATCTCTAACACCGCGACAATGGCTATCGAGAGATAGGCACTATCCGCCCAAAGCTCATCATCGGCATTGTCTGCATCTAATACCTGACCCAGAACTTGAGAATCATGAACCGACGCATCGGTCACGGTGTAACGGCGAATAAACCCATGCCCCGCATCGCGATTGATATGGTTTTTATAGCCATAATGAGACGCGCCATTCTTTCTAGTCCAACGGGCATCGATATCCTTTTGCGCCAGCGTATGGGGCTTATCCTGCCAATCCTCTGGTACCGTCCCCGCTTTGATGGTGGCATTGTCCTCTCGAGAGTTCCGTTGTTTGGGAACCGGAACTAGGGTGGCATCCACGATTTGCCCACACTGGGCTTGGTAGCCCGTCGCGTTCAAGTACGCTCCAAACTGCTCAAATAACGGCTTCACTAGTTCGGCCTTACGCAAGCGTTCTCGAAACGACCACACGGTTTTAGCATCCGGGACCGAGTCTTCAAGGCCCAGATGGAGAAACCGCATAAATGACAACCGGTCATTCACCTGGTATTCCAGCTCATCGTCACCAATGTTGTAGAGCTGTTGCAAGATTAACAGCTTAACCATGATGATGACATCTATCGGCGGGCGGCCTGCTTTAGGTTGACGGGATCTGACATACACGTTCTCTAACATCGGTCGAAACTCATCCCACGGAATCATCTCGTCCAGGCAGGTCAACAGGTCTTTTTTTGACTCCAGCTTTTGATGACGGGTCTCAAAATCCCAAAATCCTTGTTGTCCCATCCGAAGTCTCCCTGTCAACCCTAATCCGTAACCATGATCTCATATTGAGACGCTATTTTTGAATTAATCGAGGTGCCCTTATAGGCCAAGGCTCGAATCGCTTTTTGATGTGACTTACCCTTGTGCCGTTGTTGTTGATAAAATGCCTGTGACCAAACCGAGCGAGGTCTGGCATGAGCCACCCACTCCACAAAGGTTTGTCTTAGAAAGATGGGGCAAGACCAACGCCAAT
>JBCBSL010000536.1:0-3354 GCA_039819145.1 Cyanobacteria bacterium J06638_22
GCAGCGGTAGCTATGCGATCGCCAATGTCGATCTGATTAGCCATGAGATGTATTTCACCAAGCAAGATTCGCTCTCTCGCTTGGAGCCTGTGATTTTCTTCTGCTATCAAACCGAGTTTCCCGAAGCGGGTTCCCTGCTACGAGATGCCTTGGACGAGTGTTTGGATAAATTCAATCGGCGATCGCGCCTCCCCCTGACCTTGCAAGAATCCCATCGCCTAACCGACGCTCCCGTTCGGCTCAACAGCACCCTAATGCGCAAAATCCGCAGCTCTCTCTTGTTTGTGGCCGATGGCACGCCGATCATCCAGGTGGATGGCAGTCCGCCCCAACTCTTCCCCAATCCAAAAGTATGCGTTGAACTTGGCTACGCCCTGCAATGCAAGCGCCCCGAGCAAATTGTGCTAGCGCAAATGGAGCGCGACGATGTGCCAGGGCAATTCCCCTTCGACCTGCCCAACAGCAGTCGCGTCCTATTCAAGGGCAAAACCGATTTGCGCAAGTCGCTGCTCAGCACCCTAGAAACCCAATTGCAGCGGTTTAATCTAGTAGCATGAGCCGTATGCTTTGCGGACAACCCGCATTCACTGCGGACAACCCGCATGCATGCGAACGACTGCTTGCCGCTCTCCGGAGAGCTTACTCATGTTCAGCCGCCTGTCTATACCGCAAAGCGATCCTCCGCGATCGCCCCGCGAAACCCTGCCCACTATGTACGATCTTCCCAGCGAAGATCCCCAGGAATCTGGCTTGCCTGACGAATTTCACGACCTCCAACCTCGTCTACTCAGTAGTACCCTGCGTCTTCCGACCTATGCGTCCGACAATCGGTTCATAGGGACAAACCTGAATCTGTACTACGATAGCCGCCATCCCCTTTGGTACAAGCGCCCCGACTGGTTCCTCGTGCCGGGGGTGTCGCGACTTTATGATGGCGTTGATATGCGCCTAAGTTATGTTGTCTGGCAGGAGGGAGTTAGCCCGTTTGTGGCGGTTGAGTTGCTTTCCCCTGGCACGGAAGACGAGGATTTGGGCACAGCGGAGCGCTTGGGCGATCGCCCACCCACCAAGTGGTATGTCTACGAACAAATCCTGCGCATTCCGTATTACGTTTTGTTCGATCGTTACACTGATAGCTTCCGTGTGTTTGGATTGCAGAACGGACGGTATCAGGAACTCAATCTGTCGGAACAGCGCCTCTGGATCTCCGAGTTGCAAGTAGGTATTGGCGTTTGGCAGGGAACGTTTGAGGGCGTCACCCGTAAATGGTTACGGTGGTATGATGCGGCGTCGAACTGGTTACCCACAGATGCCGAGCGGTTTGACGAGCAAGAACAATCCCTCAATCAGGCTATTGAGCGGGCAGAGTCGGCAGAGGAACGGGCACAGGCATTGGCCGAACGACTGCGGTCGATGGGAATTAATCCCGATGAGATTGTTTAGGTTGCGATCTGGACTTCCACCGTTTCCTTTTGGTTTTGAGATGGAATCATTTCATGTCGGATTATGATGTCTGGGGTACAGGAAGGCGTTCGCTTTTCTATACTTTTGGGGAATGATTGGGGTGCCAGTGGGTGAGTCCCATGCGTCAACAAGTGCGACACTGCCAATGTTGCGGGGACGACGTGGCACGCGATAGTAAGCGATAGTCAGGACAACTTTATGCCTAGAACTCCGAGCGAAATTGCTGTCCACATGATGATCGAGGGTGGACACCGGGAAGAGGTACGTTTTCCAACGATTCAAGATTTCCAAAAGTGGTACACCAGTGAATTAGTGCCAAAATCGAGTTCCGATGAATTCATCAATGTCCCGATCAAAAATATCCAAGGGGAATATATGGTAGTGCGTCCCTCAAAGGTGATGGCGCTGCGGATTGAGCCGATCTTTGCGGGGAGCGTGGATCGATTTTAAGCATGGTGGATGGGATGCGGCTGGCATTAGGACGCTTTGTGGGGGCGATCGCCCTCAGTGTGTTAAGTGGTTTGAGTCTTGCAGGTGGGGCGATCGCCCAGATGCATCTCCAACCGCTGGAGCCTACAGACGTGCGATCGCGGCAGGAACGCTACTCCCTGCTGCGGGACAACCGCCTCTGGCAAGATCGGGCGGCCATGCTACAGGCCATCGACTATTCCCTGGAATACCTGGCAACCCCTGCCGCTGAAGAAGACTATATCGAATATGCCACCCTTCATGAGGGCACGATGTTTAGTCGCGATCGCGTCCGCCGTAGTTTGCGGCGCTTTCGTGAGCTGGTGCAAACGGCGGCGTCCCTCGAAGCCTTGCAAGCAGCGGTGCTGAACGAGTTTGCGTTTTACCAATCCACTGGCGATGTTGAAACAGGAGCGGTGGGCTTCACGGGTTACTTTGAACCCATCTATCCGGCTAGCCGCATTCCCACGGCAGAGTTTCGCTATCCCCTCTATCGGGAGCCTGCGGATTTGGAGTCCTGGGAGATACCCCACCCCACTCGCGCGGAGCTGGAGGGAGCCGATGGCTTACAAGGAAGTCAGGGACGGTTGCAGGGATTGGAGTTGGTGTGGATGCGCGATCGCCTCGATGCGTATCTGGTACAAGTCCAGGGATCGGCGCGGCTACAACTGACCACAGGGGGATGGCTGAGCATTGGCTATGCCGGACGCACGGAGTATCCCTATGTCAGCATCGGTCGGGAGTTGGTAAACGATGGCAAGGTGCCTGAAGATGGGCTGACCCTACCCGCTGTCATCGACTATTTCCGGCAAAATCCAGCGGAACTGAACGAATATCTGCCCCGCAACGATCGCTTCGTCTTCTTTCGTGAAACGGCTGGGCAACCTGCTATCGGAAACCTCAGTGTCCCCGTAACGCCGGAGCGATCGATCGCCACTGACAAAACCCTCATGCCGCCGGGAGCCTTAGCGCTGATTCACACCGATTTGCCCTACCCTGACCCCGAGGGCAACTTGTTTCCTCGCCGCGTGACCCGCTTTGTGCTGGATCAGGATACCGGAGGTGCCATTCTGGGAGCGGGTCGGGTCGATGTATTTATGGGGACGGGACAAGTGGCGGGCGATCGCGCCGGACTCATGAATACAACCGGAGAGCTTTATTACCTGTTGCTTCGCGAGTGACTCCTTAGGGAAATCGCCCTACACTGGTAAAGGATTTGAGGAAGCTCTTTTATGACTACAACGCAAGATGCTCGCGAAATCATGCGGGCAGCCTACGAAAATCGCTACACCTGGGATAACAGCTTTCCTGGTTACAGAGCTACGGTGACGCTGAAAGACGGGGGTATTACCCACAGAGGGCAGGTTCGCATCAATCCAGACTTGACCTTTGAAGTTCTCAATATTGACGATGAATCGTAAT
>JBCBSL010000537.1:0-3348 GCA_039819145.1 Cyanobacteria bacterium J06638_22
CGCCTAAAACGGCTGAACTAATGAGATGGACGGTACCGATCGCAAAGTAAGGATAGGTCGTAACAATTTGGCCGTTGGCTCCGACGCCAATTCCCAGGCTGGCCAAATGGGGCAGCAGGATGAGACCCTGGTCGTACATGGGCAAGCTGGGATTGAACCGCGAGAGTTCAAACAGCGTCATGGCTCCAGCCCACAGCACAATCAGTCCTGCATGGGCGATATGGGCACCTAGTAGCTTGCCTGAAAGGTCGACGAAGCGGAAGTTGCCCGCCCACCAGGAATAGGGGTCAACGGAATTCTTAACGAAACTTGTTTCAGGGGTGCTCCCCGGAAACTCCAGCGACGGCGCTGTTGGATTGGGGGATACATTAACGGATGTCATGTTAGCTCACCTGTCCTCGTGTGGATGCAATGACGCGCCCTTCCTTAAAGCTGTAGCCCGCTGCCCGCAGCGCATGGAACAGGTGCCCTTGCAGGAAGAAGAAGCCCAGCCAGAAATGGGCGTTCGCTAGCCATACCCGTGAGGTCAGTGCTCCGTCACGACTGATAAAAACGGGGAATCGATCGAACTTCAGCACCAGAGTTGGGCCAAAAAATTCAGCGGGAAAAACCGTCGTATTGACCGAAACGAATAAAACGGCAATAAAGGCCATTAAGCTTACGGCTCCGATGCTGTAAGACAGATAGGCTTCCCCCGACCAGACAAATAGATTCTTTGCCCATTGGAACGGTTCCGTCCGTAGGTGCCAGATGCCTCCAAGAATGCAGAGGAGGCCGACCCAAATGTGACCGCCCACAACATCTTCTAGGTTGTCGACGCTAGCCAGCCAGAACCGTCCTTCGGTGCCGAATAGATACCCAAAGTTAGTGATGGGATTCAGGGTGGGGCTGGTGACCAAACGCATAGTGTGGATGGCTGGATCGTACAATCCACCAAAAGCGATCGCCTTGGCCACAAGCAAAAATGCGCCGATACCCAACAGAATGAGGTGAAATCCAATAATGTTGGTCATCTGGTTGGCGTTATCCCAGCGATATCCAAAGAAGGGAAACTTTTCTTCGAGCTTGCGCGGGCCTTTGAACACGTGAAACAAGCCACCTGCACCCAAGAAGGCGGAGCTAATCAGGTGCAGGGCTCCAATCACAAAGTAGGGATAAGTATTAATAACATCGCCATTTGGCCCTAGGCCCAATCCTAAGCGCGCCAGGTTGGGCAGCAAAATGAGCCCTTGCCCATACATCGGCTGACTTGGGTCGAAATTAGCAAGCTCAATGAGCGTCATCGCTCCGGCCCAGGCCACAATTAGTCCGGCATGGGCAACATGAGCACCCAGCAGTAGCCCAGACTGGTCGACCAAGCGTGCGTTGCCCGCCCTCCAGGGAATGGAGGTGTTTGCTGGCATCACCATTGTCATGAGAATTTTCTCCTGTGTAAGTGGTTTGGATGTCAGTGATTCGGATGTCAGTGATTCAGACGTCTGTCAGTTGTGCAGAGTAAATTTTTAAGCCTGCTCAAGGCGGGTAGGAAGATCTGGCGTCACATCTTTGGCAATGAAATCAAAAAAGGTACCAACCTCTGTTCCGCGTGCTGCGGTGCGCGCGCGGTAGGCATGCCAAAGATGACCAACGAGTGCTAGGAAACCTAGTCCCGCATGGACACTGGATAAGGCGGCACGGGTAGAGTCGGTGACCGCTTCCACAGAGCCATAAAACACGCTGGGATACACGATGTCGTTGACCGAGACAAAGCACGCCACGCTAAAACCGGCGATCGCCAGTGCCCCCAGGCTATAAGAAAGATAGGCTTCCCCAGACCACACCAGAGCTTTCTTGGCCCAAGCAAAAGGCGATGACAGGATATGGAAAACGCCGCCTGCAATGCAAAGCGTCCCCACCCAAACATGACCGCCAATCACATCTTCCATATTGTTGACACTGGCCATGCCGGTAATCGTCCAGCCATTGGGGCCAAAGCCAAACAGATAGCCAAAGATGCGAATAGGGTCTAGATTCGGCTGAACGAGTCGTACCTGCTCAATCAGTGGGTCATAGATGCCGCCCCAACGGGTGGCTCTGAGAACCAACAACAACGCTCCAACTCCTAGCAAGACAAGATGGATACCCAGGATGGTGGTCATCTTGTTGTCGTCTTTCCAGTCGTAGCCAAACCCATTCTCATCCAGCCGTTCGGGGCCTAATACGGCGTGGTAAATCCCTCCAGCTCCGAGTACGGCGGAGCTGATCAGATGCAGCATGCCCACCAGGTAGTAGGGATAGGTATCGATGAGCTGTCCGCCGTCCCCAATCCCCAAACCGAGTGTGGCCAGGTGGGGCAGCAAGATCAAGTTCTGCTCGTACATCGGTATATCGGGGTTGAACCGAGACAGCTCAAACAACGTCATGGCCCCTGCCCACAGCACAATCAACCCGGCATGGGCCACATGGGCTCCCAATAGCCGCCCTGATAGGTTAAGGAACTGTATGTTGCCAGCTAGCAACGGAGCTTCAGATTTTTGCATAACAGACCCAGAAGACCAACCCAGCGATCGCAGGAATGGCTTCCAGAAAATGGCATCATCCATAGATTGATTTCCTCTAGACTCTAGATTCGCTCGTCAATCGAGCACTGTAGAACAGGACTGTATTGCATGGGCTGATACAGATATATTCATAGGCAGCCTTCTACTGATGAAAGTAATTCCTAGTAAGCCAGTAAAGCCTAATTCGGAGCAATTCTCAACAAGATTATGTTAATTTTTTGTTAATTCCCGTGATTTAAAGTTCTTCAGGCTTGGATTTTGACCCATTTCTAGATATAGAAGGCAGTTTTAGAGTTATGACTCTCGATTGGTAATTGACTAGTCTTATTGAATTTAATTGCATTTACGAATTGATATCAGATGAAAAACTAAGTAGCTCTTTAAATTCAAGAGTGTTTTGAATGATGGCGATCGCTCTAACCAAGAAGAAACTCTACCCCTCGTCGTGTGGGTTGTACGCGCGTACCAGAAAGTATGACTACTCTGCGGCGGCTGTTATTGCAATGGAGCTGTATTTATTCGGTTGCCACTGTAGTGCTGAGCGTTTAAGTGACCCATCAATTCAATAGCTTTTGAAAGCTCCATGGTGGCAGGTTCTCAAAGCAAGCTGCCCGACACAACGAATGGCAATCCATTAGAGACTCGTTTCTAATTACAAACATTCAAGTCGTGATGTAGCTTTATATCAAATCCGTTGGAGAACCCAACTATCGTTTGCGCCCGCTGCAACGCAGCGGGCGCAAACGATAGGTGGGTTTTACGGCTATTTAACCGGATTTGATATTAAGCAGTTAGATGAAGGCAAAGC
>JBCBSL010000538.1:0-3333 GCA_039819145.1 Cyanobacteria bacterium J06638_22
CATTCTTGCATTATTCCTTTTTGCTATAGGCTTCATATTTTTCGTATATTCACGTGTCACCCCAAGTAATGAATCATACACGTAATTTTTCTATTTTTATTTTCCTAGAGTATCGTCATATTTTCCTGTTTATAAATCCGTGTTTCCCGCAGTTCAATCCAATAATTTCAGTTTGCAAAAAATGTGATGTTGACATCTAAAGAACTTACGAATTAAAACCAAGTCGTGCATCTTTCAGTTCTCCCCGGCGCGTAGTCCTACTGAATGATGACCAACTTATTTTGAGTGAAAAAATGACTCAACAGACTCTCACCCTTGAGCAATCCACGCATTCTGAAAATGATGTTATTGCACAAGGAAGTGTTACTCGGAGTGGCATCTCTACGGCAAATTCCAATTCCTCCAATCCACCTCTTGGCATTTTGGGTGGGCAGGAAACGCCTCGGGTATTTGTCTTCTCCGATATTGAACCCAGCGGTGAACCAGATGATTCCCTATCGATGGCATTTTTCCTGCTGTCGGCCAACCTATTTGACATTGAAGGCCTAGTCGCTAGCTTAGATGGCCGATCTACCTTTCCTGGAGAAATCTCTAAAATTGTCGACCTGTATGAAACGGATTATCCCAATCTCGTTACCTACGATCGCAACTACCCAACTCCAGATTCATTGCGTCAGGTAATTCGAGCCGGTTCATCGCAGACCTTTGATGCCAACCGTGCTCGCGATCCTCGCAACATCAGCTCTGGCGCACAGCTCCTCATCGAAGCTGCCCACAAAGCTGATGATCGCCCGCTCAACGTGCTGTTGTGGGGGGGCGCAACCGAAGTGGCAGAAGCTGTGCGAGCGGATCCCAGTATCATTCCAAAAATCCGGGTCTTCATGAACGGTAGCCCGGACCTTTACAACGATACGAATACAGACCCACAAGGACGGGACTTTCTCTATGAGCAATCCCAAAACAATGGGTTGTATTTTGCTGAATTCCGTGACTTTGGGAACCCCAATCCCAACAACTATCCAAACGGACTATCCGCTGAAGCCTTTACGCGGCAATACATTGATGGTCATGGGGCACTAGGTGATTTTGCCGCCACAAGGGTCAAACTTCCCGTCAACGGGTTTGGCGGGAAACGCGTGCAAGGCGTGGACTTTTCCGATGGGGCAACCTATCTCTACTTCATGCGGGGAGACTACAACGATCCACTCGCCGACCACTGGGGTGGACGCTATGCCCAACCCGATTCGTCCGTCGATTACTACGTCTCGCCCTGGAACTACAAAGATGTTGTTACCCGGCATCAGGAATCGTTTCTCACCTTTATCTCGGAGACCGCAGATCGGGCAAAGTCTCCAAACAATTCCCAAAATCCGTCTCCGGGTATCATTGTCCTCGATCGCTCATCCTACACGGTGGCGGAAGATGATGGCAGCCTCACCCTGACCCTCGTCCGCAATGGGGGAACCAGCGGACGGGTCAGCGTTGATGTGCAACTCGGCGGCGGCAGCGCAACCGCATCGGAAGACTACCGCGATGTCTCCAAAACGGTCACCTTTAACAATGGCGTCAGCCGTCAGACTCTGAACATCCCGATTTTGGATGATACCCAGGTGGAGGCTGACGAGACGGTGAATATTCGCCTGAAGAATGTCGCTGGCGCTACCTTGGGCAACCCCTCCACAACAACCCTGACCATTACGGATAATGACACGTCTGGTGGTGGCAACCCTGGCGGCGGTGGTCCCGGCAATGGTGGGGGTGAACCCGGCAATGGCTCAACCATCACGGGTACGGCTGATGATGATGTTTTGGTGGGTAGTAATGAGGGCGATCGCCTCATTGGAGCCGGGGGTAACGACACCCTAACTGGCGGCGCAGGCCGCGACACCTTTGCCTACACAGGCCCTTGGTTTAGCGATCGCACAGACACTATCACCGACTTCGATCCCAGTGCCGATCGACTCGATCTGTTCGCCCTGTTTGACGCCGCCAAGCACAACAGCAGTACGCCTTTCGACGACTATGTTCGATTGACCGAAGATGGCGGGAACACCATCGTTGAAGGGAACTTCAAGGGAGACAACAAACCTGGCTTTTTCCGAGAGCTCGTGATTCTAGAAGGCACAACGGGGTTGACCGCGGCCAACTTCATCCTGACCGAATCGGATGACACCCCAGATGCACCTCCGGAGGATCCAGATACCCCAGATAATCCCACAAACCCAGGCGATGCCCCATCCACAACCATCCTGGGTAGCGAGGGTCGTGATAATCTGCTGGCACCGACTGGCCAAAATACCACGCTGTATGGACTTGGCGATCGCGACACACTGACCGGCAATAGTGGCGACGATATCCTGAGCGGCGGCGGCGATCGCGATACGTTGCTTGGACAGGGAGGGAGCGATCGCTTCCTCTACGAGAGCACAACCGATGGCGATGACCGCATCCTAGATTTTGAGCAAGGCGTCGACATCCTTGACCTCTCGCCCATCTTCAACGACCAATCCCTCTTCAGCGCAACCACAGCTCAAGAGCGCTTCGATCGCTATATTCAGGTTCGCGAGAAGAGTCTGCGTACCATCGTGCTGCTCAACACAGCAGGTGACACGGGCAACGAATTCCAAAGGCTCACGGTGTTGGAGAACACTGCCAATATCGGCATGAGCGACTTTGTCCTGACCTAAGGTAGTGCCCTAGAAACCCGGTGTCGATGCCCCAACCACCGGGTTTCCCACCCAGAAGGGTCTACGACAAGCATTTCCTCTCTTTACATGGCGCTAAGCACTTGAGTAAAACCCAAAATTTTTTGAAAGTCCCGTGCTGTAGGGCTTTCAAAAAATCTTTGCCCTAATCTCGATGCACAAGACTATAGCTATGTTATGCTAGGAAAACTGGCAAAAAGCCTGCGGGCATAGTTTAGTGGTAAAACCTTAGCCTTCCAAGCTAATGATCGCGGTTCGATTCCGCGTGCCCGCTTACTAGAAAAAACCCCTGAGAGTTTCATTTTCAGGGGTTTTTAGTGATTTGGGAAACGCTTGCCTGTTCTGAGTTTGGAGTGAGGCTTGGGCCTAGTTCGGTCTGTCTGAGTGTGGCTTACAATACAACCGCACTAAATTTTTCGCACCCATGTATTCCAAGACTCAACTCGCACAGCATCTAAAAATTTGGTTGTGATCATTGTGTTTTAGGGGTTGCAGAATCCAAATATGATTTTTTTCGAGAAGCGGCGGGGGTACGCCGCTTCTGGGAAAAAATAAAAACCTAAACCAGCAATACCAAAAAAAATTAGATATGGAAGCAAATAGAAACAGGGCAAAAAGCAGGAAAAAT
>JBCBSL010000539.1:0-3322 GCA_039819145.1 Cyanobacteria bacterium J06638_22
TGACAATTCTTTTAATGGCAATCTCACCTTTGAGCAGTTCGCCCAAATCTTTCGAGGCGACATTACCGACTGGTCAGAGTTGGGGAGAGAACCTGGCTCCATCCGCCTAGTCGATCGCCTCGATGATAGCGATACTCGCACCGCCATTAGCCAGTATGCAGTATGGGGACGTTTGGGTGGATTTGCCCCCGGCGCGACGGTTGATCAACTGGATGAAGACTCGACCGATGCCGTCATTGAAGCCCTGGGGAGCGATGGCATTGGGTATGCGGCTTACAGCAAAGTGCGCGATCGCACCGATGTCACCATCATCTCTATGCACCAAACCCTGCCCGATAATCCAGCCTATCCCTACTCGCAGCCCCGCACGCTGGTTCATCTAGGGGATTTGAATCCCGCTGCCGCCGCATTTGTTGCCCTGGCTTCAGGCGAGGAGGTCGTTGCCGCCGATCCCACCACTGCCGACACGACCGGAGCCGTAACTGGAGCAGAGGAAGAAGCGGCGACCGCTGCTGGAGACGAGGCCGCTACCCCAGTCGACCCTGCGGCAGCAGACGATACCGCCGATGAAGCGGCTGCAGGTGCTGCTGCTCCTGGGACGGAGGATGGTGCAGCGGCCGTGGGCGAAGCCACTGCCACAGACGAAGATGGAGCCATGTCCGGAGGGGCGATCGCTGATTCGGCGGAGACCGATGGTGCAGGCTGGTTACCCTGGATTGCCTTTCTATTGCTCCCACTCTTGCCCTTCCTCCTCAAGCTATTCCGGGGATCGGCTCCGCCTCCAGCCGCCGCTCCGGTTGCCCCTGAAGGCGGTGTCTCTGCCCGTGCGGCTGACGTGCTAGGGGGTCGTGCTCCTTCCCCTGCCGTGGGTACTACTCCACCTATTGCAGGTGCAGGCGCACCCGGTGTGTCTGGTGCCGTCGGTTCCACCCCCGCTGCTGGGGGAATTGCCGCTGCTGCAGGTGCCGGTGCTGCTGCTGGTAGTGCTGCCACTGGTGCCGGTGCTACTGGCGCTGGTGCTGCTGCCGTTGGTGCTGCCGCCGTTGGTGCTGCCGCCGTTGGTGCTGCTGCAGCTGGTGCTGCCGCTTTGGGAGCAGCCGCCTTGGGTCGGGGCGATCGCCCATCCAGCCGCATTGTTTTGACACCCCGCAACGGATCGACGGGGTATGCCTATTGGGAAACCCCTACCGCTCACCGTCAAGCATTGATCGATCAGGGTGGGCGCACCATGAAATTGCGGATTTACGATGTCACCGATGTGGCACGCCCTGAAACCGCCGACTTGTCTACCCTAGACCCGCAACAGCTACACCAACTCGATGTCCGCGAAACGGATCAAGATGCCCACTTGATCCTGGAGCGCGATCGCGACTATCTCACCGAAGTTGGCTATGAGACCGAGGATGGACACTGGCTGTCTCTCGCCCGTTCCAACGCGATCCGCTTGGATCAAGCAACCGGACTGGTAGCAGCCCCCAGCAATGGGGCTGGGAATGGGGCTGGGGCAGTTGCCCTTGGGGTTGCAGGCGCTGCCGCAGGGCTAGCGGGAGCCGCTGCCCTCGCTGGAGGCGGCCAGACCAAGAGCCGCATCATTCTCTCGCCCCACAACAACACAACCGGCTATGCCTCCTGGGAATCGCCCACAGCCCATCGCGACGAATTGAAGCGACAAGGTGGCCGTGCCCTGAAGTTGCAGGTTTACGACGTCACCGATGTGGCCAATCCAGAAACCGCTGACCTCTCTGAGCTTGCCGCCGAACGGATTCATCAACTGGATGTGGAAGAATCGGCGGAGGATACTTATATTCCGCTGGGGCGCGATCGCGACTATCTCACCGAGATTGGCTATCAAGCCGAAGATGGACGCTGGTTAGCCCTGGCTCGCTCGAACCCAATCCGTCTGAGTGAGTCCGCCGGTGTGGCTTCCGATGCTCCCGGCTCCGACAACCTTCCTTTGGGCGCTGCCGCTGCGGTGGCAGGTGCCGCATTGGCTGGCGGGGCGATCGCCCGGGGAATGCAACCAGAAAAGGACGACGCGCTTGACGAGCAGGCCACTATCGAAGCTGCCAAATATGATGTCGGGCAAACAGATTTGTCGGGTGAACAGCTCGCCGATGTGGATGATAATCTGCCTGGTTTACCCGATGGCTACGAACAAAGCCGCATCCTACTGATGCCCCGCGATCCGCAATGGGCCTACGCCTACTGGGATACCCCCAATGAGCATAAAGAAGCGGTGCGTCGCCAGGGCGGCCAAACCTTGGCGTTGCGCCTTTATGATGTCACGGATATTGCCGATCTCAATCAGCAGCGTCCCCACAGCTTGCTGGAATATGAGTGCGATGAGCTGGCACGGGATTGGTATTTGCGGATTCCGGTGAGCGATCGCGACTACATTGCCGAGATTGGTTACCTCACCGGTGACGGACGCTGGCTGATGTTGGCGCGCTCCAACGCCATCCGGATTCCGCCCGTTTATCCATCCGATTGGTACGAAGAAAACTTTATCAATGTCGACTGGGCGACCAATCTGACGGGCAGAACCCTTTACAAGCTCAATGATCCAACGGCTTCGCCCACGGAAACCTCTCCGCTCTACTCCAACATTTACGACCTGGCCGAGTCAGCCGAAGCCGAACGGGTCGCAGGCTCTCTCTTTGGTTCCATGCAGCAAGTACCCGGCTCAATTTTTGGCTCCATGCAAATGGCCTCAGGGCAAGCGTTGGAGTCGATGCAGATGACGTCCGGGCAGGCGCTGGAATCGATGCAGATGACATCGGGGCAGGCGATCGAAACCTTCAGCTCCTATCTCACGGCTTCCGGCATGGGGATCATACCGGGCTGGGGCGTACCGGAATCTCGCATGATTGAAGAGGAGCGCTCGATGTCGGGCGTCGGCATGTCGGGCATTGGCTTCTTCTCATCGATGCCGCCGATGCGTGCCCGTAAATTCTGGTTGGTTGCCGATGCCGAATTGATTGTCTACGGGGCAACAGAACCCGATGCGACCGTTTTCGTGAATGGCAACCCGATTCAACTGAATCCCGATGGCACGTTCCGCTTCCACATGTCTTTCCCCGATGGATTGATGGATTTTCCGATTATGGCGATCGCCGCCGATGGCGAACAAACCCGTGCCATTCACATGAAGTTCGATCGCGAAACCCCCTACCGCCGCACAAACACAAAAGACGAAGCCGAGGACGAAACCTACTAATTAGGACTTACGCATTGGATACGAAAAACCAAAGGAGTTTGATGATTTTTGGGGCGCAATGCGCCCCAAAAATCATCAAACTGTGTAAGTCCTACTGATATCAAA
>JBCBSL010000540.1:0-3299 GCA_039819145.1 Cyanobacteria bacterium J06638_22
GGATGTTTGAAAAATCGTCTGCAACAGTTCCTTTGATACTTCGGCGTTGAGACGCACCCCTGGCACTGAGAAATCTCGCTCGTCAATAGGTTGCCCTGTTTCGAGCAAAAGTAAAGCGCCTGTTCGATTTTGGGATAACTCTTTGACGGCATCGACCATCTCATCGATCACATTGTTGGTTTTGGGAATCGTTTCCGGAGCGGGCTGGAACAATTGCACGATTTCGCCTCGACCCAGTTGTTCGAGCAACCGCCGAAACTCGGCCTGCAAAATCAAGGCCATAGCGACGGCGGCCCCAATCACCAATTTCTCTAACACAAAGCTCAGGAGCCTAAGGCTAAGAGCCGTGCTGAGGGCTGAGGCCAACATGAGCACGATCAACCCTCTGACCATCCATAGGGTATGCCGCTCACCAATGATGACCAGCAGCACATAGGTGAGGAGCAAAACTAGGGTGAGGTCGATGGCGGGAAGCAGCAAAGACTGAGTCCAGCCAAAATTAGTCAGCCATTGCTTCAGCAAAGAACCCATTGGAGTGACGTAGCTTGGGTTGGAAGCCCCCGAGTTAGGAGCGGTTGGCAAGACCCTGCTAGCCCACCACAAAAGCCAGATAGCCAGACTGGGTGATTGCTAGGCGAGAACATTCCCCAGCGTAGAAGGGTGGCATTGTTAAGGACGAACAAACGGGTCAAGAGAGTAGACAACCATTAGTAAGGTACAGGGCAACTGGATGGATAGGATCATCGGGTAGGATCTCATGTTCTCTATTACGGAGAAAACGGATAGGTCGTTGCCCTACTCTTTTTCCAACAATCTACCGCTCGAAACGGAAATCCCTCATAAATTCAGCGTAAAGTCTTAAATCCAGAATAAAGCCTCACAGTCTAGCGCTGTTGGCTTACTCTCTTTTAGCGAATTTTTCAACGTTCGTCATGGATTGGATTGGGTTGCATGTAGGCGATAAGGTAAACGATCCTGCCATAGCAGATCCGCGTAGGTTTCGCGCTGCAAGATGATATTCGCTTCTCCTTGGTGAACCAGTACCGCTGCTGGTCGGGGAAGACGGTTGTAGTTCGACGCCATGCTGTAGTTATAGGCACCCGTAGCCATCACAACCAGAATATCGCCGCTTGTGGTTTCAGGCAGCTGAGCCGAAGGAATGACAATATCGCCAGATTCGCAGTGTTTCCCTGCAACGGTCACGGTTTCGTTCATCGGTGCGTGCATGCGATTGGCGACCACCGCTCGGTAAAGGGACTGGTAAGTGATGGGGCGAGGATTATCGGACATGCCGCCATCGACGGTTACATAGGTTTTGTTCAAGGATGGAATGGTCTTGTCGCCCCCCACGGTGTAGGCCGTGATGCAGGCTGACCCAATGAGCGATCGCCCCGGTTCCGCAATCAAACGTGGCAACGCCACCCCACGCTCGTTGCAGGCTTTGGCCATCGCTTCGCAAACCACTTTTACCCAGGCTTCGATGCTGGGGGGATCATCCGATTCGGTGTAGCGGATCCCCAATCCACCCCCCACATCAATCTCTTGGATGGGTAAGCCATACTCCTGTGCCTTCACCATCCAATCCACCAATACACCCGCCAAGTCATGATGAGGCTGCACTTCAAAAATCTGAGAACCAATATGGGCATGCAGGCCGACGCAGTTCAATACCGCATGCTCTCGAACAAAGGCAAACACCGATTCCAGTTGCTCAGGATCAAAGCCAAACTTACTGTCGATGCTGCCCGTGCGAATGTAGTCGTGGGTGTGGCATTCGATCCCTGGGGTAACGCGGAGCAGGATCCGAATGCTGGGTTGTGGGGTCGGGTTCGTCGCTTCCGGGGATACAACCCCCCGCTCTGCCAGATCAACCAATAGGTGTAGCTCATGCCAATTGTCTACGACAATGGTGGCTCCGGAGGTAATCGCTAGTTCCAGCTCCGCGACTGACTTATTATTGCCGTGGAAATAGGTGATGCTTGGACTCACGCCCGCTTCTAGAGCGGTAAACAACTCACCCCCAGATACAACATCAATTCCCAGACCTTCACTGGCAATCAGCGCACAGACGGCCAGGCAGTTCCAGGCTTTGGAGGCATAGATGATCAACGAGTCGCCGGGATAGTGCCGCTGAAATGCCTCGCGATATTGACGACAGGCGGCTCGCAACGTTTCCTCGTCCAAGATATAGAGAGGCGATCCAAATTGCTGCACCAAGGTCGGCACATCACATCCCCCGATCTCCAGATGCTCCTGCTCGTTTACCCTAGCCGATAAGGGCAGCAACGACTGATTGGGCGATCGCCCTGATGCGGGTTCAGCCAGATACTGCGCGCCGGAGGTGGGGGGAGTTGCGAGGGGAGTAGATACCATGAGACTTCCTTGGAAACTAGCGAGTGTCAGTGCGTTTAATGGGGCGTATCGTCGTTAATTTAAGCCTATTCTGATCATCACGACGGTTCAATCGAGAAAGCCAATTCTACCGATAGAGCCTATCAATCCAGGCATCGGTGGTTGCATCATGCAGCGGATGCCAATCTTTTCAGTTTACAGTTGTCTGGGAACGTTCTTCCCAAGGAGTTGGGTCGAGCCAGACCGTTTGCTAAGACCCTCGCCAAAGACTTTAAGACAGATGCAGTGGCAACATGGGTTATCTATATCTTCAACCCCTTGCGCCCGAGCAAGTGCCAGCGGCCGTGGAGCTAGATCGGCGCTGCCTTGGCGGTATGTGGAACGCTGAGGGCTATTTGCGGGAAATTGAAAGCCCCAATGGTCTGTTGCTCGGGCTGACGGTAGATGGCGATCGCCCCTCTACTGCACCATCGCTCCCTAAATCTCTGTTCGGCTTGGGTTGCCTATGGATGGTGCTGGATGAGGCCCACATCACAGTGTTAGTGGTTGACACTCCCTACCGGGGGCAAGGTTTGGGGCAGACATTGCTATGGGCGCTGCTTACCCAAGCGCGGCAGCGAAAGATGGCACGCGCCACCCTGGAAGTTCGAGCCTCGAATCAACGGGCGATCGCCCTCTACCATCACTATGGCTTTCAGGAAGCCGGACGCCGTAAGGCCTATTACAAGAACCCTGTGGAAGATGCGTGCATTCTCTGGCGAAAGGGATTGCAGTCCCCTGAGTTTGGGGAAGACTTGATGACCTGGCAGAACGTGACACGCGATCGGCGGCAGCGTTGGGGGTGGGAACTCGTCGGCCTGAGTACAGGACAAAACCAGAGACTTCTTGATTTTTGGTAGCGCGGGCGATGCCCGCGCTACCAAAAATCAAGGGTCTTAGCTTGGGTT
>JBCBSL010000541.1:0-3294 GCA_039819145.1 Cyanobacteria bacterium J06638_22
CGATCAGACAACGCACAAGGAAGCAACCGTTCAGCAAGTTCTCCAGGCGGTCAAGCGGCAGGGTGATCGTGCAGTTTTGCACTACACCGAGGAGTTTGACCAGGTGGTGTTGCAACCCCAGCAACTGCGCGTCAGTGGCTCCGAAATCGATGCGGCTTACCAGCAGGTTCCCCAAAACCTGCTATCAGCTATTCGTTTGGCTTGTCGCAATGTAGAAGCCTTTCACAAAAAGCGCATTCCAAAGAGCTGGGTCGAGTTTGAAAAAAACGATGTTGTTCTGGGCAAACGCTACACTCCCGTGGATCGGGCTGGGCTCTACATCCCCGGTGGGCGAGCGGCCTATCCTAGCACTGTCATCATGAATGCCATCCCAGCACGGGTTGCGGGAGTGCCTCACATTGTGATGACAACGCCACCCGGAACTCAAGCTATCAATTCAGCCATTTTGGTCGCGGCTCAGGAAGCGGGAGTTACAGAGATTTATCGGGTGGGTGGGGCTCAGGCGATCGCCGCCCTAGCCTATGGCACCGAGACAATTCCCAAGGTGGATGTGATCAGTGGCCCTGGCAACATCTATGTCACCCTTGCCAAGAAACTGGTATACGGAACCGTTGGGATTGATTCTTTGGCGGGGCCATCCGAGGTGCTGATTATTGCCGACGAAACCGCCAACCCGGTTTATGTCGCTGCTGACCTCTTGGCACAAGCCGAACATGACCCCCTCGCCGCCGCTATTTTGCTAACCCCCGATCCGAAGCTAGCAAAAGCGACAGCGGCCGAAGTCGAACGGATGCTGGTGAACCATCCCCGGCGCATGCTAACCGAGAAGGCGATCGCCAACTATGGGTTGGTTGCCATTGTCGATTCCCTAGATGTGGCCGCTGAGTTATCCAACGAATTTGCCCCTGAGCACCTGGAGTTGGAAGTGGCTGATCCTTGGGCTTTGATGGAGCGCATTCGCCATGCCGGAGCAATTTTTCTGGGGCAATCTACCCCGGAAGCAGTGGGCGACTACCTGGCAGGGCCGAACCATACCCTCCCCACCTCGGGCGCTGCACGCTACGCTTCTGCACTCAGTGTCGAAACCTTCATGAAGCATTCCAGCATCATCCATTATTCTCCAACGGCCCTCAACGAAGTGGCAGATGCCATTATCGATCTGGCTACGGCTGAAGGGCTGCCTTCCCACGCTGACTCGGTCAAGCTGCGCGTTCAGGGTGAGCCCTCAAAGAGGCGTCTCTCTGAGCCCCACTCTCCTGACGTGGATAACGGGGAGACTCGTTGAGGGACTGGCGAATCACAAAATCCTGACTGTAATATCAAATCCGGTTGGAGAACCCAAACGATGTTTGGGTTTTACGGCTATATTAACCGGATTTGATATGACTTGTTCTGGAAGCCTAAGCTGCGGGCGATCGCACGTCTTTATCCTGTTCTAGAAACTGCCGGAGGCGCATCAGAGCTAGGGTATGTCCTAAGCTCAGGGGCATTAAAGAGATCCCCTCTAGAGAGGATTGAATCCACCCATCTCCCCAATGCCAGTGGTGAAAGCCATCAATACCCTGGCTCAGGAGCAATCCCAGTGCATTGTCGTTAACAAAATCCACCTGATGCTGCACCGCAATCGGCCCTGTCCAGGTGGTAAAGACTGTACCTGGAGTCAACTCCAGTGGTACACCTTCAGAAAACCGCTGAAGCAAACTCCACTTCTGCCATTGGTCGCTTCGCAAAAGGCTCTGACGGATGGCGGCTTCCGTCGCTTCCACTTCAATACGCAGGCTGGTTTGCTGAAATTGTCCTAACATCGCGATTTGCTACCGTCCATAACAATTGCCGATTCTGCCATCGCTGGCTCGATGTGTTGGCTAAATAGTGGCGGTCGTATGCCTAGTCTCATCGTCCAGCAGGGGGCAGGCCTGCTTCCTGAGCCTAGCACGCAACCTCAGCAAGCCCTGGCAAGGCAACCCACTTTCTGCAAAGCACATAGACAGACTGCAAAGCACATAGATATATTGCTTGCAGCCAGGATGACGTTGAGAGCCGCGTACCCCTAACGTTACTCGTCTGGCTCAATCGTGCTGGTCAGCCCATTAGTTTTCAAATTTTCGCTGTAGAACTCAGCATGCTCCTGCTCACAGACAATCACGAGCGCAATGCCATTGGTGTGCGCTTCCATCATGATGCTGACCGCCTGAGGAACCGTCAGGCTGGTAACCGTTTTGAGGAGTGTCTGCACGACATGCTCCATGGGATTAACGTCGTCGTTGTGTAACAGCACCTTGTAGCGGGGCGCATGACGGACAGTTGTCGAACGTTGTTCAATCGTTTGAACGGCCACGACGCAATTGCCTCCTGGTTGCTAAAGGTCAAGTCTAATAGAGTCGATAGAAGAAAACAGTCGATAGATGGATGCACGGGAGTGGTCGATATCCATGCTCCTCCATTCCCCAGGGTAGATGCCAGACGACGCAACGGCGATCGCCACACCTCTTGACTAGGCACCTACTTATTTTCTTAAACTTTCTAAATATCTTAAGGTAGGTCGCTCGTCTACGGCAATTTTTGGTGGGAATTTCCCTTCCAACGACTGAGAGGCGATCCGAAAGTCATGATATCTGGAGGAAAGGCAAAGGGTCACACACCCAAATGTTATTAGAGATTAGCCAAAAAATAGCCCCTAGTGAGAGGGGAGACGCATCTCCCCTCTCACTAGGGGCTTCTGGGGAGTTCGGTTAGCCCGAGTCCCCTATCCTTGAAGGCCGAGCACCCGATTGGGATACAACCCAATCACGAATTTCACCAAGACGCGGGAACAAGTTTAATTCGTCCAGCGTCCATCTCTGACATCAGCAGTTCCAATGCTTCGTAGTCAACCTCAGAAACAAATCCCAGGCGAGTCAGTTCTAAATTGATAGCGTTCTCAATATCAGGGGTCAGTTGCTTGAGGTATAAGGCCTTTGAAACCAGCTGGCGAATGGCATGTGTGGATTTCATGGGGGTGCGAGTCCTGAAACGTGCGATTAAGACTTATTCTGCGCGGGTTCTAGCCTCAGGAAAGTGATTTGCCCCTAAACAACCCCGTGATTTGGATCACCGCGATCGCCCTCAATCGCTGCACGCTCCAGAAGATTAGCCCATTACCCACACCCCTGCGCATCGCCACACCTAATACCTGTCTTGCCCGATGGGGTATAGACAATTGTTTGGGTGAAGCAGAGATAATCTGTGTGCTGGAACGAGCTGACATTATAAAGATTTATCTTTCAAGGCAACAATTTGTATCACTGTGTACAT
>JBCBSL010000542.1:0-3277 GCA_039819145.1 Cyanobacteria bacterium J06638_22
GAGTAGCTATTGATTGTGCTGTATGTAACCGATCGAAAGCGAGTAGATGACGACCTACGCGCCAGCGAGGAGCGCCTCCAAAGCTTTTTTGATTCCACTTTCGAAGCCGTCGTTATCCACAACTATCAGCATGTTTTGGATGTGAATCCAGCCGCCGAGCGCCTCTTTGGCTACAGCTACGACGAAATGGTCGGCATGCCTGTGCTTGATCTAGCGGTAAAGGCCACGCAGCAGGAAATGGCCAACCGCTGGCAGTCCCTCAGCGACCCGGATCAACCCTATGCATATGAGGGAACGGGGACGCGTCGAGACGGCACAACATTTTTGGGCACTGTTTCGGCTAAGGCTATTCAATATCAAGGAAAACGGGCACGGGTCGCCAGTGTTCGTGACATTACAGAACAAAAAGCGGTAGAAGACAAGATTCGCCAGAGCGAAGCCCGTAACCGTGCCCTCCTAGAAGCCATGCCCGACTTGCTGTTCCGCATCCATCGCGACGGCACCTATTTAGATTGCAAAGCCGACGAGAAAAGCACTCTTCTTCTACCGGTCAATGCGCTGCTGGGTAAAACTGTTTATGAGGTTTTGCCACACGATATCGCAGAACAGCGCATGATGTATGTGCATCAAGCGCTAGAAACCGGCCAACCGCAAAATTTTGAGTATCAGTTGCGCCGCTCGGTAATACGCCCCAATCCATTGCTCGACCATCTATATAAACAGGCCAGCCCCCACGACGATAGTTTGTCTAAGGACTATGATCTGCGGGACTATGAAGCCAGAGTCGTCGTCAGTGGTCAAGATGAAGTCATTGCGATCGTCCGCGACATTACCGCTCGCAAACAGTCTGAAGCTGCACTTCGTCTTTCTGAAGAGAAATTTTCCAAAACCTTCCGTTCAAGCCCCACGCCCATGACCATCGCCACTCTGATGGATGGATGCTTGATTGAGGTCAATGATGGCTTTTGCCGCACCTTTGGCTATGAGCCGGATGAATTGCTGGGGCAATCGGTCTACGACTTGAATCTGTGGGTTTATCCTCAACAGCGCGAAGAAATGGTACGGATCTTGCAAGAGCAGGGCGCTGTGCGGGATATGGAGTATCAATTCCGCTATCGCGATGGCAGCATCCGGACCGCGCTCTTTGCGGCAGAAATCATCCTCATCGGAGAGGATGCCTGTTTAATCGATGTCTTGACCGATATTACCGATCGCAAGCTGGCCGAAGAACAACTGCTTGCCGCAGCAGAGCGCGATCGCCTCATCGGGGAAATTGCCCTGCGGATTCGGCAATCGCTCCAGCTCAAAGATATTCTCAACACCACCGTCGATGAGGTTCGCCGATCGCTCAAGGCCGACCGGGTCTGTATCGGGCATGGCACGTCGAATAATTCCGGCATCATCGTTGCCGAGTCAGTTGCCGAGCCTTGGACATCGGTGAAAGGGCACATCGTTGATGATCCCGAGCACTTGCAAGAGCTAGAAGATGCCTTCGCCCAAGGGCACGGTTGGAATATCAGCGATACGCAGAACATAACGGGCTACCCGAAAATTGCTGCCGAGTTTGAGCAATATCAGGTGCGGGCAGCGTTGGGCATGCCGATTTATCTCGATGATGAACTCTTTGGTTTGCTGGTCGTTCATCAATGCTCATCACCTCGCGAGTGGCACCCCCCTGAGGTGGAATTACTGAAGCAGCTAGCGATTCAAGTCAGTATTGCCATCCAGCAAGCTCGCTTGTATGAGCAAGTGCGCGATCTGAATACGGAGTTGGAGCAAAAGGTGCGCGATCGCACAGCGCAATTGCAGCAAAAGATGGAAGAGCTCCAGGAACTCAATGAGCTAAAAGATGAGTTTCTCAATGCCTTTTCCCATGACCTCCGCACTCCGGTGATGGGGCTTTCCCTGGTCATCAACAATTTGCTCAATCAACCGGGAGACACAATTTCCCTCTCTCGTATGATTCTGGAGCGGATGCTGCAAAGTAACAGTCATCAATTGCAACTGATCAAATCATTTCTAGAAGCGCACTCTGCTGAAACCCGTGGCGTTACCCTCAACCCTGAGCTAGTACAAGTCGGCTCATTGGTTCAGGTCATTGCAGACGACCTGGAACCTCTGATGCAGCAAAATCAGGCAACCTTAGAGAACCACATCCCTTCCGATTTGCCTTTAGTTACAGCCGACCCGGTGCAGCTCCGACGCGTCTTTGAAAATCTGATGACCAATGCCCTCAACCACAACCCACGGGGCATCATCATTACTCTTGAAGCGCGGGTCGAGGACGATTGGCTACGGTGTGCTATCCGCGATGATGGAATGGGAATTTCCCAGGAAACCTGCGATCGCCTCTTCCAGCGCTATACTCGCGGCACAGAGGCTCGGCATTCAACCAGCATTGGCCTAGGGCTTTACCTCTGCCGCCAAATTATCACAGCCCATGGCGGACAAATCGGCGTAATCAGCCAGCTAGACCAGGGCGCTGAATTTTGGTTCACACTGCCCCTTGCCATTTCCCCTAACAGCATCCCAGCCAAGCTTCCAGCGTCACAGGCTAACTGAACCAGGTCTTTACGCAGTTTGATGTGGGGTGCTAAGCACCCCACATCAAACGCCTTTGGGTTTTCGTGCCCAATGCGTAATAGCAAATCCGGTTGGAGAACCCAAATATCCTTTATGGCCGCTGCGTTGCAGCGGCCATAAAGGATATTTGGGTTTGACGGCTATTTAATCGGCTTTGATATAAGTCCTAAGAATGCATGTATCCGAATCGTGCGATCGTCTAGTTGCGTCATCTTGCGTTGGGACTCCAGAAACTGTCGTGCTACGCGCTGCGGTGAGGCCCAACCATTTTTTTGAACGCCAATTCAGCGCGAGTTCGGGATACGTAAATCTGGTGGCCAAATCCGTGCCTAGCAGGACAAAACCCATCGTCGCTGGTTCTTAGACTACAGAGCTTCGGAATTCGAAACAGTAAGCTTCACGCCTAAAAGCTGTGACTTGAGTCGCCGGGGAATTATCCCGAATTCACGCTATTCAGCATATTCAAAGGGGATAATACTCCTGCCCTTAAAACCACTTACACGGCATGGACTGTCTATCACTTTCAATGTCTTAAACTAAGAATCCGATATTATATTCTTACTCTTTGATAAAAAATAAATATTTTAATTCTGCCAGATTTTTCTCATATCAACATCATCGAAAAAAGTCCTGTTTTGAGTCATCAATTTTCTCTCTGAGATTATCCTGAAAGAATAACGATCGATTTGTTTTC
>JBCBSL010000543.1:0-3257 GCA_039819145.1 Cyanobacteria bacterium J06638_22
GCCGCCCGCAGCGCGGGCGGCGCAGGTTTTTAGGATTTGTTTTTTCATCATGCCAAGCTACTTATATCAAATGAAATCGACAATTTTAGAAGACAGTAAAAACACGAGTTTTAATCATGGCAATTTGATTAAGGATTATAAATCCTCTGCTTATATTGAGCTTTTTCTTATGTAAAAGGACTTTTAATCTATGCCCACTAAAACATTTTCAAAAGACCTGAAAAGCAGAAAACACATTGCTTTCTGCTTCTCAGAAATCTAGGTTTTAAGCCGATTTAAGATGGCAAGTCCACAGATGTGAATAGTTTTTTCAATCAGTAATATTAACTAAATATTGCAAGGAAAATGTTTCTTCTTGATAAGTGTTCAGTATATTCCTCTTTCGGGAACCTTGGACTAGAGCAAGAATACAGAGGTTTTGGAAGCATCTGATGCTCTTTCACGTAGCTTCGAAATGAGGATTTCGTCATGACCAATCAAACGATTGTCGCTGACTCCATAGCATCTATAGAGAGTCAAGGCTTCACAGCCACTCGCAGTTTAGTCATTGTTGATGCTGCAGTAGACAATCCCCACCACCTTGCCAACGGGGTGCTCGAAGGTGTCCAAGTGCATATCCTGCAGGCGCACCGTGATGGTGTTCAACAAATCACAGAGCTGCTGCACGCAATGAAGCATCCGATTCACCAACTCCACATCATCAGCCACGGCAGCCCTGGAACGCTCTATTTGGGCGACAGCGAACTCAGCCTTGCCACACTTGCTCACTACACCCAAGACCTGCTCACCTGGTTTCAGGATTCAGAGACGACACCCGAACTCTTGCTCTATGGCTGTAATGTAGCTGCTGGCGACGCTGGAACTGAATTCCTTGCCAAACTCCACGCCATTACCAACGCTCACCTTGCCGCTTCTACCCACAAAGTCGGTCACACCGAGCTAGGCGGCAGTTGGCATCTTGATACCAGGCACGGTCAGCCTAATCTCTCCCTTCCTTTTACACCGCTTACCCAAAGCTCTTACCAAGGCGTGTTCGTAGAGGTAGATTTAGATTCAGGAGTAACCATCACTGCGGGAGATGCAGAATGGGATATCGATAATGAAGGTGGCACCAGCAACGGCTTGCCTGCTGGTGGTGATGGGGGAGTGGGCCCTGGTTTAACAGTAGAAGATGCGGAATTGCTCTCGACAGACCAAAGTGATGCCTATGACAATGGGCTCGTTTTCTTCATCAACGACGAAGTTTACGCCCCAAGCAATACCGCTGACTTAACAGGAACGACGCTTACAACATCAACAGTTGAACTTTCTGACCTAAACGTTACAGTCCAATACTACGCCGACCCCAATACCCCAGTTCTCCGATCCTTTGTCACCTTAGAAAATCCAACAGATGAAGTTATCACAATTACCTTCACTGTGGCGACAAACATAGGGTCTGACGATGAGACCGTCGTGGTGGACTCCAGCAGTGGGGACAATACGTTTGGATTAGATGACGCCTGGGTAATCACTAGCGACGATCCCACAGATCCATCTGATCCTGTCATTACCCATGTGCGCTATGGCCCAGGAGCAAGCGTTACAACGCAGGCTATTTCCCTTTTGGTTTTCGATAATGCTGACCCTGATGGAGTCTTAGCAGCGTACAGTGTTACGATTCCGGCACTCTCTACGCAGTCGCTACTCTTTTTTGATGAGCTTTCGCCGACTGTCACCGATGCGTCTACTGGAGCCGCTCTTTACGACTCTGTTGCAACCTTAGAAGCGACCACCTTACTAGATGGTTTGGCTGATGAACAACTTGCAAGCATCGTCAACTGGTCCTTTGAAGTAGCGCCTACAGTTACCGAAGCTGTCACCGTCACAGCTACAGAAAACGATGCGGCGTTCAGTGTAGATTTGCTGTCCGGGGCTAGCGACCTGAATGGCGATACGTTGAGCATCAGCAATCTTACGCTGGTGAGTGGTGATGCCGCTGGAGTGACGACCAATGGCACAACGCTGAATGTTGACCCCGATGCTTACAATACGCTGCTCGATGGACAGAGCGAGGTCATTACCTATAGCTATGACATCGAAGATGGCAATGGCAGTAGCGTGAGCCAAACAGCAACCATCACGATCAATGGCATTACAGACCCAACACCCTTCGATGATTTGCTGACGGGTACTGCGGGTCGCGATGTTATTTTTGCTCTGGCAGGCAATGACATTGTGCAAGGTTTGGGTGGTGCTGATCGCCTCGCGGGAGAGGCAGGGAGCGATGTCCTCCTCGGGGGGGAAGGAAACGATCGCCTGATTGGTGGTGATGGCAGAGACAATCTCATTGGTGGTGCTGGGCGCGATCGTGGTCTTGGTGGCGCTGGAAATGACCGATTGAGCGGTGGAGCCGGAAATGACCGATTGATTGGCGGTAGCGGCAGAGATAATCTAGTTGGTGGAGCAGGTAATGACACGCTCATTGGCGGTACCGATAATGATCGCCTTCTGGGTTCGGGCGGCAATGACTTCTTGCGCGGTGATCTGGGTAATGACACCCTCAACGGTGGTGCCGGGAATGACCGTCTGCTAGGTGGTCCTGGTCGCGATCGCCTTAATGGTCAAGGCGGCAATGATGTGCTGCGGGGCGGTGCCGACCGTGATGTGCTGCGAGGCGGTGCAGGTGACGACCGCCTGCAAGGTGAACTGGGCAATGACCTGATCTTTGGTGGCGCGGGGCGCGATCGCATCGTTGTCCGCTCGGGTCAAGGATTGGATCGCTTTGCCGACTTCCAAGATGGGTTGGATCTCATTGTTTTGCCTGGTCTTCAGTTTGGTGCGCTTTCCATTCAGCAGCAGGGGAGCGATGTGCTGGTTTCGAGCAGCAGCGAAGACTTGCTGCTGCTATCGAACACGAATGTTGGCCAAATTTCCCAGGCCGACTTTGCCTAGGTCGTATAGAACGACAGCGTCGGCTCCATTCATGGAGTCGAGCATTTAACCAAGGGGGCGATCGTGCTTTCGGGCGATCGCCCTTTTGTTTTAGAGGGTTACAGAATTATAGCGGTGTGCAACCGCATTCAGCACTGCAACGATTGTGTGGGGCGCGCCGCGCCCCACACAACCGTACTTAACTAACGCGCATAGCGCTATAAAAGATAATTTTTTCTGAGAGAGGGAGCGATACGCCCTCTCTCAGAAAAAATTATTCCCCAACCAGCAATGTCGAGGCCGAGGGGACGACCGTATAACTGACCTCAGCTAGCAAAAGGGCT
>JBCBSL010000544.1:0-3236 GCA_039819145.1 Cyanobacteria bacterium J06638_22
CAAACGATTATTTGGGTTCTTCAACCGGATTTGATATCAGTCCTCATCCAAAGGGGGAAATGTTTCTTCAATGCGCCACAGATCGCTGCGATGGGCGATGAACCAACTGCGGGTCTCCGGAGCCAAATCATCCCAAATCAAATCGATATCCACATGGGGCGACTCGTATTGATACTTCTGACCGAGCGATCGCAAATTTTCAGCAACCGTTGCCGGAATACCAAAATCTAACCAGTTCACCTCAAGGCTCAGACCAGAAACACCCCCACTGGGATCATGAATAACTTGTGCGACGCGAACCAAGTCTGCAAAGTGGGTTGCGCCGAGTCCTGTAACGTGTCGAATCTCCTGAATGCGTTGTTGCTTGCTCTGAATACTCATGATGTTTGATCGTGGAAAAAGTAATAGGTTGATGGGCAGGGCAAAGCCTGTGAAGTGTTGATCTTTTGCTTTGCCCTGCCAAACTTAGCTTGGTGTACTAGCGGTGTAGTTTTTCACGCGTTTATCGGCTCCTACCCCTAGGATTTTGGCTAGCCAGGGCGGGGGCGAGGTGGCGATCGCCTGTTGTAAATCCGCCAAAATGTCGCGAATATCGCCCCCAGCTTCGATCTTCATGGGGTAGATGTTGGCCTGAATGACTTTGGCCGCAGCAGGGCCTCCAATCGATACTACATACAGCAGTGGACAATCGCGAATCAAATTCACCCGGAACTGGTTTTTGTCCCCACTTTCCTCAGCCTCCAACGCGGAACGCACATCAATCAGTTTGAGGGCATCTGCGGATAGTTGATAAATCAAATAGCGATGGCAGGAACCAAAGTGCCCATCCAGTTTCTCAGCGGTGTTGGAGGCCACAGCAATCCGCAACGAGTTGGGCATATCGCCATCTTGATACGGCTCGATGGGTAAGGGGTTCTCACATTCTTCGATTTCACCCCACAAAATGCGAACGGCTTCTTTAAATGCCTCAATATCCTGATTGTCGGCGTCTTCGCCTTCCCATTCCCCATCCACTTCGTAGATATTGCCAAACGATCGCTTGAGTTGAGTCACCGTAAGGTTAGCTAGCGATTCTTCCGTGAGTTCGTCACCCAGGTTGGTTTGCAACGCTTCGATGAGGTCACCCACAGAGGTATCCGGCAACGCCCTGGCGGCCAAGGCAATTCGAAACGCAACTTCTTCTGAAATAGGTTGGTTGGTCATGAGTGTCTCCATAAGGGCAGGGTGCGATCGCCTCCGAGCGACTTTAGTATCAACATTTCCACCGCGCTGAACATACAACCCCATGCCATTGGCAGCGGCTGAATGCCTCGACAAGCCCCAGTGAAATGCTTGCTAATAAGTGCCCGAAAGAATATCGGACTCGTGGATCAATAGCTTGAATGAAACTTTTTGAGCATGGTAGACCTAGAAACGTAACGGACTACCAGTTAGCAATCCCTAAAAAACAACCCCTCCAAAGCAACGTTCTGGGGCGTCTATGGATTGTCTTCTAGCTCACACACTCCACCTGAATCCTACCAAAGATTCAAATAGGGGATATTTAATAAAGCTAACGCTAATGTTTAGAAGTATTTAGAAACTTAACGCTTGGAATAACGATTAAGGCTTGAGGAACCCGGTCCCTTTGTCTGATTCTCAATGTTGTAGTCATCGCAGTAGGGACCGGGTTCCTTGAGTGCAAGAATTATTTTTTAGGATTTGTTAATAGACAATCGAGCTACCCGTGCAGAGCTATTCATTGGCCGCAAGATCTTTAAGCAAGAGTCAAGATTTCCACGCCATCTTTTGTAACAGCAACGGTGTGCTCAAACTGTGCAGAGAGCTTTTTGTCTTTCGTAAGCACGGTCCAACCATCTGAGAGGAGCTCAAGCTCATAGGTTCCCTCATTCAGCATCGGTTCAACCGTAAATACCATTCCAGAGCGCAACTTTAACCCACGACCGCGTTTGCCATAGTGTGGAACCTGGGGCTCCGTATGAAACTGTCTTCCCACACCATGCCCTACCATATCTCGGACAACTGAGAACCCATGGGCCTCGGCATAGTCTTGAATAGCGGCACCAATATCACCAATTCTTGCACCGGGCTTAATTTCAGCAATTCCCCGCAGCATCGCTTCTTGCGTCGTTTCAACCAGCTTTCGAGCGGTTGCCGATACCTGCCCCACCAGAAATGTTTTGGAGGTATCGCCGTGATAGCCATCCAGAATCGGGGTCACATCGATATTGATAATGTCGCCGTTTTTGAGAAGTTGCTTTGGGTTCGGGATGCCGTGACAAACCACCTCGTTGAGGCTAGTGCAAATAGAGCCAGGGAATGGAGGATACCCCGGAGGAGCATAGCCGAGGGTGGCACCGACAGCACCGTGGGCTTTCATCCAACGTGCAGCCTCATCATTTAAGGCTTGGTTACTCACGCCAGGTTGCACCATGGGTTCAAGATGATGCAGAAGATTCGCCGCCAGTTTTCCGACCCGACGCATTTTGTCTAGTTCCCTAGCGGAAAGCAAAACAAGTCCCCGAGGCGTTGGAGGCGGTGCGGCATTGGCAGAGAGGGAAAGCAGATTTTGTTGGCTCATTGCTGCAGGACTCTTATTTGTGCTAGGCCATGCTAGCACAGCATAGCCTAGCGCACCACAGGCTAGGCTGTTGCTTGTATGCTGGGTGTAAGAAAAAGCAAGGAAAACCTTAGTATGGGCGGCAAAACAGACTTAGACAGAGTGGTAGCCTACGTTCCTGCCGAATGGAAAAAGGAATTAGAAGAATGGGCAGAAGCCGATGAGCGGTCTGTCTCTTGGCTCGTTTCAAAGCTGATTGATAAGGCATTGCAGGAACGGCGGACGCAACAGGATTCCTCAAAAGTAGTGAATATGCGTTGAGGCCAGACCTACGAAGCGTGAGTTCAGGCTATAAGGATAACACCAATGCTTTAAGAACCTGCCACAGATATTTTTTTGAAACCCTTGTGCTGCAAGGGTTTCAAAAAAATATCTGGTTTTGGGTTTCACGGGATTGGCACAACACTGCCTCCGACAATTTGCCAACCGTTTTCGCCGTTTTGCCACACTCTCAGGTAGCGATGATCGCCTGCAAAGGCGTTGCCTAGAAATGAGCCGCTCAAGAAAACTTTGGCGACGACCAGAACGACGCGATCGCCACGAACGCGGATCTCTAGCTCCTTAGGGACTAGCTCGTGGAATTTAGTCCCACCGGTGCGATGCAGCTCCAGGTCCA
>JBCBSL010000545.1:0-3221 GCA_039819145.1 Cyanobacteria bacterium J06638_22
TCAAACTCTTTAATAGCAAGCGCTTCATCGCTAGCTGGTAAAAGAAAAGCCACGCAAAGTTGGTGAGACAATCAGGAGATGAGTTCCTATTTCCAAAGCAGGCAGACAAATCGATTTATCGTTGTTTTCAGTGGCGATCGCTCGTCAATTTCAAAGTGTAAAAACAGTGAAGATAAATCGCAAAAATCATTTACGTCCCGTCACTTTTAGTAATGATTGTGCTTCAGCCTTTCTTAAGGTTTAAGCCGTATGATTGCTTGTTTTCTGACTTAAAGCCTATTTCTGTTTCACCCATTTGGGGTTAGACGTTTCATCCAGTTGAGGTTAGTCAATAGCCAGATTTTGAACGATGGATTTAGGTAACATGTTTGCCGATTTGATAATGCTTGCTGTGATCGATTGTGACAATTGCTTAGACTCTGTCTGTTTCCTGTGCCTACTCATATCCAACTGATGAACCAGCGACGTATCTGAACGCCCATCGGTGACAAGGGCAAACCCAGATAGAAAGGGAGCCAGAACAGAAACGCGATCAAAATCAACAGTATCACCGTTAGGCTCAACTGGATGAAAAGGGGGCGTCCGCTGCGCAGGCCCCATTCGAGCCAGAGGGCGATCGCCAACAACGCAAAGACCGATGCCCCCATGTAGTGATAGAGAAACGTGCAACGGGTCACTGGAGCCCAAGGCAACCAGTTGGTTGCCCAGTTCACGGTGAGAAAGAGTAAGGTCCAAAGGTGCCAGCCTTGGGGGGCGACCCGTAACCGAGCCATGGTCGGCACTGTGCGATCGTCCGGTGCCCGTAGCTCGAACGGCTCTTGAGCCGATTGCCAAAATCGTAGTCCGACCAGGCCGACTAGACCCAGGATGCCAATGGCAGACAACCACCACAGCACCGGATTCCCCATGGCATGGACATCATAGATGGCGTTTGGAAGATTGGATGGAGCAACGTTTGCCAAAACCTCAGGCGATGGTTGCTCCGGCTGTCGGGTTTCGTAGAAGTAGGCGATGGGTCGCAGCATGAACAACCACGACCACCAGGGCGAGCAGTAAGGGTGAGCCTCCATGCCGCCGACGCGTTGGTGATAGTCCAACACCTGAATCTGCCAGTGCCAAAAGTTGTTCACAGGGCTGAGGGCCATGTGGGGGAGCCAACTGAGCCAGTAGGTGATCGTCGGAACGGTGCCAAACGCTATTAGCAGATGGCCCCCATGCAGCCGCGTTAGGGCCACGAGGGGAGACACGTTGGGATGGGCAACATTGGGTTCGTGTTCTAAACCCAAATAGCGCATCAGTCGCCGCCCCCAAGCCAACGCCCACAAGACAATCATGCCGAGCCAAAAACCCGCCCCATTCCACTTGATGGCGATCGCCCCGCCAAAGCCGATGCCCGCCAGCACTAAACACAACCACAACTGCCAGGTTGAGTATCGGATCACCTTTGGCAAATCGATTGGCAAACGGGCACCCGCTTCCATGAGCGTCGATGCCATGGCGTTGGCCTGGGCTGTGTGCTGGGCGATCGCTCCCAGCCGCCGCTGCAACGCATAGAGTGCCATCAGCAGAAATAATTGTCCCAGCAACCCAAACATCACCAGATAGATGTTGTTGAGGGCGTAGCGCGACTCCACTAAAAACAGGCCATCGGCGGTGGCCAAGATAGCCGCTAGCAAGCCATAGCTGCGCCGCCGAGTTAGTTGAAATGCGAGTGCCCCGACAACCACCGGATACAGAGCACCCACCCAGGCATTGAGCCAACGGTAGCTAGTTGTTGCGATATCAGCCCCGGTCAACGTGTTGCGAGACGCCTCATCGCCCAGGTTCAGCCATTCTCCCAGCCAAATGCTGACGGCAATCAGGTAGTGGCTCAGAGGCGGGTGCCCTCCAAACTCTTGCTGCCCATTGAGAAAGGCGACGGCAAAGTTGGCGTAATACACTTCGTCAAACACGAGGGTGTTGAACCGCTCTAGTCCCCACAGTCGAAGGAAGAGGGCGATCGCGAACAACCCCACCAGCCCAGCCGAAAACCAGGGCATATTTCTCTTCCCTTGCGCTGCCCCTCGTAGCATTGGCCTTATCCCAACCATGTATCATTTGCCGGGTATCTCAACCCCTAGCGTCTAAGATATAGCGCTATGCGCTCAAGTAGAATTCAACATCGTTTGAAAGCCCCGCGGCACGCGGCTTTCAAACGATGATTGGTCTTGCTCTCAATGCGTAAGACAATAAAAGCATTCGTCCAAAAAATCAGCGTTCATATTCCCTCCGAGTGAGGTTTATACACCCAAACAGACGGTTTTCTCCTCTCAACAACGCATCAGTAATTTGAAATTATAAAGATGTTGATTGCGAGGACACTGAATGAAGTCGCCCCTACACGGTTTGTATGATTGGTATCGCGCTACAATCCGCAATCCCAAGTATCGCTGGTGGATTGTCTTAGGCACACTAGCCTATCTGGTTTTTCCCTTTGATATTGCCCCAGATTTTCTCCCCATCGTTGGCCAGCTAGACGACGCACTGCTGGTCACATTACTGTTCGCAGAGGTATCGCAAGTTGTGATCGAGCGCGTTAAGGCTAAGAAAACCGAGGATGGAGATACCTTTGCTGAATCAGTACAGGACGATCCTGACTCAGTTGATGTGAACGCGGTTGTTATCGAGTAAGGTTTCCAAATAAGACATCCAGAGTGCTTCAAGGTGGGGGCGATCGCTTAAAGGTAGAGCGATATTACCCTTCCAAAGAAATTAGAATCTGATTCCTTTGAGTTGTGTTTTCAAAGTAGTTTTCGAAGGCTACATTACTCTCCTGTTGACTAACATTTGTCTCCAATGTCTCTTAGTAGACGTTGGAGCTTTTCGTTATATGGCTCCAAAATCAGATGTGCGCAGTGGGCTGTGCTGTGCCCCATCGTTCACATCTGATTTCACAAATCGCTTGAGCTGATCGCTTGAATTTGTTGATGGAGGATGAGTGAGAGAGCCTTGCGGGTCATCTCTCTCGGCATAAAGGGAGCGTCTGGCCAATCCTTAATGACTTGTTCTGGTAGTGCTGGAATGTGAACAAACCCAACTCTCATATTGAGATTATGTTCCTCTCTCCAGTGAAGAAAGTGGTAAAAACTTTGGTTGCATAAATGCGTTCCACCTCAGTACAGGACAAAAGATCAAATCCCAACTAAAACCCTTGATTTTGGGTAGCGCGGGCAGTGCCCGCG
>JBCBSL010000546.1:0-3200 GCA_039819145.1 Cyanobacteria bacterium J06638_22
ATAAGCAAAGAAAACAAGGGGGGCTAGTTCCACCTTAAAAACTGGATATTCAGGCTGGGGTTACTGATTCCCGTACACCCACGCTAATCACATACGCTGCAACGCAGCGGGCGCAAGCGATAGTTGGGTTCTTCAACCGGATTTGATATAAGGCGATACATTGAGACATGAGGAAAAAAATTAAGCTCCATACGTGAAATCCATAGAGTGCGGACACACGAGCGCAGACAAGGTCATGTGGCAAGAGATTGCAGCCCAAATTTGTGAGGCAACCCAGACTCATTTTGATGTGAAGCATCATCGCTCCGTTGGCGGTGGCAGTATCAATCAAGCCTATGCTGTATCGGACGGCAACCAGGCTTATTTTGTCAAATGCAATGCGGCCAGCGAATTGCCCATGTTTGAGGCCGAAGCGCGAGGGCTAACCCAAATCGCAAAAACCCGTACTATCAAAATTCCTCAGCCGATATGTTGGGGAGTGGCCAAGGGTACGGCATATCTAGTGTTGGAATGGCTGGACTTTGGGTATGGGACGCACGCGGCCTGGGAAATGATGGGACATAATTTGGCAACGATGCATCGAGTGACGAGCGATCGCGGTTTTGGCTGGGATATCGACAACACCATCGGCGCGACTCCCCAACCCAATCCCTGGACTGAGGATTGGTTCACCTTCTTCCGGGATCACCGATTAGGCCACCAATTCCGTCTGGCTCGCCGCCGGGGCGGCCATTTCCCCCAAGAAAACGAACTCATGGATGCGTTGCCTAAACTTCTTGCAGGCCATGATCCACAGCCCTCGCTACTGCATGGCGATTTGTGGTCGGGCAATGCCGCCGTGACGCAGTTGCAGGAACCGATCATTTTGGATCCGGCGACATATTTTGGCGATCGCGAAGCCGATTTGGCCATGACCGAGCTCTTCGGCAGCTTTCCTAAAGAATTTTATCGCGCCTACAACACCACCTGGCCTCTCCCCAATGGCTATACCCTACGTAAGACACTCTATAACCTCTATCACATCCTCAATCACTTCAACCTATTTGGCAGCGGATATGAGGGACAAGCTAACCGGATGATTACACAGCTTGTAAAGGTTTAACCGCAAGGCTTTCAGCCCCACTGTTGACAATTGTAGAGAATGTTTTGTATAGGAGAATACAGATTTACATTTGGTTGCTTGATGAAATCTGGATTAACTCGATGTCATCATCACTACTTAACATTTGCTCTAGTCTAAATTCGTCTGATTAGAGTATTCTGCTCCTGGCATCTGCCGTTTTCAACTGATGGTGCATGTCTAGATGCTGTCCTTTTCGGGGCAGTCGCCGTGATGGCTCGTTTTGCCAAGCGGCTCCTTCTGGTTCTGTGTTGTAGTGCGGCTAGCTGAAATCTAAAGCATCCATGCCAGCCGCCAGTCTTACGTTGTCTTAAGTCGAGGAAAGTCAATCCATGTCTAGGTTGGTATTGCGGAAACGCAGTCGGCGGCGATCGCCCATTGATGGGCAAGCCGCCTCTGCGAATGTAAACGCAGTTTTGTCAACTATCAAGAAGCTTTCCCCAAGTTGGAAAGCGACTATTCCCCTAGCTGCTCTAATCGTTCTGATCACCGGATCGACCGCTGCGGCTCAGGAACTCTCTGAAATTGAAAACCTACAGGTTGGTCTCGATACTCTGTGGGTATTGGTTGCCGGTGTCCTTGTGTTCTTCATGAACGCTGGATTCGGGATGTTAGAAACCGGCTTCTGCCGTCAGAAGAACGCGGTTAACATTCTGGCGAAAAACCTGGTTGTTTTCGCACTCTCGACCATTGCTTACTGGTTCATCGGTTGGGGTCTCATGTTCGGAGATGGCAACGCCTTCTTTGGAACCCAGGGCCTGTTCTTCTTGTCTGGAGCCGACAACAGTCCTGCTATTGACAACTACGAAGGGGTCTATAGCGCCATCAGCTGGACTGGTGTTCCCCTAGCTGCCAAGTTCTTCTTCCAGTTGGTGTTCGCAGGAACGGCCGCCACCATCGTATCGGGAGCTGTTGCTGAACGGATTAAGTTCATTGACTTCATGCTCTTCAGCCTGTTGCTGGTTGGGATCGCCTATCCCATCACTGGCCACATGGTTTGGGGTGGCGGACTCGTTGCATCCTGGGGCTTCTGGGACTTTGCGGGTTCCACCGTGGTTCACGCGGTTGGTGGTTGGGCTGCCCTGATGGGTGCGGCCTTCCTCGGTCCCCGGATTGGTAAGTATAACGACGATGGTACGCCCAACGCTCTGCCCGGTCACAATATGGGTCTGGCAACATTGGGTTGCTTGATTCTGTGGTTGGGTTGGTTCGGATTTAACCCCGGTTCCACTATGGGTGTGAGCAGTGACATTGCCCACATCGCCTTGACCACAAACCTTGCTGCTGCCTTTGGTGGTGTTTCGGCTACCATCACGGCTTGGATTCTGCTGGGTAAGCCCGATCTTTCCATGATCATCAACGGTGTTCTGGCAGGTCTGGTTGCGATCACCGCTCCTTGTGCGTTTGTTGGCTACGGTGCAGCGGCCATCATTGGCATCATCGGCGGCATCCTGGTTGTTCTGTCGGTTGGTTTCTTCGACAAGATCCATATCGACGACCCCGTGGGTGCTATCTCGGTTCACTTGGTCAACGGTATCTGGGGTACTTTGGCTGTTGGTCTGTTTGCGGTTGAAGGCTTGGGCGGTATCGACGCTGCAGGTCTCTTTGCAGGCGGTGGACTGGGTCTTTTCTTCATCCAGTTGGCTGGTACCATGTTCTGCGGGTTGGTTACGGTAGTCTTCTCCTCAATCTTCTGGATTGTTCTGAAGGCCGTACTGGGTATCCGTGTTTCCTCCGAAGAAGAGCTGATGGGCTTGGATATCGGTGAGCATGGCATGGAAGCCTACGCTGGGTTCGTGAAGGATGCAACTGGTGCACCTGCAGGTGTTCCTGGTTCCTCTCCCTCGGGTGTTGTGGGCAGCTAATTAGCAAACCCCTTCACGAGAATGGAATACTTCACTAATTAAAAAAAGGGGGGACACAATCGTGTCCCCCCTTTTCTCGTTCACGATAATAGGCATACGTCATTGCTCTAAAAATACCGCTTGATTCCAGAAACCCGATTTCTTTGTCCGAATGCCCAAATGCCTGACTTTCAGTCCTTTGGGATGAGTCATATCAAATCCAGTTAAACAACCGT
>JBCBSL010000547.1:0-3196 GCA_039819145.1 Cyanobacteria bacterium J06638_22
TCAATGATTTCCTGCAAGGAGCGGTTATCGGCGGACAGGTTTAAGATGTTGTCGGCAAAGGTTTGCCCCTGACCCTCCGCCAACAGGTCATGGGTGCGAAAAAACGTATCAGCGGCCAAACGAATTTCGGCGGTGCTAAAGTTGGGAACCGTATAGCGATCGAGGGCATGGGATAATCCCGGCAAACATTCACGGGTCGGTTCTAGGTAATCGCTATACTCGCGATCGCGACAGGTAAAGACAACGGTGGCTCCAGCCCCGACCAGCTCCCGTAGAATCTTGCTAAAACTCAAGATAAAGCTGCGGTTTGCAACGAGATCAAGGGTATCGATTAAAATAACGCCACGACCCGCGCGGCGCGTCAGCTCGGAGACCACATCGACAACCGACCGGGATTGATCACATAAGGCGTTGCCAAAGCCCGTCTCCAGCATCACTCCCTGGCTTTCGGTGGGTGAGTTGGAAACACTACCCCCCATGGATGGGGCGAAGGTAGACGCCACAATTGAATAGGACGTATAGGACAGAAAGTCGGTCGAAAGGGAGAGGGAGCTACAGAGAATCAACCCCACCCAACCCACTTCAGCAGCTATCAATTCATCATAGAGATCGCCCAGAATCGTGCTTTTGCCATAACCCGCTGGACCAGTAATGCCAATAATTCGGGGTCGTCCATCCACAACGCCCCGATTGATCGCAGGCAGATACTTGAGCCGCACCACCTCACGGGGAATTCGCTCCAAAATACGGGGCGTCAGCGCATCACGGGCGATGACGGCTTGCGCTCGAACAGTATCAATGAGGTCAAGCGGTGGCTCCTGATGCTCGTCTGTCACCGACGGACTGATGGGTTCGTTCCGCGTTTCTTGCCCGTTTGCGGGTGCTTCTTCTTCTTCTTCAAGCTCTGGTGTGGCAACAACCTCACTCCAGTCCAGCTCTAGGGCGTGGCAAATCTCCATAAACAACAGCCGATCGACTGGCTTGCCATTAAAGAACTTGCTCACTGTTGACCAGGAGGCAATACCCAGCTCGTTGACGATCGCCTTTTGGGTCAGGCTTTTTCGCACCAAGGCGCGCTTTGCCCGCGCAATGCCCTGCTCTGACATTCGTAGCGATCGCCCCGTCATTCCATCGGTATCCTATCCACGCATATTGTCTCTATTTTGCCCATCAAAAAAAAGACGTCAACGCCTAACCAAACTCATACCTCACTCATACCCTCTAGCGATCCAAACGCGGATCGTCACCCCCGACCATAAATATATCGGCAACACGGATTTCTAGAGGAAACATCGATGGCACGTTCCCCCACCATTCCATTAGGTCAACTCGCGACTGCTTGGGCCAAAGTTTTACAGGGGAGTCAGGCGGCTGGCGTTGATGGCATCACCCTTGAGATGTTTACGGCCAATGCATGGTTCCATCTCAAACAGATCCATCACCATCTGCAACGGGAAACCTATCAGGCGGATCCAGCCAAGGGGCTGTATCTCCCCAAAAAGAGCGGCGGTACAAGGCTGATTGGTATCCCCACCGTGCGCGATCGCATTGTGCAGCGGTATCTGTTGCAGGCGGTTTACCCGGCCCTCGATCGCCAGCTCAGTCCAGCAGCCTATGCCTATCGGCCTGGGTATTCGACCCATCTCGCCGTTGAGCAAGTGCTGGAGGTCTACCGTCATACCCCGGTTTGGGTTTTGAAAACCGATGTACAGAAGTTTTTCGATCGCCTGAACTGGACCATCTTGCTGCATCAGGTCGAACAATTGCGACTTTCTCCCCGGCTGCAAACGGCGATCGCCCAACAAATTACGGCGGGGTTAGTGATCGACTATCAACTTTACCGTCCCAATCAAGGCGTGTTACAAGGCGGCGTCTTATCGGGGGCGCTGGCCAACCTGTACCTCAGCGACTTTGATCGGCGATGTCTGGCCGCAGGCATCCCGCTGGTGCGCTATGGCGATGACTGTTTGGTCGTGTGTTCCAGTTTGACCCAGGCCAAGCGGGTCTTAGACCAAATGCAGACCTGGCTTTCAGAGGTTTACCTCACCCTGCACCCCGAAAAGACCCAGATCTTTGCCCCCGGTGAAGCCTTCACATTTTTGGGCTACCAGTTTGCCCACGGCCACGCTACGCCACCCGCACGCCCAACACCTTCTACCCAAGCCAGCAAACGCCGCGCGGCAGTGCCGCCCTCCCGTGCGCCCAAGCTGTGCAGCCTTCGCAAGACGCGGCGGGCTCAACGGTCTACATCCCCAGATCACTATTGGAGAGAACCCATGACGACCCTCTATGTCACCGATCAAGGAGCCTATGTCAAAGTCCAACACAAGCAGTTTCAGGTGTTTCATCAGCGGGAGCTGAAGCTGAATGTGCCAGTCAATCGGGTGACGCATATCGTGCTCTTTGGTTGCTCAAACTTGTCCCATGGTGCGGTCAGCCTCTGTTTGCGGCATAAAATCCCAGTGTTGTATCTGTCCAGCAATGGCCGCTATTTTGGGCAATTGCAAACCTCCGGCCAAGCCCAGGTGAAATACCTCATTCATCAAGTCCAGCGGTCATTTCAGGAAGAATTTTTGTTGAATCAGGCAACAGCCATTGTGCGGGCTAAGTTGCACAACTCTCGGGTGTTGCTCCAGCGCATGAAAAGCCGCCGCAAGAAACCCGAGTTGCAAGGGGCCATCGATGAGTTAGCTCGGCTGATTGAGCATCTAAACGCCGTTGAGTCTGTGGATGCAGTTCGGGGATATGAAGGACAGGGAGCCTCCGCTTATTTCCAGGCCTTTTCGCTGCTGATCAATCCTCCCTTTGAGTTTCAGCGACGCACCCGGCGTCCACCAACTGATCCAGTTAACAGTCTGCTGAGCCTGGGCTATACCCTGCTTTCTCAACAGCTGCATTCCATGGTCGAAATTGCAGGGCTGCATACCCATTTTGGTAATCTTCATACCCCACGCGACAATCATCCAGCACTGGTTTCTGACCTGGTAGAAGAATTTCGGGCGATCGTGGTGGATTCCTTCGTGTTGCACCTGGTGAATGGGAGCCTTCTGACCACCGAAGATTTTACTCCCCCGGATGCCCGAGGCGGCGTTTATCTTCATCCCGATGGCCTCAAAATCTTTCTGAAGCAATGGGAGTCTAAGCTGTTGAGGGAGGTTAAACACCCTCATTCTGGCTACAAGGTCAACTACCGCCG
>JBCBSL010000548.1:0-3186 GCA_039819145.1 Cyanobacteria bacterium J06638_22
ATAGTGTCGACAACAGCTTGCGTTTTTGTATATCAGGTGAATGGGTTGTAGATTTCATGATGCGTGCATCAGCTTCTAGGACAGTTACATTAGCCAACTGGACAAATCGATGTGTGGTTCGGTTCTACATACTGTTGATCTAACAGACCATTGCTTTAATAGGTATTAGCAACAAATGCATTACGATACCCTTGTGCGACGGTTTCCAGCTTTTGTTGTAAGGCTATGACCCAGAGTGGTGGCTGGGTTTGAGGCAAAATTTCAAGGGGACAGAGCAGTTTGGCAAAACCGAGCGCGTGATGCAACCTGAGGAATAGTGGCAGGAGAGCGATCGCCTCTGCCGTCAAATGTTTTTCCCTTCGATACCCTTCGATAAAGGTTCGCAATGGAGCCGTATTACTATCTATCTTAGCGGCCTCATAATCGAACAGGTCACGCAGCGCAAATGCGATATCGGCGGCGAACCAACACCAGATACTGTCGTCAAAATCGATCGCAACAAGTCCCCCCGGTGTCCAGATCAAGTTATCTAGCTCAAAGTCGTAGTGAATCAATCCGAAGGTTTCTGGGTCAACGGGTAGGGTACTGAGCTGGGCATGGAGTTTGGCGATCGCCTCGTGGGCTTCACGTTCAGAGATCGGTAAGTTCGCCATAGCCTCGGTAAGGCGATCGCTCCACATAGGGCGACCTGTGCCCGTGTAGGATTTGGCTGCCCTATGGAGTCTGCCTAGGGCTTGACCCCATTGGCCGAACTGCTCTAGCGATCGCTCATCGATATCCAATTGCTGACCAGCGATCGCTTCGAAGACAACGCTGTAAAACCAACCGTAAGGAGTATTCACGCTTTCGACATAGCGATCGGCCAGGGAGGGCATTGGTTTTGCTACGGGGATGCCTGCTGCAGACAAATGTTGCAGATAGGCAACTTCTGTGTGGAGCTGTTCCGCGCTCCGCTCGGTTTCGTGATTGAAGCGAAGAATGAAGGGGCGCTGAGCATGGTTGAAGGTGAATACAGCGTTGGCACTCATCCGTAGGAAGCGAGCGCTACCAGAATCGTGAGGCCACGCTATCAGAAGCTGATCAGCCAGCGGACTCTCTCCAGAGTCGGCAATGGTCGAATCAATCGCTTGCATGAGGCTGAGTCTCATCATATCGTCAGCTACACCTTGGCCTTGGTTTGCCTAGTGGTTCTCGTCCTCAAGCTTGTCGTAAAAAGCCACGAGGATAAATGTTGCAAGCGGTCCCAGGATCATCCCCAGCAAAAACCAGTTGCATCCGCTACGATTTTTCCCCTGGGCGATACCTGCTGTGATTAGCGCCAGCGCTCCCCAATCCACGTAATACTCTTGCGCATTATCCATAGGCCGACTCGACGTTGCGCTTCAAGGCTTGATTAAAGACATCAAATTCAGCCGTAAGGGCAGCCCGACTCATTTGCAAAACCTCGGTGGCCATCTCGCCGCTAAAGGTTTCGCGATTGACTAGCCGGGTTTGCCGCGGCTCTAGTCCATATAGCTCAAAGCGATGAATGCCTTCAAAGACACCCGATTGCTCTCCTCGCCAGCTCAATAATGTGGGAGCAACAACATCGAGAATTTCAGCGGTGAAGACACGTGCTTGATCCGTGTCTGGAGCCGCACATATTCGAACTTGTGCCCCTGGCTGTAGCGGTGTAGGGGCGGCTTCGACGTGAAAGGCAGCATTCCAAGAATTGTGAGCCGCAAGATCTGACAAGACTTGCCAAACGTCGGTGCAGGAAGCGGCGATGTCAATCTCCTGGGCGATCGCTAGCGGGTCTTCTGAAGACGTATTCATGATTGATACACGATCGTAAATGGGGGCATTGTCGCGATTATTTTCGGTCAAGTGTGCGTTCGACATCGGCCAACTGGACAGATTAACCCGTGCCTGGTCCTATCGAGCAACATTGAACATCGAACAAAAGCTCTGCCAAAGCCCTTGCCGAAAAAGACGTTGGGGAAAATTATTTAATCTTGCTTTTACAGCTTTGGCGAAAAATCGGAATGACCTTCCTTGCAGCCTTCTTTATTTTTGCTCACTTAATTAGAAGTCGAGAAATTCAGGCAATGAGGTGCGAAAGGAAAGGGTAGAGATGTAGGGGATCTTGGGCGATCGCATTTGGCCGACTTCGTCAATTCAGATTGACCGATCGGGTGGTTTTATTTGTCCAGTTGGTCGATTGGTATCGACCTCTTGGGTGATGGAGCGATTCGGTATACCACGTAAACATCTTAGGAGCGTAGCCTTTGGCATGACCAAAAGGTGAGAGGTGCTCGAAGTGACTTGTTGAATCTCTTGTTGAATCCTCAAATAGGACTTCGAAACATGATGAGAAAATTGTCGAAACAAATCAGCTTAGCTGCTCTCCTTAGCGGAATTTCCGGTGCCTTTGTTGCAGCGTATGCAGCGCCTGCTCCAGTGTTTGAACCCATCCTGAATGATATTCAGCAGGAACTTCCCGAAGGCTTACAGTTTCGTTTGCCCGCCGATTTGCCGATAGAGGGCGAGCTTTATCCCTTTGTCAGCGGCACGTCAGAGACAGAGTTAGTTGTCAGCTTGGGAGCAACACCCGACTGTAGCGATCCCAGTTGCATTATCAGCACAATCAGAGCGACAAGTGTGGATGTGGTTGCTCAAGGCTGGCCAACATCCGGCGAGAATATCACCCCTGTTACCGTAAACGAAGGGATTGAAGGGTATCACTACATGTTTGGAGAAGGCGATGCCATTAGCCAACTGTTGATGTGGCAACAGGATGGTTTAACCTACATGATCACCATTGCAACAAACGATCTTCCTCAAGAGGAATTTATCGCGATCGCTCGTTCTATGGCGAGTGAGCAGCCGATTGCTCCCTAAGCATAAGCTATGGAAGCATTCTGATAGCAATAGGGTTGAGCACAATGCTCAGCCCTATTTTTGTGGGTGTAGATTACTGTGCGAAGAACCCGCGATAGGTCATTCTTTGAAATCCTCGCGTTGCGAAGATTTCAAAAATGAGCTGGTTTTGGCTTTTCAGTTGCACCCCTTACACCAAGCGTCATTCCCACGTAGGCAAGCAGCCTGCGCACTATGCCCGACAGACTGTTGGCGTTGCATAATTGAAAGATGAATTAGGGGAATCTGCGATGCAATGTCCGGAATGTGGAGCCACTCATATCCGTA
>JBCBSL010000549.1:0-3170 GCA_039819145.1 Cyanobacteria bacterium J06638_22
AGCTGGGAATTAATACGAGTTAGAGAAACTATGGTGAGCGATGTCTGTCCCATTGTCGGCGTTGATCATTTAGAGCTTTTTGTTGGAAATGCGAAGCAGTCTGCGCAGTTCTACTCCCGATGCTTCGGGTTCCAAATGACAGCCTATCGTGGGCTGGAGACGGGTGAGCGAAAGACCACATCCTGTGTCATGGAGCAAGGCAATATCCGATTTGTTCTCAGCTCTGCTATGAGTCCGGATCACCCCATCAGTCAGAGTGTGGTTACGCATGGCGACACCATCGCAATTCTTGCCCTGAAAGTACCCAATGTTATGGCGGCTTACCGTCATGCCACCTCCCAGGGGGCGATCGGAGCTATTCCTCCCACCGATCAGGATGACGAATTTGGAACGTTTCGGTACGCAGCAATTCGCAGCTTTGGGGATGTACTTGTCAAGTTCGTCGAACGACAGAACTACGCTGGAGTCTTTGCCCCTGGGTTTGCAGCTCGGTCTTCGGAATCTGTTGCCTCCGCTGGGTTAGTACGAATCGACCATATTGTTGGCAATGTGGAGCGGGGTCTGATGGATCGGTGGGTGGAGTTTTTCAGAAAAACCATGGGCTTTGAAATGCGTATGCATTTTGATGATCAGTCCATTGCCACCGACTATTCGGCACTGATGTCGAAGGTGTTGCAAAATGGCGACAAAACCATCATTAATATCAATGAGCCTGCCGATGGGTTGCGTAAGTCGCAAATTGATGAGTACCTGGATTTTCACTATGGTCCGGGGATTCAACACATTGGACTAGCAACCCGTGACATCGTGCAAACGGTGAAATATTTGAGGCAATCTGGCGTTGAGTTTCTACCTATCCCAAAGACCTATTACGACGATCTGGCTGACTGGGTTCAGGACATTGATGTGCCTGTCGAAAAGCTAGCTGAACTAGGGATTTTGGTCGATCGCGATGAAGATGGGTACCTGTTGCAACTGTTCACGAAGCCCCTGGGCGATCGCCCCACGCTCTTCTACGAAGTCATCGAGCGCCACGGTTCACGCGGTTTCGGAGCGGGCAATTTCAAAGCCCTGTTTGTCGCTCTGGAACGGGAACAAGCTCTGCGTGGCAACCTCTAATTCGCCTGCCTTTGCAGCGACTTTTTTTAGCTAACGGACGTCCTCATCCATAAGGTAGATATTGATCATGTCCGAAACCAAAACGCTACAGCAGATCGATCAGGAATTGCTTTCCCTGTTAAACGAACGAGTTGATCTGTTACAAACCCACGGTGCCCCCTCAATGGCAGAACAACTGGAACAAATGCGTCCATTTCTAACGGATGCAGATGTTTCGGAATCCACCTGGAATACGCTGATCGTTAACTGCATGGCAGCCCTCGCAAAAGGAGCTCCTACTCTACAGCAAAAGCAAACCCAACGGCGACGCATTACTGTGGTTGGGGGACGAGGCATTATGGGCAGCTTCTTCTGCGATCGCATGGCAAACGCAGGACATGTGGTGAGGGTGTTGGAGTATGACGACTGGGATCGAGCAAATATCCTGTTAGGGGACGCGGATCTTGTGTTGATTGCGGTCCCCCTCAAGCACACCATTCCCATCGTGCGACGGGTCGCTGAGTATCTTTCTCCCCATAGCATTCTGGCGGATGTAGCCAGTACCAAAACGGAAGTAGTCCAGGCCATGCTAGAAGCCCACAGTGGCCCTGTGGTCGGTCTGCACCCGATGTTTGGGCTGGGCAGTGGGACTTTTCTGGGTAAGAAGGTGGTGGTATGTCCGGGTCGGGACACAGATGCGGCTCAGTGGATGCTGGATCTAATTGAGGCGGATGGAGGTACCTTGATCACCTGCCCCCCTGAGGAACATGATGCAATGATGATTGCAGTGCAGGTCATTCGCTTCTTCTCGGACTTCAGCTTGGGAACCTTCTACGCCCGAGAAGGGGTAGACATCGATCGCAGCTTCGAGTTTTCTAGTCCCCTGTACCGCTCTGAAATCAATATTATCAGCCGTCTGGTAACCCAAGATGCGGCTCTCTATGTGGATATTTTGATGGCTTCCCCCGAACGCTGTGCAGCGATCGAGCGGATGGTGGCTACCTATACCCATCTAGCTAATCTACTGAAGCAGGGCGATCGCGCCGCCCTAATTGTCGAGTTCGAGAAGACTGGAACTGCCTTCGGCCCTGGGGCTGATCGCTCTATGGAGGAAAGTAGCTACATGCTGAACAACTTGAGTAACTTCATCGCTGCTGCTCAGGTAGAAACCCAACATTCGTCCACAGGGTCGATAGTAGAAGCACCTTCTATCAAAGAAAAAGCATTAAAGCTCTGTTGATATGTGCTGTGAGTGATGATAATGCCCACGGGGTGATCAAAGGCATCGGGGCCGTGACCTGTGTCTATATCAATCCTGAATCCGACCAGTTTTGGATCATTGAATCCTTGCAGAAAGTTTACGACTGTCCGAAATGGGTAAACCTCCTGGGGAATTCAGGCTAGTCACTGGCAGCAGGCGTGTACTGGGTGTCAGGCCAGATCTCCTCGATTTCCTGAGCTTGTAGGAGCGAGCTGAAGCGTTCCCAGGTAATACCATTCACATCAATAGAAGTCGTAAACTCCGTTGCCGCTGCATCCTCCCATCCGAGATGACGTAGCTCACCAGATTTACAGCTTGGGTCTTGACGAATGGAAAGATTGAGCATCTCTGTACGCCACAATGCATACTCGTTCGGAACAACAACGCAGGGTTGAGTACCAAGGCGATCGCTATAGTCCCGTACAGTAGCTTCAATATCATGGGTGGCGATCGCCAGGTGAAACTTTTTCATCACACGACTCCATTATTAAAACAAGATTTTAACGAGACCCATCACCCGTGTCAGGTAAACCCACCAAACAGCTTGCCTCACGAAAAGCAGCCATCATTTCTGGATAATATTGCTCAAGTTGTTCGAATGACTCCGGCAGTGGCCTAGGGTTGGCATAGGGATAAGACTCCGGTTGATCATCATAAACTGAGGCACTGTTGAGGTAGTTGCTGTCTAGGAAAAGCACGTGATTGATTGTCGTATAGACCTTCCCATCCCGAATCTCACCCCTATAAAAGTCGCCTAGATCCAGGTGAATATCCAGAATACAAACCTCGCCTTCATTCGCTGCTGGATACA
>JBCBSL010000550.1:0-3164 GCA_039819145.1 Cyanobacteria bacterium J06638_22
GTTGACTCTAACCCCCCGTCCGGTGGCCTTGCCCAGGCACCCGGATTTAAGACAGTTGCTGCTAGGAGAATTTCAAACTCTGGTGCAAAAAAATGTAGTAGAAAGGGTCACGTCTCCCAGGCCCTCCTTCTTCGCCAACCTGTTTCTCGTAGAGAAAAAATCGGGCGGTCATCGCCCAGTAACCGACTTGAAAGCCTTGAACAGGTACGTCAGTTGCCCGTCATTTCGAATGGAAAGCGACGTCAGGATTCGCTCCCAGCTATCCCAAGGCGAGTGGATGACGTCAGTAGACCTAACCGACGCTTACCTTCACGTGCCTGTCCACCCCAGTGCTCGCAGGTACATGTGCATCAATATCCTAGGACAGACCTGGCAGTTCCGCGCAATGTGCTTCGGTCTGTGCACAGCGCCCCGGATCTTTACCAAGCTACTGCAACCGGTTGCGGCCTTTCTCAGAGCTCGGGGAGTGGCGTTACATCGTTACCTCGACGATTGGATGATCCGAGCCCCCACGGCTCACCAGGTGGCGGCCGACACCACCCTGGTGCTGCAGACGTTCGCTCGCCTAGGTTGGTTGATAAACGTCAAGAAGTCCGACCTTGTGCCCAGCCAGAGAATGACCTTTCTAGGGATGGACATAGACCTTCGGATAGGGCGCTTGCGTCCGACAACGGACAAGATTCAGAAGGTGGCACAGTGGTGTCAGCTGCTGCGCAGGTATCGGAAGGTGTCAGTTCGTCATTATTTGTCCCTCCTGGGCCTCCTGGCCCATCTCGGTCCCTTGGTACCTCTAGGGAGACTGTTTCTAAGACCTCTCCAGTTTTATCTGGCTTGTTTTCGGATAGATCTCCGGGTGGAACTGGAGCGTTTACTCCCCCTGCGACCAGCCTTCTTCCAGGCGCTGGCATGGTGGGAGAACTTGGACAGACTGTTGCAGGGCGTTCCCGTGCAGCCCCCTCCCCCTACTCTGACCCTGTTCACGGACGCCAGCTCCACCGCATGGGGCGCGGCGACCGTAGGGAGGTCAGCGCAGGGACGCTGGACTGCCGAAGAATGTCTGTTACACATTTCGGTACTAGAGCTGCGGGCCGTTCGTTACGGCCTTCAGGCCCTGTTCCCGGAGGGACAGGGGCTATCGCTGAGACTGATGGCGGACAATGTAGCAGCGGTGGCCTATATACGCAACCAGGGAGGAACTCACTCGCTCCCACTCTACCGCGAGGTGCGAGCTCTGCTTCTGTGGTGTCAGGAGCGAGCGATAGTGATCACGCCCACCTTCCTGCCAGGAAAGCGCAACGTCTTGGCGGATCGTTTGTCACGTCCCACGCAAGTCATGCAGACGGAGTGGCAGCTCGATCGGCACATCTTTCGTCTGCTTCACCAGGCTGTGCCCGGGCTCGCCCTGGACCTGTTCGCGACTCGGGAGAATGCCCAACTCCCAGACTTCGTGTCTCCCTTCCCGGATCCCCGAGCGCAGGAGACGGACGCCCTCTCCTTCCCCTGGGACGATCTGTTGGCGTATGCGTACCCCCCGACGGCAGTCCTGACGGACGTGGTGAAGAAGATTCGTCAGGAACGCTGCACTGTCCTTCTAATCGCGCCCTGTTGGCCAGGCCAAGTGTGGTTCGCCAGCCTGCTGGCGCTGTTGATAGACTTTCCAATCCAGCTGCCCTGGAACCGGCGGCTGCTTGTCCAGCCCCACCGCAACATTTATCACACAAACGTTCGCACGCTAAACCTACACGCGTGGCTTCTATCGAACGATCCCTGCGAGAGAGCGGATTTTCTGCGGAGGTTGCACGACGGGCGGCTGCACCGCAACGGGCTTCATCGCTTCGCTTGTACCAATCTCACTTCAACGTCTTCACCAGTTGGTGTGATCGCAGGGGCATCAGTTGTGAGTCTGCGAATGTGCAGGACTTAGCAGACTTTCTGCTTTATTTGCGAGTGGACAAGGGCCTCGCCCCGAAGACCATCGGTAACTATAGGACATCTCTTGCTGCTACGCTGCAGCACAGTGTTGCTTCACACCCTGTGATATCTAGCCTCATCAAGTCGTTCGTGTTTAGTGCACCACCAGTCAGGAATCGGGTCCCTGAGTGGGACCTCTCCACGGTCCTCCGGGCCCTGCGGGAGCCCCCCTTTGAGCCACCCAGCTGGGCGGACACCCGGTCCCGCCTGCTTTGCACCATGAAGACAGTATTCTTGTTGGCGCTAGCGTCGGCCCGCCGTCGTGGCGAGTTGCAGGCAGTCTCCAGAGCCCCACGAGACATTGTTTTCTCCCCTCGGGGTGTCTCCCTTCGCACCGTCGCAGGGTTCCTCCCAAAGACAGCCATCCCCGGACACGACCCCCAACCGTTCTTTGTGCCGTCCCTGGTGCAGTATTCGGGGCATGACAACGCGGACCGGCTCCTCTGTCCGGTTCGCATGTTAAAATTTTACCTCATGGCGACTGGCGGCTACAGCCCCGGTGGCAGACTCTTTCAGAAGCTACGGGACGCCACACCCGTTTCTGCACAGACAATCTCAGCCTGGATAGTCCGGTGTATCCGGACCGCCACGGAGGACTCCACCGGACGTGTCTCCGCCCATGAAGTCAGGCGCATGGCCGCCTCCTGGGCGTATGTCTCCGGCGGCCACGACCTGGAGGCCATCCTGCTCGCAGGTTCTTGGGCCTCGCACAATACTTTTTCATCTTATTATCTGGCTGATGTTGTGGCACAGCCAGATGATCGCTTTCGTCTCTGCCCGGTAGTGGCCGGACGGCGGATTCGCCTCTCGTAGTTCCCTAGCAGCAGCCTTGCACTGACTCTCACATTTACTACAATTTATGTCGATTTTTGCGTAATAGCACTGACTCTTATTTGACAGTTGTGTATTTGTCTCTTGCCTTGGGATATTTGTGTACGTTTGTTTTTGGTGGGATAAACCTGGTGAAAATGTATCATTGGTTGTGTTCCCTTTGCAGTAGTCTTCATTGTAAATGTCTGACTCACGTTAGGTCGGATCCCACCGCCTCTGTGGGACTCGATCCAAACAATTAGTTGTGATAAACAATTGTTTGTCACATATCTGTGAGTCGAAGGAAATAGAGTTGAAATCCTCCCCCCCGAAGGGGGGCCAGGATTTATCTCTGTGAGTGAAGACTCACAGATATGTGACAA
>JBCBSL010000551.1:0-3154 GCA_039819145.1 Cyanobacteria bacterium J06638_22
AAGGGATAGGTGTTGTAGAGCTTGGCAACAGCCGTGCTAATGGACTGGGAATCGGACATTATCACTCAACGGTTGGTTGAACATATTCCAAGATTAGAGCAACGCGTACCAATGCGCTCCTAGGCGTTGCTGAAAAGCAATATGGATCGAAACGAAGGTTCGAGCATATACTACGACTTTCATCCTTAGAATCAGCCCCGCCCGCTTCTAGGCTTTTGGGGGCGGCTGATTTTTGATCAGCATATCTAAGCGAGACAGGGCACTGACCGCCGTTTCTTTAACATAGGCGTCGGTCGATTCATCTTGAATCAGTGCCGTTAGTATCCCGACACCCCGTTCATCACCAATCGACGCCAGCGCATTGACAATGGAAATGGCGAGGGCTGGATTGTCCGTGGTTCCGAGGGCTTCAATCAAACTATCGACCACAGGAGAACCAATTTCGCCCATCGCCATCACCGCTGCAATATGCACCACCGGGTTTGGATCCTGCAATGCAGTCTTCAACCCCTGCAACCCTTCGACGGGAAACGGTTCTTCGGGATAGTTGATGGCCACCTGAGCCAAGGCTTTGGCTGCACTGCCCCGCACGGTGACGTTATCGCTGTTCAGCAACGCCTCAACGAGCAGCGGAACGGTATCAAATCCGATCGCCCCTAAGGCTTTCACTGCCGCCCGCCGATAGGTGGTATCTTCCTCGTCCAAAATACCCATCAAGCGGGGAATGGTAGTTTCGTCAGGGTTTTCGGCCAGTTCCCACATCGCCTGATCACGCAGGTGCGGATTGGGATGTTTGAGTTGTTGAAAGAGTTCTTCAGTCGTTGGCATGATGCGTCGTTGGCATGGGGTGGAGACGACAGGAAAACGGATGGGGAGACGACGCGTAGAAACAACGCGCGGAGACGGAACAAACCAAGCGGACTAGGAGGCGATCGCCAATGCGGCGTTGGCTTTCTCGCGGATGAGCCAATCCTCATCATTCACGGCTTGTTCATAGCCACTGGTATCGCCCAGTTGTTCCAGCGCCATCAATGTGGCGTATTTCAAATCCCAAATTTTCGTATTCAGTGCGGTTTTCAACTCGGGGATGGCGCGCGTATCACCGAGTTCGGCCAGGGCGATCGCGGCGGCAGCACGAGACTTTTGAAACTGGGGTTGTTTGTTGTGCAGCGCTTCAATCAGTAAATCATAGGCCGGGGCATGTTTCAGCCAGCCAAACAACTTCACCACATGGAAATGGGCACCATAGTCGCTTCTGGCCTCATCATCATAGGTCGCAAACAAAGCCTCGGGTGCCGCCTGTGCATGGTGGTCCAGAATGGTTTTACAGGCTAAATAGCAGCGACCAAAGTCAGTTTCATACAGTTCGCGAATCAAGACCGATAAAGCTGGAGGATGGTCATAGGCATGCACCAAAGCCAAGTCGTTGGGATGGTCGCGCAGGGATTGCGCCAGATAGGGCTGCACCGTACTGAACGTGATTGCCCCGGCTGCGATTCCCGCCTCGGCTAGCATCCGTATCCCCCGCAGCCGAAACACGAGGGACACGGGACATCGGGCGATACTAGGAATCGCATCGTAGTACCGCGCATCAATTAAATCTTGAATCGACAGCCGTCGTGCCAATACGTTGGCCTGTTGCAGCATGCCTAAAACGCGGGTCATTTGAGACAGTTCGCCGGTAAATCGGCAGACGGTGGTGATAGCCGCACTGGCGGTAGGCAAATCGGGATTCTCAGTAAAGCGACGAATCCGATCCAAGGCTGGCTCATAGTTCAACTTGGCCAGCGTGTGGATAATGACCCGATGGGTTTGCCCCGGTTTATCGAGGAGTTGCGCCACAGATTCCAAAATGGTTGCGTCCTGGGTGCCAATTTCCCCGATCGCCCAAGCTGCATTTTCGACCATGTAGCAGTCATCATCCTGCAAACATTCATGGATAACCGGCAAGGCTTGGATGGCTTGCAACCGCCCCAAGGTTTCGACCGACTTGCGGCGCACAATCCGATTATCGAGCGCTGGATCCGTTTGCTGCACCGCTCGAATTAGGGCATTAATCGAGCGCTCCGTTGGAAAGTTCACTAAATGGGAGGCCGCGATGTAACGCGAATCGTTTTCGCTGATCTGATCGTGAGGGGTATCTAAAAGGGCGATCGCCTGATCTTCTGTCAGATTAAAAAAATTGAAAAACCGTTTATCCATAAAGCAATTTATGGGTCGATAGCTGTTCGCCGAAAATAAACCAAAGACACTATAGCCTGACGCATTTGGTCAAGACCCAATCTCTTTCTTTGCCATCGCCGCAACGCTTACAAGAAAAAGATTGGGTCTACTTAAGCGCACAGCACTATAAAACAAAACTGGAGATTCTTGAGCATTACTTAACCTAAATCGGCAAAGTAACGTACAAAGAACCTCCAGGTAGACAGAGGAGCAATCTACCCTGTCATGTCACTCACTGTCCAGCGTTAACTTAGGACAGAGAGTTGATGGCGTAGTCGAGCAGTGCATTGTACTCGGTCAATGCCTGAGCAGACATGTCACGAGGAGCGCAACCCCGGTTACGAGCGAAGCTCAGAGCTTCAACATAAGGAGCTGTGGGCAGGCCCAGAGCGCGATAAACTTCACGCTGACCTGCAATACCCCACTCATCCAGAGGGCCAGTACCACCCACAACTAGGCAGTATTGGATAAGACGCATGTAGTGCTTAACGTCGCGAGCGCACTTGGCCTTGAAGGTATCGGTGGAGTTTGCTTCACCCGAATTGTTCAGGTAGGGGTACTTCTGAATGCAAGCGTTGTAAGCTTCAGTCGCAACAGAATCCAAGTTGGACGCCAGCTTCTCAGCGGCTTCCAAGCGAGCGGCAGAGCGCTGGATAGATCCTTGAACCGACTCCAGATCAGACGTGCTGGGGAAACGGCCAGCCGCATCAGCAGCAGCGATGACGGTAGTAACAACAGACTTCATTTTTTAAATCTCCAAAGAAGAATTATTGATTGGTGTTTCTTTTTCTTTGCTAAGCAACCAAGGGGCGACTAGCTCAGGGCAGCAATCACGCGATCGAAGTAGCTGGAAGCTTCAGCAACCAAGCTAGCGCAACGATCTTCGGTAACAATAGAACCCATCTTGCGGAGCTTAGCGCCTGCACGGGCT
>JBCBSL010000552.1:0-3148 GCA_039819145.1 Cyanobacteria bacterium J06638_22
GGTCATGAGGGTATTGGCGCGATCGCTCTCCACCGCTTCATAGTCGTGGAGAGCGATCGCGCCAATACCCTCATGACCAATCTGCGCAACATGCTACCCGACCTGAAGGGCAAACAACTGGGTAGCTACACCGTAGACTACGCCGATGACTTCAGCTACACCGATCCGGTTGATGGCAGCGTCAGCGAAAAGCAGGGCGTTCGCATTGGTTTCACGGATGGTTCTCGCATCGTCTTCCGGCTGTCTGGAACTGGCACTAAGGGGGCTACCCTACGGGTTTACCTGGAAAGCTATGAACCAGATTCTGTAAAACATGACGTCGATCCACAAGCAGCACTCAAACCCTTGATCGACATCGCAGAAGAAGTAGCACAAATCAAATCCAACACTGGAATGGACGAACCTACCGTCATCACCTAACAAATGAAGATGGGAGCGATCGCTGAGTTAGGAGGAACCCGGTCCCTTTGCCCTATTCTCGATATTGCAGTTATTGAGATAGGGAATGGGTTCCTGAAGGAAGCGAGTTCTTTTTGTGGAAGTCCCACAAAATCCAAAAAGGAGTGCCAGAAATTGGCACTCCTTAATCTTTGAAGAGCAATATTGAGTTGAGAGCCGCACGCCATAGCGGTGCGCTGAATCAGCTCCCGTACCGCTATGGGCAAAAAAGCTTATTGCCTCGCCCAGTCCGTGGTGCGCCAGAGCGTGAACAAAAGAGCCGCAATAATGAGTGCGCCTAGATTCCATTTCACGGAGTTCTTGATCAAGATTCGGCGATCGGATGCCTGTGTCCTCTGAAAATCCTGCTCTAAGGCCGTTTTTTCCTCACTCACTTGCGCAAGCAAAACGTCTTTCAAACTGCTTGGATCATCGGTGTCTACAGCAATCCCTTCCTGCTCTACCAAATCAATGAGTTCGGAAGGAGAGGTACTCCGCAATTCGTCTTCAAACTGCTCCGCCTGTGCCAAATTCTGATTGTATTGAGCCGTCAGCACCTGTGTGTTTTCAGTATTGATACGCAGCGTGTTGACAATTCCAAGAGGCAACGACAGCATAAACAGAACACTCAGCAGCAAGCAGCCCCAGGAAAGGGCTTTGAGCACTAACCCTTCCTCATTCCGTCGTGCTTGAGTGCCCCCAAAGAAAACAAACAAGATAGCAACAAGCAAAAGTGGCGCGCGATCAACCAAAGCCCCAAAGGTTTGGAATTCCCAAACTGGATTAAACAGTGAGGGTGGAATGAGAATGGTGAGCCAATCAATTAGTACGAGCGCCATCAAGCCATAGCCAACGTAGCGGAATGGAAAAATTGATGTGGCAAGGCGAGCACTAAATTGCTGCACCGCTCTGATGACTTTGCCATCTTGCATTTCTTCGGGATAACTCATGGCGTTATGCATCCTCCATAAGGTAAAAGCTTTCTTCTAGCCGTTGAGTACAGGATTTTCGTGGGGTTTTGGTTTGCCGAGAGATCAGAAAACATACGGCTGCAAACACGCAGATAGCGGCGATCGCAAAAATCGTTGATCCATCCCCTTCGTGCCAATAGTCAAAGGCTTCTTTGGTGGAATTTGCGACCAGATGAGCCATTAAGCTGACACGGATACCATTCACCAAAAAACCAATACCCACTGCGATCAGGGGTAAGGTGGCTCGCCAAAACCGCCGGACGGGCATCATGATTAAGAAAATGACGGATAGCCCTAGCAGATAGGTCATCGACTCGATGCCAGAACAGCCAGCATGGACTCTAACAGAACCAGTGGGCAGGATGATGAAGACACCCTCTCGCACAACGTCAAACCCGGAATACCAAAGTAATAAGGATGAAAATTTGGCCGTAATTGGCGAAATATCAAAGAAGAGTGCTGATAAAACTCTGGGAATTCCAAGAAAAAATAGAATGGCTAATTCTTGCCGATATTGCTTCAGCCCTTGATAACCCGATGCGAGTAACCCAAGGGAAAGCCCCGTAACAAGCGGGGCAATTCGTACGAAGTAATTCCCTTTTTCAATGGGCAGTTGGGCGTTTGACAATATCCACAGCATTCCGATGGCAGCTATGCCAATCGAGAGAACATTGCTTGTAAGGTTTAGCTTGCTCTGCTTGTCGGAAAGCAACATCCAAACCGCTGCCCAGAACAAAAGGCTCATGCCAATATGATCGAGTTCATCGGCAAAGCCCGTTAGGATCAATTGGATAGCGATCAAAATAGCTCCAACCGCCAACACCCCAACCTTGGGCACAGAAATTGGACGCATTAGAAAGGAAGGCATAGCAAGCATAGATTCTGCTCTCTAAAACCCCAAAGGGGTGCATAAAAATCGTGAAAATTCATTTATAAGGTGGCGTTGGAAGATGGGTTGATCGCTCCCGCAGCCAAGTAAATGTCCCACAAGCTATCACCGACAACACAGGAATTAGGGAGTGGGTTTTAGGGTGCCCCTTCTTATAAAAGAATGCCCACATTTACCCGCTCGATCGAGATTTTTGTGAAACACAATACGAATGTTGTTATCTCAGCCGAAACGATATACTCCCTAATTCCCTATGCCTTCGGTGAGCGCTAACGCTCAAAATCAAGATGGAGACTCTATCCGGTGACGATACAAATTGCCTGGCTTTCTCCAAACCACTTGTGAGCCACCGGATAGATCATTAGACAATTGGCTTAGCTCTCTTCAGCAACTTGCTGCTGACGGCGGCGACGCATCCAGCCCAAGCCACCGGCGGCCAGCGCGATGCTTGCCATGGTTGCGGGTTCAGGCACATCCTCAGTTGTCCCTGTGCCGCTGACGAGTACACCGTCACCCGTGCGCCAGCCCCGGTCATTGCGGTTGGCACCCGAGGTGTTTGCGTTACCAATCATGACTTCAAGCGTGCGGACGTTCGACAGCGAGATGTTGCCAGTGCGACGATCACCCGTACGTGCGATCGCCAGATTCACATCTTCACCATTCACCCGCAAAATGGACGTACCACGAGACTCTACATCGAAGAAGCTCAACGTCAGATCCCGCAGAGCTCTGGTGAAGTTGAACCGGAAGAGGCCTGCTTCCAACTGACCATTTTCCAGAATGCCAGATCCGCGCTGAATCATGGCAACACCTACAACGGTGGTGTTTCTTTCCGGAGCCGGGACATTGG
>JBCBSL010000553.1:0-3134 GCA_039819145.1 Cyanobacteria bacterium J06638_22
CGCCCGCTGCAACGCAGCGGGCGCAAACGATAGTTGGGGGTTCTTCAACCGGATTTGATATAAGTCCGTTAAGGACCCCGATCCCTTTGCTCGATTCTTTCTGTCGCCGTCATTTTGATCGGGATCGAGGTCCTAGGGACTCATATTCTTAATGGATGGCTTTGCGGATAATTTGCCGCTGTTGGGGCGTCAAGCCAGCGACCATTTCCCGCGCTTTTGCAGGACTCGCCGTGCGGAGTAGGGTGATGAGTTCATCCACGGATGCTTCAGGGGTCGGGGCGTCCAGTGGCGCATCAGAACCGGGGGTTGGGGATTCATTAACCACGCTTGGTCTTGGCGGTTCTAGATCCTCGTGGGCTTCCGGATGATGGCAAACGCCATCAACACAGGTATAGCCCAACTGGTGCCAGTAGAGAGCTGGCATCGTCCATCCCCGCTGCCCCACATGTTCCTCATTCACTAACTGTGATTCCAGGTATGCCCGTGGAGAGGTGTAGCGATTCAATTGGCGGGGGTACGGAACCGTGAAGCATCCAAAAGACTTACGATACTCTTCCGAATCCATGATCGCCCGGATCATGTCGCGCACACCCATTTGAGTGAGAATGCGATCGTAATGCCGCAACTCCTCATGGCTGATAATGGCGCGTCCAAGGAAATGCTTGAAGCAGGTTTCTAGAAATTTGACATTGGAAGACGAGTAATAGAAGAACTTGAGATATAAATCTGAACACCCCAGCTCTTTCAAAAATCGCCGAACCCCAATTTTGTCCTTTAGAAAATCCTTTTCTAGCTTGGCTAGGCTATCCCGCTCAGACTCTAAGGGGATGCGTTCTAAAACTTGGCGATACATTTGATTGAGTGCAATCTGTCGTTCCTCGGCTGTAGAACGGCGGCTGACCGTAATCGGTCCAAAGTTATACATAAACATGATCCACCAACTCAATAAGATATGTGCAAAACCAATGTGTTCCTCTGCTGCCATGATCTCCATGGAGCAGGAACAGCAGAGGTCATTCGGCGTTAGCTAAGGAGTCGCAACGAAACAAACGATATAGAAATTCGCACAATCACCCCCGAATCGGTTGCCTTGTGGAATGTTTCCAACGATTGACAGAAACGTTGCGGTTCTCAATGGACTTAGGAGATTTTCCAGAAAGAATTTCCCTTTTTAGAACTGTCTTCTTCGAGTTCGCTCGGAACACAAAATGCCTTGCTTCCAAGCTGAACTGAAACCAGCAGGGATAGCCTTTCTGAAAAATCACCTCACAGCAAATGCACTCAAAAACACGCACTTGAAAACAAGATGAGGCTCCTTTACCAGCTATTAAGGGATTAAAAAAACAAGAAAACGATGCACAAATCAGAGATATGTTTCGTGGCGTCAATGTGGGGATGGATGCGGGCGTTTGATCGCGATCGCTAGCAATGCCGTTAGCAGTTGCACCGACTATGAGGGCAGTTTTTGTGGTTGGCGAGGGGGGAAGCCATGCACCGAACAACGCAACGAAACCATCGGCAGATGATGCTATGAGCGACCCGCTTCTGACTGTTCTTATGCTCAGCATTCCCACTTTGCGCGCAAGTACACGAAGGTGATGTATTTCTTAATTTTGCTTAGCGAACAGATACAAAAGAAAGTCCTATGAGAGGACAGGAACAGCCCATCCTGTTACTAGGTTTTCTGGGATATTTGTCTCTATTTGCACAGGACCCGTTAGCGGATTTGATCAACAGGAAAATCGGTAGGGCGCACAGTGAGCATCAGTTCTTCGCCTTCGCGATTAATGGCGATTTCCAACGGATCGCCGACTTGCACCTGCTCCACTTGCTCTTGTACTCCAGTGGAAGTGGTGATGGGCGTGTCGTTAATCCCAACGATGACATCTCCAGCTTGCAAGCCCCCTGCCTCGGCGGGCGTTCCAGGCATTACCTGGACGATGAGAACCCCGCGATCGACCGCGATTTCTGTGTCAATCTGATCGAGTTCCGTAATGCGCTGCTTCACATCGGGGGATAGATCCACCATTTGAATCCCCAGATACGGGTGCTCTGCGCTGCCATCGGCGAACAGTTGCTCAGCGATGCGTTGCGCTGTTTCGATGGGAATAGCAAACCCTAGCCCTTGGGCATTGGCACGAATCGCCGTGTTGATGCCAATCACTTCGCCCCGGTCGTTGAGTAAGGGCCCACCAGAGTTGCCAGGATTGATGGCGGCATCGGTTTGGATGAACCGCACGCGCCGATCGGGCACCCCTACCTGGGAGCTAGAACGCCCAGTCGCACTGATGATCCCTGCGGTCACGGTGTTGTCTAACCCAAGGGGATTGCCGATGGCGATCGCCCACTGGCCGGGGGTCAACGCTTCCGAGCTACCCAGCGTCACCGTGGGCAAATTGGTCGCCTCAATCTTAATGGCAGCTACATCCGTGACGGGGTCAGTTCCCACGACCTGACCTTCAAACTCGCGCCCATCTTTTAACGTTACCCGCACAAGGTCAGACCCTTCGACCACATGGGCATTGGTAATGATATGACCATCATCGCTCACAATGAAGCCCGATCCCGTTCCCCGTTCGACCCGTTCTGGTAACGGCATTTCATCCCCAAAAAAGCGGCGGAAAAAGGGATTATCGAAATTCTCTGGCATAGCGCCGGCCACTTCGCGAGACGAGTCGATGCGGATGACAGCAGGGCCAACCCGCTCAACTGCATCAGCAATGAAGTTGCGATTCTGGGCGGCAGCGGCTCTCGGGAGGTCAGGCAGAACGGAACTAGACTGGTCGAGCAGCGGTTGCACCATGGGAGCAGATAGATCGGGAGCCGTGGGCTCAGTGCTCATGCGGAGGCGATAGCCGCCTGCGACTCCTACCACGATTCCGGCGGCAAGAAGAGTCAGAGAGGTTGCCAAATGTTTCATGGGTTGGTGGTATGCAAATCGCTCGGATAGTGGAAGTCGTAGGCGTTTTCTCCGGATAAGCTAGAGCAGATATACGGAGATAGAGGTACCAGAATCGACTGGCGTTTCCTTTATGGTAGCGGAGGCGTTTGGTCTCCCGCGATTTTTCTCAATTGATGGTCTTAGTGGCGGTTTGAGCTGCTGCAACCCGCACGATCCATCATGACGGCTCGCA
>JBCBSL010000554.1:0-3129 GCA_039819145.1 Cyanobacteria bacterium J06638_22
GCGCGGGCACCGCCCGCGCTAATCAAAATCAAGGGTTTTAGCTGGGGTTTGATTTTTTGTCCTGTACCGAGGCTCTTGGGATTGCAGAATCCAAAGATTTTTGGGCTGAGCAGGGGCACGCCATAAATCTGCTCAGCCCAAAAATCCCTTAATCAGGGGAGCCGTACGCCTTGAGGTTAGGATAAATCATTTTTTGAAAGCCGCACGGCGTGCGGCTTTCAAAAAATGATTGGGTTCTACTTGAGTGCGTAGCGCCATAACACTCCGGTGTTTGTGTTGCTCAGTTTCACCGTTGATGAACTTTCAATGTATCAACGTTTCGGGGTTGATTTCCCGGGCTAAAATCAGGGTGATTTTTTGCATCCCCCTTCGGTTGAATCCGGGTCGCAACTTCTATCCGAAGCCTTCTTTGGGGCTAGGGTGAGTGCGATGCCTTCACTAGGCGTATGATCGGTAAATATGCATCTGCCGTCTGCCCATCCCAGAAACATGGGCACCAAAAGAGACGTCAGGAAAAAGGGCATGGTCTGTCTGCTTGCCCCCATAGCGTATTTGGCCAAGCAATTTTTGTCTCAGCCCAGGTCGGGATTCGAATGCGATCGCCCACCCAACCATGCCAATGACGAGCTTAATAACATACCAGAGCCGGACTTCCCTGCCCCACGACTCCGATCGCACTTTGGCGGCAATCGATGTGGGCACCAACTCGATTCACATGGTGGTCGTTGATATCAAACCGGCGCTCCCCAGCTTCACGGTGGTGGCGAAGGAAAAGGCGACCGTGCGGTTGGGCGATCGCGATCCCAAGACCGGATGCCTGACACCAGCGGCAATGGACCGGGCAACCCAGGCACTCCGTCGTTGCCAGCAATTGGCCGACAGCCTGCGGGTGGATGATATCGTTGCCGTTGCCACCAGCGCCGTACGCGAAGCCCCGAATGGACGCGACTTTCTCCAGCAAATTGAAGAAGAGCTGGGACTCGCAATTAACCTTATTTCTGGGCACGAAGAGGCGCGACGCATTTACCTAGGCGTCCTCTCTGGTGTGGCGTTCAACAACGAACCCCATGCCATTGTTGATATCGGCGGGGGCTCCACCGAACTCATCTTGGGCGATGGGCGGGTTGCCCGATTTCTAAGCAGTACGAAGGTGGGGGCGGTGCGGCTGAGTGCTGAGTTTGTCACCACTGATCCCATTTCGGATTCAGAGTTCAACTATCTGCAGGCCTATGTGCGAGGCATGTTGGAACGTCCGGCAGACGATTTGCGATCGCACCTCCAGGCCCATGAAACCGGTCACTTGGTAGGAACCTCTGGCACCATCGAAGCTCTGGCTACTCTCCATGCCCGCGAACATACGGGCACCGTTCCCGACCCCTTGCATGGCTATAGCTTTAGCGTGAAGGACTTGCGTGATATCGTCGAGCAGCTACGGCAGATGGACTACAGCGAACGCTGCTCCCTGCCTGGTATGAACGAGCGCCGCGCCGAAATCATCCTGCCCGGAGCCATTATCCTGCAAGAAGCAATGACCCTCCTCCATATACCTACCCTTTCCGTCTGTGAACGGGCCTTGCGGGAAGGGGTCGTGGTGGATTGGATGCTACATCACGGTCTGATTGAAGATCGGCTGCGGTTTCAAAGTTCTATCCGCGAACGTAGCGTCTTGCAAACGGTTCAAAAGTTTCACGTCAAGCTTTCGTCTGCCGAATGCATTGCCCGCCATGCTCTCAGTTTATTTGACCAAACCCAGGGCATCTTGCATGACTATGGCGAAGAGGAACGGGAACTGCTGTGGGCGGCTGCCATGCTTCACAATTGCGGGCACTTTGTTAGCCATGGTTCTCACCATAAGCATTCCTACTACCTGATTCGTAACACCGACTTGCTCGGCTTTACTGAGCTAGAAATTGAGACCATTGCCAATATCGCTCGCTATCACCGCAAGAGTTGTCCTAAGCGAAAGCATGATAACTATCGCAACATCAGTAGTAAAGCCTATCGGCGTGTTGTAGACCAGCTCAGCCCCTTACTCCGTCTGGCGGTGGCGCTGGATCGGCGACAGCAGGGGGCGATCGCCAAGCTCGAGCTAACCCCACATTTGGAAAAGGGGGCCATTTGGCTGCATCTTTATCCCCGTGAGCCAGGGGATGACTGCGCACTAGAACTCTGGAGCTTGGACAATAAAAAAGATTGCTTTGAGGCGACGTATTCTCTTCAGTTAGTCCCCATTCTTGAAACCGTTGCCCCCTCCTCTTCCGGTTGATTGCCGCCGCGTCTCCTGCTTTCAGGTTGTCGCCACCCCCCTATCCTCGTTACAGTGATGACCAACATCCAGGATGCTCCGAAACAAGCGTACCCATGTTAGCTCGAGTGCGTGATCGTCCACCGTGGTTGTCGAATCTTCAACGGCGCTCCATTCATTTCTCTGCGGGAGAAAACTGGCCTAACAAGCAATCCAGATCAATGACACAACCCACCTAAATTCTGGCAACTAATGCAAAACCCTGACATTCAAGCCTTGCTTGAAGACTTGAAGAATCCAGAAGCGAATGTGCGGGAGCAAGCCACCCGAGAGTTGTGGCGTATTTGGTTCACCCAGAAGGGAATATACGGGTTAGAACTGCTAGAACGCAGTCAAATGCTAATGGAAGCCGAAAAGTTTCAGGAAGCCGAAACGTTGCTCAACCAGCTCATTGCCGATCAACCGGATTTTGCTGAAGCTTGGAATCGTCGAGCCGTCTTATATTTTGTGCAGCAAAATTATCGCAAATCTTTGGCAGACTGCGAGCAGGTCGAAGCGTTAAATCCGATTCACTTTGGTGCAATCCACGGCAAAGGCCTGTGCTATGCAGCTTTGGGCAACTACGTCGCTGCGATCCAGTCGTTTCGGCGGGCGCTGGAAATTCAACCCTATGCGATCGCCAACCAACGACTCATTCTTGAGTGCAATGCCCGTTTGAGCTAGATGAGGAGTGAATCCAAGTCTGGATCAGAAAATCCAATTCTATTTTCCGTGAAATGCCTTCTCTGAAAATATTTCACGGAAAGTAGAGTATAAGGGATTCGCGATTCAGATTCGGGATAAAGAGGCCAAATTCGATATAAAGAGGTCAAATGAGGAGTGGG